>NZ_JABWQY010000010.1:0-204577 GCF_014268685.1 Pseudomonas sp. SWRI92
TTAGCAAGCGTGGGGATCGGTATTTGCGAACCTTGTTGATGCAGGGCGCCCAAACCCTGCTTTACCGAATCGATAAACGAAACGATGCGCTCGGCGTCTGGGCTAGAAACCTTTTGGCCCGAAAACCAATCAACAAAGTTGCCTGTGCTCTGGCTAATAAAATGGCCAGGATCGTCTGGGCGCTGTTGACCAAAGGTGGCACCTACAACGGGCATTTCACTGCGTGATCCAGTTTTACCACCGGCTTTTGCGACGTCAGTAAGTGATGGCGATAAACGGCAAATATCCTGGCTGAGAACCTGATAAGCAAAGAAGCTTTCGAAGCTGAAGCGCTTTTAAGGACAGGCAGGAGCGAATACTCATCAAGGGCCGAGCGCGTACCCGCGCTCACATGGAGCCCGGATACATTAGCGCAAGCCTGATTTACCGTTCATCGTGACTGAGTAGCAAAAGGTAGGCTGACCATACATTTGCTTACTTTTACGCTTCATAAAAGTGAGTCGCTGTAAGAGCGAAACCGTAAGCAGCCGTTACCTAAATAACGGATATACATACAAAAACACCTACCTCCCACAATCCGTCATCCCAAGGCTACGACGTCTTGCGCCATTGCCTACAACTACGCCAGAATCCGCCGGCTTGTGCGCCTTGGCCCTGGGCTCTAACGTTTGCGGGTCGCTGTCAGTTCAGCGATCGGGTTTAGCAGCTCGGCACAATATCAAGGCACGCAGGTCCGCTTTATGGCGGCTGTGCGTGGGGCACTTCGGTGCGCCGGGTCCCTTGATTCCTGGTCTGCTAACCCGCGTACTGCCGCCACCCTTCTCGTTTAGCAGCGATGTCTGGCGGCTCCATCAATCAAGGAGCGTCAACCATGCACAAGGTCACACCCAACCCGCCAGAAACAGAAACCGACCCCAAGAAACTCCAGGAAGCTTCTGATCGCGCGCTCGATTACTACCTGAACCCCAAACAGGCCAAATCCGAGAAGAAACCGTCGCCAGGCCAGCTTTTCACCGTCGCCGATGGCATCGACACCGAAAGCCTGCTGGCCAACCTCAGCGAAAACCTGGCATCAGCCGACGCCATGATCAGCGACCTTGCGTTCGACCTGAAAGGCTCGCGGCGCCATATTGCCCTTGGTATTCAGCAACTGATCGAGCTGAGTGGCATGCTGGCAAACCGAGCACTGGACAACGTCAATACACAACCCTGACCTTGCCACGGGCGGTGATCAAGAACTCATATAACGCCCAACAAAAAGCCCCGCTTCCTTCCAGAAGCGGGGCTTTTTGCGTATCAGGCCATCAAGCCAGTTGAGGCTGTACGCTCACCGGCTGTAGCGGCAGCAACGGTGCATGGGGATCGGCTTTCACCGATTCACGCCACGCCGCCAACCACTCGGGATGCGCCTCGCTCCAGACCTGCTCATGCAGACGGGACAAGGCCACCGGATCACTCAGCAGCGCCAGTCGCTCGGCGTTGTTGAGGCCCTCTGGGCCGACCTTCAGGGCGTGACGAACGCGTTCGACCCGCAGCCATTCTATCGGCTCGGCCTGGCCGTGACGCGAAGTGGCCAGCGCATACGCCAAGGCGTTTTGTTGCGGGTCGACCACTGCCCGGATGAAGCCGTCGTTCAGGGCATGCCAACGGTTTTCATGGGTGTACTGGTCAGTCGACAGCAACTCCTGCGGCGGTGCGTATTCCTCAGGAATCAGGAACAGGCTTTCATCGCGGGATTTCAAGCCCAGGCCCACACGGCTGGAAATCACCGAGACTGGGATCGACAGCATCAAGGAGCCCACGATCGGCACCAGCCACCACAGGAAGCTTGGGTTCAGCCAGATCACCAGCAAGGCCCAGAAGAAGCCCAACAGGGTTTGTGGACCGTGGCGCTTGACCGCTTCGCTCCATGGCGTGGAGTCATCATCACGCTTGGGCGAATTCCAGGTCGCGGCCCAGCCCAGGAAAGCAGCAAGGACGAAGCGAGTGTGGAAAATCATTCGCACCGGCGCCAGCAGCATGGAGAAGAACATCTCCAGCAGCATCGACAGGGTCACCTTGAACTTGCCGCCGAATTCCTTCGCGCCTTTTGCCCAGATCAGGATGATGCTCAAGAGCTTGGGCAGGAACAGCAACACGATCGTGGTGGAGAACAGCGCGATGGCTTTTTCCGGATGCCACTGCGGCCATAGCGGATACAGCTGGCGCGGCTCCAGGAAGTATTGCGGCTCCATCAGTGTATTCACCGCCAGCAGCGCGGTGGACAGCACCAGGAAGAAGAACCACAGCGGTGCCGACAGGTAGGACATCACGCCGGTCAGGAACACCGCACGGTGCACCGGGTGCATGCCCTTGACCAGGAACAGCCGGAAGTTCATCAGGTTACCGTGGCACCAGCGACGGTCACGCTTGAGTTCGTCCAGCAGGTTCGGGGGCAATTCTTCGTAACTGCCCGGCAGGTCATAGGCAATCCACACGCCCCAGCCGGCACGGCGCATCAGCGCGGCTTCGACGAAGTCGTGGGACAGGATCGCTCCGGAGAACGCACCTTTACCGGGCAACGGCGCGAGGGCGCAGTGATCGATAAACGGCTTCATGCGGATGATCGCGTTATGGCCCCAATAGTGCGATTCGCCCAACTGCCAGAAGTGCAAACCGGCCGTAAACAAGGGACCGTACACCCGAGTGGCGAACTGCTGCATGCGCGCATACAGCGTATCCATGCCCGAGGCGCGTGGCGCGGTCTGGATGATGCCCGCGTCCGGCGTGGCTTCCATCAGCCGTACCAGGCTGGTCAGGCATTCGCCGCTCATGACGCTGTCGGCGTCGAGCACGACCATGTACTTGTAGTCGCTGCCCCACCGACGGCAGAAGTCGTCGAGGTTGCCGCTCTTGCGCTTCACGCGGCGACGGCGACGACGGTAGAAGATCTTGCCGAAGCCACTGGTTTCACGGCAGACGTCCATCCAGGCCTGCTGTTCGGCGACACAGATATCGGTTTCGTTGCTGTCGCTGAGTACAAAGAAGTCGAAGCGATCCAGGTCACCCGTGGCCGCGACGGACTCGAAGGTGGCGCGCAGGCCGGCGAATACCCGTGGCACGTCCTCGTTACAGATCGGCATTACCAGCGCAGTGCGGGCGTCCTTGGGAATCGGCTCGTTACCGGCGCTGGCGCCGGAGATACGGTACTTGTCGTGCCCGGTGAGCAGTTCGAGGAAGCCCATCAACGCGGTCCAGAAACCCGCCGATACCCAGCAGAACAAGATCCCGAACAGAATCAGGATGCTGGTTTGCAGCGCATACGGCAGCACTTGCGTGGCCGTCTGCAACAGCGGTTGGTGCAGCACTTCGTCCAGGTCCACCAGCGACCAGCCCTGGTACGGCATGATGCCTTTCATGTACCAGCCGGCAACGATGGTCTGGCCGAGCATCAGGATCAGCAGGATGTAACGGCGGATCGAGCCTACGGTCCGCCAACGCGCGTGCGGCAATACGCGCTCGTCCTTGGGCGGTTTCGGCGGGTTGGTGCGGCCAGTCAGGCGGCGCCAGGCGCGCACCAGGATATTGGTGCGCCACGGCTCCGGCACGACCTTGGTCCGACGAATTGGCGGAGTCGCCTTCAAGCACACCCGGCCGCTGGAATCGAGGGCCAGCATTTCGGCTTCCTCGAGTTCCTCGGCAGTGCTCAACGTCAGGCGACGGCCCACCGAGGCTTGCGCCGCCTCGTTGGGTGCATCGAATGTCGAAGAAGCCAGGCGTTCGTGCAATTCGCTGAAAGACTTGCAGCCCGCCAGCTCGGCGCGCTGCTCATCGGTCATCGGCAAATGGGCCAGATACTCGCGAAGAGATTCTGGTTGTACGGAAGTATTACTCATCGGCAGGCAACTGGTAGCTCCAGGTCTCGGTCAGCACTTGCTCAGTCTGTTCCGGTTCCTGCGGGGTTGTGGTCGGCTCGGCGGCGGCGGTGGACGCCTTGACGGCCTTGGTTTCTTTCTGCTCGCCGGCTTGCTCGTTGGCTTTCTCTTTTTCGCTCTGCTGCTTGGCGACCTTGTCGGCCTTGGCCAGGGTCGTCACCGAATGCGAGGTGGCAGGCAGCTCGACAGGAACCAGAGGGCGGACCAACGCGGCACGCATCTCGGTCGCCTTGCTCGGATCCTTGATCTTCAAGCGCAGCGTCAAGCGCCAGCCCTTGGTTTCAGGGTTGTAGCGCACGCTGTTCTCGACGATCTCGCCGTTGTCGCCAATGCTCACCTGGCTACGCACATCGGCGTCTTCAGGCAGGGCTTGCAGGGACGGACCTTCGAAATCCACCAGGTAGGCCACGCTGCCGTCCGGCTGACGGATCAGGTTGGACTGTTTCACGTCACCGGTGGAACGCAGGGTCTGCTTGACCCAGGCACTGTCTGGCGAGTGCAGGCTGGCTTCGTCGAGTGTCCAGTGCAGGCGATAGGCAAAGTCCAGCGGCTGGCCTGGCTCAGGCAGTTTTTCCGGGCTCCAGAAAGCAACGATGTTGTCGTTGGTCTCGTCGGCGGTCGGGATCTCAACCAGATTGACGGTGCCCTTGCCCCAATCGCCTTTCGGCTCGATCCAGGCACTTGGGCGTTTTTCGTAGCGGTCGTCGAGATCTTCGTAGTGGCTGAAATCGCGGCCGCGCTGCAGCAAGCCGAAACCACGCGGGTTTTCTACCGAGAAGTTGCTCACGGCCAGGTGTTTCGGGTTGTTCAGCGGACGCCAGATCCACTCGCCGTTGCCGGCATGGATGGACAGGCCGCTGGAATCGTGGAGTTCACGACGGTAGTTCAGCACCTTGGACGGCTGGTTGGCGCCGAACAGAAACATGCTGGTCAACGGGGCGATGCCCAGCTTGTTGACACGATCACGCAGGAACACGCGGGATTTCACATCGACAACGGTATCGGTGCCCGGACGAACGGTCAGGCGATAGGCGCCGGTGGCCCGTGGCGAATCCAGCAGGGCGAAGATCACCAGGTGCTTGTCGGTCGGTTTTGGACGCTGGATCCAGAACTCGCGAAAGCGCGGGAACTCTTCACCGGATGGCAATGCGGTGTCGATGGCCATGCCACGAGCGGACAAGCCATAGACCTGACCCTTGCCGATGACGCGGAAATAGCTCGCGCCCAGCATGGTCATGATTTCGTCTTGCTTGTCGGCCTTGTTGATCGGGTACAACACGCGGAAACCGGCGTAGCCCAGCTGTTCGGTAGCCTTGGGATCGAATTTGACGTCGCCGAAATCGAAACGTGTCGGGTCGTACTTGATCTCGTCGACAGTGGTCGCAGTGATTTCGTTGATCTTCACCGGCGTATCGAAATGCATGCCCTGGTGATAGAAGGACAACCGGAACGGAGTCTTCTGGTCGGCCCATTCAGCTTTTTCGGTGCGGAAACGGATTTTCTGATAATCGGCGAATTTCATTTCGCGGAATTCGTTCGGCAGATTGCTGCGCGGGGCTTCGAATTTCTGCCCGGCCAGTTCTTGTGCCTTCGCCGATACATCATCCAGGCTGAATGCCCACAGTTGGCCCGCGCCAAACAGGCACAACAGGGCGGAGCCCGCTACCAGAGCGTTTCTAAACCGTTTGGCAGTCATTTTTGGTGCATTACAGGGACTAACAATCACGAGCAACCCTCGCCGAAAACAGATCAAAAAACCAACGGCCAGATAAAGTATCTGCACGGTAACGGCGCTGAAAAACCGTTCCTGCGGACCACTCTTGCCAAGTTGGCGAGCATTGTTCCGACTCCGATGGGACAAAATGATTCCCCAAACGGTTCAGGACAAGTCTCTACCTAAGTCAAATGGACCAGCGAACGCTGGTCCCCCGTAGCGCGCGATTATCTAGTAGGCCGCGTGACAACGCATCAGGGCTAGCAAAGTATTTATCGAGAAAACTCCGTGTTTTGACTCGAAACCGGACCGAAAAGATGTTTCAAACGCTTTCAGACCTGTAACAGGAAGGTTACCGGGCCATCATTGACCAGATGCACTTGCATGTCGGCGCCGAATCTACCTGATGCCACGGTGCCATGCACCTGTTTCGCCTGGCTCAGTAGATAGTCGAAGAGTTCTTCACCGAGCGCAGGCGGCGCGGCGGTCGAAAAACTCGGACGAAGGCCGCTTTTGGTGTCCGCCGCCAAGGTGAATTGCGACACCAGCAGCAATCCACCCCCGACATCCGCCAGGGACAGGTTCATCTTGCCCTCGGCGTCGCTGAACACCCGGTAGTTAAGCAGCTTGTGCAGGAGTTTGTCGGCGCTGGCGCGGGTATCTCCCGGCTCGACGGCGACCAGTACCAGCAAGCCGTGGTCCACGGCCCCGACGATCTCGCCAGCGACTTCGACCCGGGCACCGCGAACCCGCTGCAGCAGCCCCTTCATGCTTCTTCGGGTGGCAAGTCGAGCAGGCGCCGGGCCATTTGCGCGGCGGCGCGCACCAGCGCATCGGTAATCCCTGGCTCCGAAGCGGCGTGACCGGCGTCGCGGATCACCTGCAGTTCGCTGTTGGGCCAGTTCTGATGTAACTCCCAGGCATTGTCCAACGGGCAGATAACGTCGTAGCGGCCATGGACGATGACGCCCGGCAAATGGGCGATCTTGCCCATGTCGCGAATCAACTGGTTGGGTTCAAGGAAAGCGTTGTTGGTGAAATAGTGGCATTCAATCCGGGCAATCGACAGCGCCCGCTGCGGCTCGGAGAAGCGATCGACCACCAGCGGGTTCGGGCGCAGGGTCGCGGTGCGGCCCTCCCAAGTAGACCAGGCCTTGGCCGCGTGCATTTGGGCGATCTGGTCGTTACCGGTCAGGCGCTTGTGGAAGGCGCTGAGCAGGTCGTCGCGTTCGTCCAGCGGAATCGGTGCGATGTAGTCCTGCCAATAGTCAGGGAACAGGCGACTGGCGCCGGCCTGGTAGAACCACTCGATTTCCTGCGGCCGGCAGAGGAAGATCCCCCGCAGAATCAAGCCGTGCACCCGCTCCGGATGGGTCTGGGCGTAGGCCAGCGCCAACGTCGAGCCCCAGGAGCCGCCGAACAGCACCCACTTTTCGATGCCAAGGTGCTTGCGGATGCGCTCGAGGTCTTCTACCAGATCCCAGGTGGTGTTGTTTTCCAGGCTGGCGTGAGGGGTCGAACGACCACAGCCGCGCTGGTCGAAAGTGACAATGCGGTACAGGTTCGGATCGAAGTAGCGGCGGCTCTGTGCATCGCAACCCGCCCCAGGGCCGCCGTGGATGAACACCACCGGCAGGCCTTCCGGCGAACCGCTTTCATCGACATAGAGCGTGTGGGTGTCATCGACAGCCAGATCGTGCCGGGCATGGGGTTTGATCTGCGGGTACAAAGTCTGCATTGCGCGCTCCGTAAGGGGTCGAGTCATCCCTGTGGGGACTTCTATTTAGTCTGCCGTCCGGCATCATAAACCCGAATTACCAGAATGAGCATGCTCCCTGCGCAGTCAAAGCGTGTCAGCCAGATACGCCAGCAGCGTGCGATACAGCTGATCGACCTCTGGCACCTGGTTCCGGCCGCGCAGACAACCATGGACGAGGCCTTCCCCGACATAGAGTTCAGAGGTGACTCCTGCGGCGTTCAGCCGCTCGCTATAGAGGACGCCGTCGTCGCGCAGCGGATCCCATTGCGCGACGGCGATCAGCGCCGGTGGCAGGCCGCCCAGGTCATCGGCGAGCAACGGCGCGGCATAGGCCGAGGGTTGCGCACTCTGCAGGTATAACGCGTCATAGCGTTGCAGATCGTCGCTGCTCAAGAGCGGCGCATCGAAACATTCATTGCGCGACGGCAAATGAGCAGGACCGCCGAGCGCCGGGTAAACCAGTACCTGAGACTTGGGCAGAGGCCGGCCTGCATCGCGCAAGGCCAGGCACAACGCAGCGGCGAGATTGCCGCCGGCGCTGTCACCGACCACCACCCTGCGACGTGGATCGATGGCAAATGGTGCATCCGCCAGATGACACCACACCGCGAAACAGTCTTCGAAACCGGCCGGGAACGGATGCTCCGGGGCCAGCCGGTAATCGACCGCCAATACCAACGCGCCAAGCTCAGCTGCTAATTCCATGCAGATGAAGTCGTGGGAATCCAGGTCCCCCACTACCCAGCCACCACCATGCAGATAGAGCATGCACGGCCAGCCCGCGAGCGGCGGCGCAATGCGCGGGTGATAGGCCCGGATGGCCACGCCGGCCAACTGCAAATCCTCGACCGCAAGCGTTGGCGGACGCGGCGGGGTAAACGCCCGGCACATCTGGCTGTAGGCCTGGCGCGAACCGGCGAGGCTATCGTCCGGGCTGGTGAAGCTCAGGGTTTTGTCGATGAAGGCGGACATTGCCTGGGAGAGTGGGTAGGCCATCTTGGATTGCCATGCGTCGAAAGAGTATGTGGCTCAGCCGCTTTTGTGGCGAGGGAGCTTGCTCCCGCTCGGTTGCGTAGCGGCCGCAAAAAAAAGCGAGGTCGGCTTCGCCACCCAGCGGGAGCAAGCTCCCTCGCCACGGGATTATCGCTGTCCTTGATACCGTGTCAGTTCTTGAGACTGGCCTGCACCGCCGCCATGCCATCCTTGCCATCGAAACTGGTCACGCCAGCGAGCCAGCGCTGCAAATCCTCGGGATGCTCGCGCAGCCATTGCCGGGCGACATCCTGAGGCGTCTTGCGCTCCATGATCGGAACCATCAACTGGCTTTCCTGGGCTGCGGTGAAGGTGAGATTTTCCAACAGGCGTTGCACGTTTGGACAGCGCTGGGCGTAGTCTGGCGCGGTCACGATGGAGACAGTCGCGGCACCTTCATTGGGGCCATAGACGTCCTCGCTGCCGGTCAGGTAGGTGATGTTCATGTTGATGTTCATCGGGTGCGGGGTCCAGCCGACGAAGACCACGAATTCCTTGCGATTCACTGCCCGCTGCACCGCCGCCAGCATCCCCGCCTCTCCGGATTCGATCAGTTTGAAATCCTTGAGGCCGAAGTGGTTGGTCTCGATCATGGTCTTGATGGTGGTGTTTGCGCCGCTGCCCGGCTCGATGCCGTAGATTTTCCCGCCGAGCTGATCCTTGAACCGCGCGATATCGGCGAAAGTCTTGAGCCCCGCCGCCGCTACATAGTCCGGTACCGCCAGTGTGGCCTGGGCATCGGCCAGGCTCGGCTTGTCCAATACCTTCACTTGGTTGGCCGCCAGGAACGGGGCGATGTTCTTGTCCATCGCTGGCTTCCAATACCCCAGGAAAATGTCGAGCCGCTTGTCGCGGATGCCGGCGAAGATGATCTGCTGCACGGCGCTGGTCTGCTTGCTGTCGTAGCCCAGCCCGGTGAGCAACACATCGGCCATGCCGCTGGTGGCAATCACATCGGTCCAGTTGACCACGCCCATCCGCACGGATTGGCAGGACGCCGGCTCGGCGGCCATCGCACCGCAGCTCAACAGTACGGTACCGCAGAGGATCGACAGACAGCGTTTGAACGGTCTTTTCATCGGGAGGGTCTCGTGCGGCAGCATGATTGTTGTAGGTCGGCGTCTAGGCGCACCGTGGCTGGAACATTACGCAGCGTCGAGGGGCTGGAGATGAACTGAGGCGACTCGGTTTTGCACGGTGGCGACAGGTTGAGGGGCTTGAAATGCTTTTGTGGCGAGGGAGCTTGCTCCCGCTCGGTTGCGTAGCGACCGCATAAAAGCGAGGGCGGCTTCGCCACCCAGCGGGAGCAAGCTCCCTCGCCACAACAGCCGCCTCACCTCGAATTAGCGTTTGTAGGCCCGTTGTCCCCACGCCAGGAAGCCTTCCAACAGTTCCTTGAGCACCACCTGGGTCGGTGCCGCCAGATCCGGGCGGTAGTTGAACGGTTCGAACTCTTCCATGTAGGTGCTCTGGCACAGTTCCAGTTGCACCGCGTGGATGTCCTGGGCCGGGTTGCCGTAGTGCCGGGTGATGTGGCCGCCCTTGAAACGCCCGTTGAGTACGTGGGTGAACCGGTCGTGGCGGGCGCAGATGGCTTCGAGCTGGCTGGCCAGGGTCGGGTCGCAGCTGGCGCCGTTGAACGTGCCTAGGTTGAAGTCCGGCAGCTTGCCGTCGAACAGGTGCGGGATCACCGAGCGAATCGAATGGGCATCGAACAGCAAGGCATAGCCGAACTCAGCCTTGAGCCGCGCCAGTTCCTGCTGCAACGCCTGGTGGTATGGCATCCAGACCTGTTGCAGATACGTCGCTCGCTCCTCGGCCGAGGGCTCCAGGCCTTCGCGGAACAACGGCACGCCATCGAACAATGTCGCCGGGTACAAACCGGTGGTGGCGCCGACGTACATCGGCTTGTCATCGGCGGGGCGATTCAGGTCGACGACGAACCGCGAGTACTCCGCGGCCAGGGTGCTGGCGCCCAGATCGGCGGCGAATTCGTAGAGCTTGGGAATGTGCCAGTCGGTGTCCGGCAGGCTCTGGGCCTCGGGGATCAACCCAGCCTCCACCGCCGGCGTCAGGCGCAGGCCCGCGTGGGGCATGCTGACCAACAGCGGCACGCGCCCTTGCTTGAAATTCAGGACCTTTTCCACAACCACTCTCCTCAATCGATTTCGACGCCGTGACGCACGACGCGTTTTTCCAGATCGCCACCGAGCCAGTACGCCAGGTCGGCCGGGCGGTCGATGTGCCAGGCGACGAAATCCGCCACCTTGCCGGCTTCCAGCGAACCGTGGGTGTCAGCCATGCCCAGGGCCTGGGCCGCGTGAATCGTCGCCCCCGCCAAGGCTTCTTCTGGCGTGAGGCGCAGACACGTGCAAGCCATGTTCAGCATCAGGCGCAACGACAGCGCCGGCGAGGTGCCGGGGTTGAGGTCGCTGGCCACAGCGATTTTCACGCCATGTTTGCGCAAGGCGTCCATGGGCGGCAGCTGGGTTTCGCGCAGGAAATAAAACGCCCCCGGCAACAACACCGCCACCGTGCCGGACGCGGCCATGGCCTTGGCATCGTCCTCGGTCATGAATTCCAGATGATCGGCCGACAGCGCCTGGTAACGCGCCGCCAGGCTGGAGCCATTCAGCGACGACAATTGTTCGGCGTGCAGCTTCACCGGCAGGCCCAGCCGTTGCGCGGTCAAAAATACTCGTTCGACTTGTTCCGGGGAGAACGCCAGGTATTCGCAAAAGGCATCCACCGCATCCACCAGCCCCTCGGCCGCCAGGGCCGGGAGCATCTCGCTGCAAATGTGCTCGATATAGTCGTCGGCGCGATCCTTGTATTCCGGCGGCAAGGCGTGGGCCGCCAGGCAGGTGCTGCGCACGCTGACGGGCAACTCGGTGCCGAGGCGACGGATGACCCGCAGCATTTTGCGTTCACTGGCGAGGTCCAGGCCGTAGCCGGACTTGATTTCCACCGTAGTCACGCCGTCGAGCATCAGGCTTTTCAGGCGTTTGGCGGCGCTGGCGAACAGTTCGTCTTCACTGGCCGCCCGAGTGGCGCGCACCGTGCTGGCGATACCGCCACCAGCAGCGGCGATCTCGGCGTAGCTGACGCCTTGCAAGCGCTGTTCGAATTCGCCGCTGCGGTTGCCGCCGAACACCGTGTGGGTGTGGCAATCGATCAGCCCCGGCGTGACCCAGGCGCCGTTGAGGTCGTTGACCGTCGGGTAGTCACCCGTCGGCAATTCGGCGCGCGAGCCGATCCAGTGAATGTGCTCGCCCTGGGTGACGATGGCGGCGTCTTCGATGCTCGAGTAGACGCCCTGGGCCATGGTGGCGGCGTGGCAGTTTTGCCAGAGGGTTTTCATTGACGTCCTCCGTCAGAGCGGGACGCAGAGCGTCCCATGAGGCATTCCCACGCAGAGCGTGGGAATGATCGGATCAGCCTTGGAAACTCGGCAACAACGGCGCCGTGACCAATGCATTCAGGCACCGACTCGCCAGCAACTCAGTGGCCGCATTGATGTCTGGCGCAAAGAAGCGGTCCTTCTCGTAAAACGGCACCTCGGCACGCAACAGGGCCCGGGCCTGCTCCAGCTTGGCAGAGGTCTTCAAGCCGCCGCGCAAATCCAGCCCCTGGCAGGCCGCCAGCCATTCCACCGCGAGAATCCCCCGGGTGTTCTCGGCCATTTCCCACAGGCGCTTGCCGGCGGCAGGGGCCATGGAAACATGGTCTTCCTGGTTGGCCGAGGTCGGCAGGCTGTCCACCGAATGAGGATGGGACAGCGCCTTGTTTTCACTGGCCAGGGCCGCCGCGGTCACCTGGGCAATCATGAAGCCGGAGTTCACCCCGCCATTGGCCACCAAAAACGGCGGGAGTTGCGACATGTGCTTGTCCATCATCAGCGAAATGCGCCGCTCGCTCAGGGAGCCGATCTCGGCAATCGCCAGGGCCATGTTATCGGCGGCCATCGCCACCGGTTCGGCGTGAAAGTTGCCGCCGGAAATCACGTCGCCCTCGGCGGCGAACACCAGCGGGTTGTCCGACACGGCATTGGCCTCGATCACCAGCACCTCGGCGGCCTGGCGGAACTGGGTCAGGCAGGCGCCCATCACTTGCGGCTGGCAACGCAGGGAGTACGGGTCCTGGACCTTGTCGCAGTTCTGGTGCGAATCGGAAACTTCGCTGCGCTCGCCCAGCAGATCGCGATAGGCAGCGGCGGCATCGATCTGGCCTTTCTGGCCACGGGCGGCATGGATGCGTGCGTCGAATGGCGAGCGCGAGCCGAGCACCGCTTCAACGGTGAGGCTGCCCAGGACCAGGGCACCGGCGAACAGATCTTCACCTTCGAACAGGCCACGCAGCGCAAACGCGGTAGAAACCTGGGTGCCGTTGAGCAGCGCCAGGCCTTCCTTGGCTGCCAGGGTCAACGGCGCGAGACCGGCGACTTTCAGCGCGTCGACAGCGGGCAGCCATTCGCCCTTGTAGCGGGCCTTGCCCTCGCCCAGCAGCACCAGGGACATGTGGGCCAGCGGCGCCAGGTCACCGGATGCACCGACCGACCCCTTGAGCGGAATGTGCGGGTAGACCTCAGCGTTGATCAGCGCAATCAGCGCATCGATTACCTGCCGGCGGATGCCGGAAAAACCCCGGCTCAGGCTGTTGACCTTAAGCACCATGACCAACCGCACCAGCGCATCGCTGATTGGTTTGCCGACACCGGCGGCATGGGACAGCACCAGGGAGCGCTGCAGGTTTTCCAGGTCCTCGCTGGCGATGCGGGTCGAGGCCAGCAGGCCGAAACCGGTGTTGATGCCGTAGGCGGTGCGATTCTCGGCGAGGATTTGTTCCACGCACGCAACACTGGCTTCAATTTGCGCCGACGCGCTGGCATCCAGGCTCAGGGTGACCGGGTGCTGATAGATGTCACGCAATTGAGCCAGGCTCAATTGGCCGGGAATAAGGTTCAAGGCAGTCATGTAGTGCTCCTTTTGAGAGTTTTGTTTTTTCACCCGCCAGTCGCTCCGGAATGTTCCGTTATCCGTCACCTTCGCTTTTTGGGCGATGCCTTGTGGGCTATAGGTGTCTTGGCACGCTGGCGCTATTTTTCGATCAATTCAAATTCGGTAAAACACTGTGCAGCACGTTCGGGTCTTTGAGCAGCCCGGCGGCGGCAGCGATGTCCGGCGCCAGCCAGCGGTCCTGGTCGTAGGCCGGGACGCGCTCGCGCAGCAGTTTCCAGGCGATGTCGGTGCCGGCGCCAAAGCGCTGCTCCTTGAGAAATTCAAAGGACTGGGCCGCCAACAAGTATTCGATGGCGAGGATCTGTGTGCAGTTTTCCAGCGCCCGGTGCAGCTTCAGGGCCGCGTTGGTGCCCATGCTCAAATGGTCTTCCTGCAAGCCGGAGGTGACGAAATTGTCCAGCACCGCCGGCTGCGCCAACTGGCGATTTTCCGCGCACAGCGACGCAGCGACGTATTGCACGATCATCATCCCCGAATTCACGCCGGGGTTGGCGACCAGGAAGGCTGGCAAGCCGCTGACATGGGGATTGATCAGGCGATCGAGGCGGCGCTCGGCGATCGAGCCGATTTCCGCCATGGCAATCGCCAGCAGATCCGCCGCCAACGCCACCGACTGGCCATGAGGATTGGCCTGGGACATGACCCGGAAATTTTCCGGCGTGCCCAGCAGCAGCGGGTTATCGGTAGCGGCGTTGAGTTCGGTTTCGATCTGTTGCCGGGCATGGGCCAACTGGTCGCGAGCCGCGCCGTGCACCTGGGGGATCGAGCGGATGCTCAAGGCGTCCTGGGTGCGGATGCCCAAGCTCGACGCGATGACTTCGCTGCCGTCGAGCAGCGCCCGCAAATTGACCCCAACCTGCTGCATGCCCGGGTGCGGCTTGAGGGCGATGACTTCGGCGTCGAACGCGGCGATCTGGCCGCGCTGGGCCTCGAAACTCATGGCACCGATCACGTCGGCCCATTGCAACAGCCGCGTCGCATCGGCCAGGGCCAGGCAACTGAGGCCGGTCATGCACGGCGTGCCGTTGACCAGGCACAAACCGTCCTTGGCCCCCAGTTGCACCGGTTGCAAACCCTCTGCGGCCAGGGCCTGTTGCGCCGGGACTACTTGCCCGCGATAGCTGACCTGGCCGACGCCCAGCAGCGCGATGCCGATGTGGGCCATGTGGGTCAGGTAACCCACCGAACCCTGGGACGGCACTAGCGGCGTGATACCGCGATTGAGCAGCGCCAGCAGCGCTTCGACCACCCGCCGATGGATGCCGGACTTGCCTTGGCTGTAATTGAGGATGGCCGCGCAGAGAATCGCCCGAGTCTGCTCGTCGGAGAGCGCCGGGCCGACGCCACAGGCATGGCTGAGCAAGGTGTTGCGTGATAACTGGCTAAGTTGTTCGTCCTTGAGCGAGACATTGCACAAGGCGCCCAGGCCGGTGTTGACGCCATAGGCGCGCTCGCCGCTTTCGACGATGCGCTGGACGATGGCCTGGGCATTGTCGATCCGCGCCCAGGTCTGGGTCGACAGCTCAAGCACAGCGCCGAAGCGCGCGACGGCGACGACGTCCTGCCAGCGCAACAGGGCGCCGGTGATGATGATTTTTTCAGCCTGGGACATCTCAAACCTCATTCAAATTCTCCCGCGCCACAACAGCCTGTCAGCCAAAAATAGCTGTTCAGCTGCCACATCAGTCTCACACCACCGCCGCCCTGCGCTGTACAAACCGATCGACATACTCATCCGCCGGCGAGTGCAGGATCTCCCGCGGCGTGCCGACCTGGATCAGCTTGCCGTCCTTGAGAATCGCGATGCGGTTGCCGATGCGCACGGCCTCGTCGAGGTCGTGGGTGATGAAGACGATGGTTTTGTGCAGGGTCTTTTGCAGCTCCAGCAACTGATCCTGCATTTCTGCGCGAATCAGTGGGTCAAGGGCGCTGAAGGCTTCGTCCATCAGGATGATGTCGGTGTCCGCCGCCAACGCACGGGCGAGGCCGACGCGCTGGCGCATGCCGCCGGAGAGCTGGTGCGGGTATTTGTTCTCGTAGCCTTTCAGGCCCACCGTGTTGATCCAGTGCAGCGCCCGTTCGGCGCACACCTGTTTGCTCTCGCCGCGTACTTTCAAGCCGTAGGCGACGTTGTCCAGCACGCTCTTGTGGGGCAGCAGGCCGAAGCTCTGGAACACCATGCTGATCTTGTGCCGGCGAAATTCGCGCAGGGCGTCCATGTCCAGTTGCAGGATGTCTTCGCCGTCCACCAGGATCGCGCCACTGGTAGGGTCGATCAGCCGGTTGAAGTGGCGCACCAACGTGGACTTGCCGGACCCGGACAGGCCCATGATCACGAAGATCTCACCGGTGCCGATGCTCAGCGACAGGTCGTTCACGCCGACTACGCAACCGGTTTCGGCCAGCACCTGGTCCTTGGTCTTGTTCTGGCGAATCAGCTCCAGGGCTTCCTTGGAACGATTGCCGAAAATCTTGAAGACGTTCTTGACTTCGATCTTGCTGACGGCTGCGTTGCTCATTTGCTCACCTCATGCCGAGGACGACCATAGGCCTGGGTAATGCGGTCGATGACCACGGCGAGAATCACAATGGCCAGCCCCGCTTCCAGGCCACGCCCGACGTTGAGGGTCTGGATACCCACCAGCACGTCTTCACCCAGGCCACGGGCGCCGATCATCGAGGCGATGACCACCATCGACAGGGCCATCATGGTGGTCTGGTTGATCCCGGCCATGATGCTCGGCAGGGCCAGGGGCAATTGCACGCCGAATAGCTGCTGCCAGCGGTTGGCGCCGAAGGCGTTGATGGCTTCCATCACCTCGCCGTCCACTTGGCGGATGCCCAGGTCGGTCAGGCGAATCAACGGCGGCGCGGCATAGATCACCGTGGCGAAAATCGCCGGGACCTTGCCCAGGCCGAACAGCATCAACACCGGAATCAGGTACACGAAGCTCGGCATGGTCTGCATGATGTCCAGCAACGGCATCAGCACCGAACGCAGGCGATTGCTGCGCGCCGAGAGGATGCCCAGGGGAATGCCGATCAACACCGAGATCAGGGTCGCCACCAGCATCAGCGCGAGGGTCTGCATCAGCTTGTCCCACAGGCCCACCGCACCCACCAGGAACAGTAGGCCGACGATCACTGTCGTGGCGACGATCTTGCGGGTGGCGTGCCAGGCAATGCCACCGACAATCGCCAGCATCAACCACCACGGCGCCATGCGCAGCAACCCTTCGAGGTTGACGATGGCCCATAGCAGGGTCTCGGAGATGTGCCGGAACACATCGCCATAGTTGGTCACCAGGGAATCGACCCAACCGTTGACCCAGTCGGCGATAGAGAAGGTAAAGCTTTCGGGAAACATAAGAGACTCTCGATCAGGTGGATGCGGTGAACGTCCCGGCCAGCCCTACGGTTGGCCGGGAAATATTCGACCTACAGAGCCGCGTCGATTTTCTTGGCAGCGTCTTCGCTCACCCAGGCGTGCCAGACTTCAGGATGTTCCTTCAGGAAGATCTTCGCCAGTTTCGGCGACTCGATCCGCTCTTTGGCCATGCGCCCGAGGTTCTGGTTCAGGATATCGATTGGCAGGTTGACCTTTTCCAGCACCGCCACCAGTTCCGGGGCCTGGTCGTGAAAGGTCTTGGACAGGCCGACCTTGATGCTCACGCTTTTATCCACACCCGGCTTTTCTTCCAGCTTGACCAAGTCCACCTGGCCCATCAGCGGCGTCGGCGACCAGTAGTAGAACAGGATCGGCTCGCCACGCTTGTAGCTCGACAGCACCGCGGCATCCAGCGCCGGGCCGGTGCCTGGACGGAAGTTGGTGTAGGTTTTTTCCAGGCCGTAGGTTTTCAGCATTTCGCTGTTGTCCAGCTCACAGGTCCAGCCGGCCGGGCAGTTGTAGAAACGGCCCTTGGATGGCTCTTCCTGATCCTTGAACACGGCGGCGTATTGGCCCAGGTCAGCGATGTTCTTCAGGCCCGGCGCCTTGGCTTCAAGCTTGCGCTTGGCATCGCCTTCGATCACGTAGCGCGGCACGTACCAGCCTTCGATGGCGCCCACCACCGGGGCACCGACGCCGACCACCTTGCCGGCCTTCTCGGCCTTGTTCCAGACTTCACTGCGGCCGACCCACTCTTCGGCAAACACCTGGATGTCGTTGCTGCTCAGGGCGTTTTCCATGGTGATGGAGTTGCCGGGCAGGCTGTCGGTCTTGCAGCCGTAGCCTTTTTCCAGCACCACTTGCATCACGTCGGTCAGCAGCATGCCGCTTTCCCAGTTCAGGCCGGCAAACTTCACCGGTTTACCCGACTCGCACCAACCAGCCGCTTGCGTGGCGCCGGCGCTGGCCAGCAGGCCCATGGTCAGCAATGTGGTCAGCAGGGTCTTGTTCGACTTCATTATGTGACGCTCCTAATCAGTTGGATTGGCTTACGGCAGTCAAGAGGCATCCAGCCCTGTCAACGTCCCATCAGACCGCTTGGATGCGGCCCGCCCTGCTCGGTTGTGCGTCAACCGCGTCCTGCTCGAGCGGCAGGATCAATTGATCGGGTACTGCGCTGTGCCACTTCTTGGCGAGGACGTAGTACAGCGCCGCCGGGACCACCAGGCCGATGATCCAGGAGATGTCCACGCCGCCCATGGCCTTCACCAGCGGACCGGTATAGAACTTGGTGGCAATGAATGGCAGTTGAACCAGTACCCCGAAGACATAGACGCTGATGCCGAGGACGTTCCAGCGACCATAGCGACCGTTCGGGTCGTTCAGTGCCGGCACGTCATAGCGCTCACGCGTGATGCAGTAGTAGTCCACCAGATTGATCGCGCTCCAAGGCGTAAAGAACGCCAGCAAGAACAGAATGAAAGACTTGAAGGCACCGAGGAACGAGTGCTGGCCGAGCAGCGCGATCAGGGTTGCAGCGCCGACGATGACCAGCACGAAGACCAGGCGCTGCACGCGCGTGACGTTCACGTGCCCGCGGAACCCGCTGATGATGGTCGCGATGCACATGAAGCTGCCGTAGGAGTTCAGCGTGGAGATGGTGACCTTGCCGAACGCGATGCTGAAGTACAGCAGCGCAGCCGTCGCACCGGTTCCTCCCAGGCCAACGATATAGGCCACTTCGTGACCGGCGAACTGCCCGTTGGCCGAGGCGGCGGCAAACACGCCGAGGATCATCGCCACTTGTGCGCCGATGACTGAACCGGCGCCGGCGGCGAAAAAGGTTTTCACCGAGGAGGTCTTGCTCGGCAAGTAACGCGAATAGTCCGCCACGTATGGGCCGAAGGCGATCTGCCAGGAAGCCGCGAGCGACACCGCCAGCAGGAAGCTGCTCCAGCTGAAGTGGCGGATCTGCAGGAGTGCGCCCACGTCGGTCTGGTTGATCAGGCGAGCGAACAAATAAACGAAGGCGATCACACCAATAACGCTGGCGACACGGCCAATGAAATGGATCACCCGATAACCGAGCACCGTCACCAGCACGATGACACTGGCGAAAATGAGGATGCCGACACTGTCGCTGACGCCAAACAACTGGCCCAGCGCCTGGCCGGAAAGCACGGTTCCGGTGGCGGTGAAACCCAGGTACATCAGGCACACCAGCACGATCGGGATAGCCGCGCCATATACACCGAACTGCACCCGGCTGGAGATCATCTGCGGCAGGCCCAGCTTGGGCCCTTGGGCCGCATGCAAGGCCATGACGCCACCGCCGAGCACTTGGCCGATCAGCAAACCGATCAACGACCAGAACACATCGCCGCCCAGCACCACCGCCAATGCACCGGTGACGATGGCTGTAATTTGCAGGTTGGCACCCATCCAGAGGGTGAATTGGCTTAACAGCCGGCCGTGCCTCTCCGCTTCCGGGATGTAGTCGATCGAACGTTTCTCGATCAACTTGCTGCTTGTGCGCGTGTTGGTGACAGCCATGGTTCAACCTCTGTGGATTGTTCTGGTTAGGGCAGTGCTTTCGGCGCGGGGTTACTTGCCCGTGATCATTGGCAGGTTCAGCCCCTGCTCCTTCGCGCAATCAATGGCGATCTGGTAACCGGCATCGGCGTGACGCATGACACCTGTGCCCGGATCGTTGTGCAGCACCCGGGCAATTCGCTCGGCCGCTTCGTCGGTGCCGTCGCAAACGATGACCATGCCCGAATGCTGAGAGAAGCCCATGCCGACGCCGCCACCGTGGTGCAAGGACACCCAGGTAGCGCCGCTGGCGGTATTGAGCAAGGCGTTGAGCAACGGCCAGTCGGATACGGCGTCGGAACCGTCCTGCATGGATTCGGTTTCACGGTTAGGGCTGGCGACGGAGCCGGAGTCCAGGTGGTCGCGACCAATGACGATCGGCGCTGACAATTCGCCGCTGCGCACCATTTCGTTGAACGCCAGGCCCAACTTGGCGCGCTGGCCCAGGCCGACCCAGCAGATACGTGCCGGCAAACCCTGGAAGCTGATGCGCTCGCGGGCCATGTCGAGCCAGTTGTGCAGGTGGGCGTCGTCGGGGATCAGTTCCTTGACCTTGGCGTCGGTCTTGTAGATGTCCTGCGGATCACCGGACAGCGCCGCCCAACGGAATGGGCCGATGCCACGGCAGAACAGTGGACGGATATAGGCCGGAACAAAGCCGGGGAAGTCGAAGGCATTTTCGACGCCCTCTTCCTGGGCCATCTGGCGGATGTTGTTGCCGTAGTCAAAGGTCGGCACGCCCATTTTCTGGAAGGCCAGCATGGCTTTGACGTGGACGGCCATCGATTGCTTGGCGGCTTTCACCACGGCGGCGGGCTCGGTCTTGGCGCGGGCGCGGTATTCGTCCCAGGTCCAGCCGGCCGGCAGGTAACCATTGAGGGGATCGTGGGCGCTGGTCTGGTCGGTGACCATGTCCGGACGCACACCACGCTTGACCAGTTCCGGTAGGATTTCAGCCGCGTTGCCCAGCAGCGCAATGGAAATCGCCTTGCCTTCTTTGGTGTATTTGTCGATGCGCGCCAGGGCGTCCTCGAGGTCAGTAGCCTGCTCGTCGACATAACGGCTGTTCAAGCGGAAGTCGATGCTCACCTGCTGGCATTCGATGTTCAGCGAGCAAGCACCGGCCAGGGTCGCGGCCAGGGGTTGCGCGCCACCCATGCCGCCGAGGCCGGCGGTCAGGACCCAACGGCCCTTGAGGTTGGAGTCGTAGTGCTGGCGACCGGCCTCGACGAAGGTTTCATAAGTGCCTTGCACGATGCCCTGGCTGCCGATGTAGATCCAGCTGCCGGCCGTCATCTGGCCGTACATGGCCAGGCCCTTGGCGTCGAGTTCGTTGAAGTGCTCCCAACTGGCCCAGTGCGGCACCAGGTTGGAGTTGGCGATCAGTACGCGTGGGGCGTTGCTGTGGGTCTTGAACACGCCCACCGGCTTGCCGGATTGCACCAGCAGGGTTTCGTCATCGTTCAGGTTGGTCAGGCTTTCGACGATCTTGTCGTAGCACTCCCAGTTGCGCGCAGCGCGACCGATGCCACCGTAGACCACCAGCTCCTTGGGGTTCTCGGCCACTTCAGGGTCGAGGTTGTTCATCAACATGCGCAGCGGCGCTTCAGTCAGCCAGCTCTTGGCGGTCAGCGTATTGCCGCGAGGCGCGCGGATTTCAACGTCACGGTATTTTTCAGGTTTGCGGGTAGCGTCGGTCACAGCAAAAACTCCTCAGCGATCAATCCAGACCAGCCCGGGCAGTGGGCAGCGATTTCTACGAACGTTGCGTTGAATATCGGCGACTCATACGCATACGTCTTTACTTGTATGTACAAGCATATGCAATCGAACGGCCAACTTGCTGGAGGCAATGTTCGGGAACGGTTGGGGAATTGGCTGAAAGCCTTGTGATTTAAGGCCTACTGAGCTGCATGAAATTTTTGAAGAGGGTGTTCGAGGGGGCAATCGGAGCGGCACAGAAGCGTGGTATTGCGCCACGCTGGGGCGTTCGGTAACAAGTTGGTGCGCATGGAGGGAACAATGAGGTGAGCTTTTGTGGCGAGGGAGCTTGCTCCCGCTGGGCTGCGAAGCAGACCCAAAAAACAGGGCCGCTGCGCGCCCCAGCGGGAGCAAGCTCCCTCGCCACAACAGCGCTTTGGCAGGCGTCTTAGTGAGCGGTCAGCTCAATCACGCAGCATTGCCCGCAGGTGGTGATGTCCAGCAGCCCGGTGTTACCGCTCAGTTGCAGGCAGTCATAAAGCTCCAACGCCTCGACAGCCTCATCCATCTTGACCCTCAGCGTCGGAGCCGCACTGAACACCAACACCGTCCCCGCCTCGCTGAAAAACCGCTGCTGCCCACCCATCCACTGCAACCGCGCGCGGTAACGCTGTGGCGCGTAGATCAGGTTGAAGTCGCGAATCGGTCCGCCCAGCAATGTGCAGTGCACATGGCTCTCGCCGCTGAACGCGAAAGGATCCAGCGGATGCAAAGGCCGCGTGGAATGGCCATCGACGTTCAGCGTCATGCCGTCGCCCTGCAGGACACTGATGATTCGCTCATAACCGGCGAACGTGGAAAAGCCGCCAGACTCACCTATGTCGGCAATCGACAGCCGCCAGCCGAAACCTTCCAGGCCCGCGCCGGCATCGCGGGTGATCTCTTCAGTGCTGCCACCGCCATTCTTCCAAGGCATGCGCGGGTACTGCGCGGCACGTAAAACCTTCACTTGGCTCATTTATGAAAGCGCCCTTCCAAGCTGTGACGGGAGCCCGGATGGATCAGCCGCGCGGCGGTCACCGGTTGGCGCCCGGACCAGGTGCGACGACGGATCAACAGGCACGGCTCGCCCCTTTCGATCTGCAACAGCTTGCATTCGCTCGGTTCGGCCAGGATCGCCTCGACCACATGCTCGCCTTCGGTCAGCGGTGCAACCTGGTTCAGGTAGGCGTAGGGGGTTTGCACGGTGAAATCCTGCTGGAGGTATTCCGGCGCCACCAGTGCGTTGACGAAACGGTCCTCGATCTGCACGGGGATGTCGTTTTCGAAATGCACGATCAGCGAATGGAACACCTTCTGGCCTTCGCGCATGTCCAGGGCCAGCGCCCGTTCGGAACCGGCCGACTCTTCTTCCAGGGTGATGACCTTGCAGGTGTGGCGATGGCCCCGGGAGGCGATCTCGTCGGCAATGTTGTGAACTTCGAACAGCGCGGACTGGCTCTTGGGTTCGGCGACGAATGTGCCGACACCTTGCATGCGAACCAACAGGCCATCGGCGGTCATTTCCCGCAGGGCGCGGTTGATGGTCATGCGGCTGAAACCCAGTTGGCTGACCAGCTCGCTTTCCGACGGCACGCGGTAATGCGGCGGCCAGTTTCCACTGTCGATCTGCTGGGTGATCATCTGTTTGACGCGGGCGTACAAGGGCGCCGGACTGTCACCCATGTGTGCGGCCAGCGGCGGTTTGGCAGGCGGAGTCGGCACGGCGGTTCCCTGTTCTGCGAATAAGGTTGCTAGCTTGCCGGAGTTTACCGGCCAGGCAAACGTCTGTATATGTATATACAAATTACACGCACCGAGGTTCAACCCATGTCCGCCTTCTTCGCTGAGCGCGCGCTGTTGCCTGATGGATGGGCCAATGATGTACGTCTTGAGGTCAACGCCGACGGCGTCTTGATCCATATCCAGGCCGGTTCCCACGCAGACGGCGCCGAACGGCTGGCGGGTCCTTTGTTGCCAGGCATGCCGAACCTGCACTCCCATGCTTTCCAGCGGGCGATGGCCGGGCTGGCGGAAGTGGCCGGCAACCCCAACGACAGTTTCTGGACCTGGCGCGACCTCATGTACCGACTCGTCGGTAAAATCAGTCCCGATCAGCTCGGCATCATCGCCAGGCAGCTGTACATCGAGATGCTCAAGGCCGGCTACACCTCGGTCGCCGAATTCCATTACGTTCATCACGACACCGACGGCACGCCCTACGCCGACCCGGCCGAACTTGCCTTGCGCATCAGCCAGGCCGCGATTGCCGCCGGCATCGGCTTGACGCTGCTGCCGGTGCTCTACAGCCACTCCGGCTTCGGCGGTCAGGCGCCCAATGAAGGGCAGCGCCGATTCATCAACAGCACCGAAAACTACTTGAAGTTGCAGTCGCGTTTGCAGCCGGTCCTGGCCGGGCAAGCGAATCAGGCCCTGGGTTTGTGCTTCCATTCCTTGCGCGCCGTGACGCCCGGGCAGATCCAAGAGGTGCTGGCCGCCAGCGATCCCCATTGTCCAGTGCACATCCACATTGCCGAGCAGCAAAAGGAAGTCGACGATTGCCTGAGTTGGAGCGGCGCCCGCCCGCTGCAATGGCTGTACGAAAACACCGAGGTCGACCAGCGCTGGTGCCTGGTCCACGCCACTCATGCCAACCCCCAGGAAGTCAGCCTCATGGCCAGGAGCCGGGCGATTGCTGGCTTGTGCCTGACCACCGAAGCCAACCTGGGAGACGGAGTTTTCCCGGCCGTGGATTTCCTCGCCCAGGGCGGACGCCTGGGTATCGGCTCCGACAGCCATGTCTCGTTGAGTGTGGTGGAAGAGTTGCGTTGGCTGGAGTACGGCCAGCGGCTGCGGGATCAGCGACGCAACCGCCTGTATCGCTCGGATCAGCCGATGGTCGGACGCACGCTGTTTGATGCCGCCCTGGAAGGAGGAGCCCAGGCGCTGGGGCAACCCATCGGCGCCTTGGAGGTTGGCAAGCGCGCCGACTGGCTCGTGCTCGAGGGCAACGACCCTTACCTGGCCACGGCCAACGGCGACGGCATCCTCAATCGCTGGCTGTTTGCCGGCGGGGATCGCCAGGTGCGGGACGTGATGGTCGGGGGAAAATGGGTAGTCCGCGATGGACACCACGCCGGGGAAGCAGAGAGCGCCCGGGCGTTTACCCAAGTACTGCGCGAACTTCTGGGCTGACAACCCTTAACAATGTGGGACCTGACTGGCTCCCACATTCGGTCTCGGGCCTCGGTCAGTCCGACGTCTTGGCCATCTGCCGATCCGACGCACGCCAGATCAACCGTGTCGTGTCATAGCCCTGCTGGCGCGCCTTGCTCAGCAATTCTTCACGCACGTCCACATTGACAGTTGGAGAGCGGGACAGCAGCCACATGTAGCGACGGCTCGGATCGCCGACAATTGCCGTCTTGTAATCGTCGCTGACGTACAACACCCAGTACTCCCCCTTCGCCACGCCCGGCACGATCCGCGAGAACCAGTTGTCGAACTCGACCCAAAGCTTGTCGGTCTTGCCTGGCACTTGCGGGGATGCCGTGCCCCTGGCTTCCTCCCACTGCCAGTCCGACGTCAGGCAGCGGTTGAATACATCCACGTTGCCGTCAGGCTTGAGGGTGTAGTGAGCTTCGGATTGTGCGCAGTTGCGCTGGAAATACATCGGCAGGCGGGCCAACTCGTACCAAGTCCCTTGGTAACGCTTGAGATTGACACTGTTGACGGTCTTGGGCGCCAACGGGTCTACGCCAGAAGTGGCACAGCCGGCCAATACCAGGCCAGCCAAAAGCACAAAAACTAACCGCATCATTATTTTTTTCTCCCGTGGGCACTTGGCCCCGGTTTACTTCGGATTACTTCAGGCCTTGGCCGGAAAACATCAACACTTTGTCACCCGCGTACTGCACGCTGATAAAGCTTTTCTGGTCGCCCCAAGTGCAGCTGGACATGCCGAGCGCGCCCGAACAATCAGTCGGTTTCCCAAGCAACGTTTCGACCTCGGCCTTGGGCATGCCGGCCGACAACTTCGAATAGTTTTCCTGGTTGACCTTGCTGCATGCGGTCAACACGACGCACATAAACAGCAGGGCGATAGATCGCAGCGACATGGTGTAACTCCTGGAACGGAAGGGAGGTGGGCAGGGTGCCAACCTGAACCTTAGAAGAGAAAACCCCTA
The DNA here is from genome assembly GCF_014268685.1 of Pseudomonas sp. SWRI92. Taxonomy (NCBI): domain Bacteria; kingdom Pseudomonadati; phylum Pseudomonadota; class Gammaproteobacteria; order Pseudomonadales; family Pseudomonadaceae; genus Pseudomonas; species Pseudomonas sp. SWRI92. The sequence continues at coordinate 25,345 of NZ_JABWQY010000010.1, forward strand.
TCTGGTTCCCCGACGAACCCAGTATTTATTGGCCGAACAGTGGTGTTTCATCGGCTTATCGTCCAGTTTGTGACGCCGTCGTGCCTTTCGTCGGGAATGGGCCGCTGACGCCTGATGGGCCGGACCTTTGCGCCGATAAAAAGTAACAGCGCAAAGTCCAGTGTTATGGCAAATTGGCGCCCCTTTCTGACCCGTCCCTCCGCGGTAGCGCTCTTAATGACCAGAAACATGAAATTCAGCCATAAAATCCTGCTGGCTGCCGCCCTCGTTGTGGCCGTCGCATTCGCCTGTTTCATCCTGTTCAACGATTACCGCCAACGACAAAGCCTCAACGCCAGCACCGAGACGTCCATGCAGGAACTCGGCAACCTGACCAGTCGTAATATCCAGACGTGGGTCGAGGGCCGTATTCAACTGCTGCAATCGCTGGCCCAGCAAATCGCCATCGATGGAAACAGCGCCGAGAGCTTGAAGCGCGCCGTGGGCCTGCCTGCCTACACCGGCAACTTCCAGCTCAGCTATTTCGGCGGTACCGACGGCGTCATGTTCTCGATACCCGCCGGCAATCGTGCCGCCGATTACGACCCTCGCGCTCGCGGCTGGTACAAGGCCGCCAACAGCGCCCAGCAAACCATCGTCACCGAACCCTACATCGCGGCTTCGTCGGGCAAGCTGGTAATCACTGTTGCCACGCCGGTACAACGCCAGAACCAGATGATCGGCGTGGCGGGAGCGGACATCGACCTGTCGAGCGTCAGCGCCATCATCAACTCGCTGAATTTCGGCGGCCACGGCCATGCGTTCATCGTCAGTGCCGACGGCAAGATCCTGGTCCATCCCGACAGCAAGCGCGTGCTCAAGACCCTCGCCGAGGCCTACCCCAACGGCGCGCCACACGTCAGCCCGGGCTTGAAGGAAGTCGAGCTCGACGGCAAGACCCAATTTATCTCCTTCACCCACGTGAATGGCGTACCCGGGGCGGATTGGTACGTAGCGCTGGTGCTCGACAAGAGCACGGCGCTGGCGATGCTCAGCGAATTCCGTACCTCGGCGCTGATTGCCATGGCCATCGCCGTGGTGTTCATCATCGCCCTGCTAGGCATGCTGATCCGCGTGCTGATGCAACCGCTGCTGACCATGGGCCGCGCCATGCACGACATCGCCGAGGGCGAAGGTGACCTGACACGGCGCCTGGTCATTCATGGCCAGGACGAATTTGGCGCCCTGGGCACTTCGTTCAACCGATTTGTAGAACGTATCCATACATCGATCCGCGAAGTCGCTTCGGCGACCGGTCAGGTCAACGAAGTGGCGCTGCGCGTAGTCAGCGCGTCCAACTCGTCGATGTACAACTCCGACCAGCAGGCGTCGCGCACCAGCAGCGTGGCCGCGGCGATCAACGAGCTCGGCGCCGCCGCCCAGGAAATCGCCCAGAACGCCGCCCTCGCCTCGCAGCATTCCAGCGAAGCCCGCAACCTCGCTGAAGATGGCCAGCAAGTGGTGGATAAAACCATCACGGCGATGCAGCAACTGTCGGCCAAGATCAGCGATTCGTGCGGCAACATCGAAACCCTGAACAGCAACACGGTGAACATCGGCCAGATTCTCGAAGTGATCACCAGCATTTCCCAACAGACCAACCTGCTCGCACTGAACGCCGCCATCGAAGCCGCCCGCGCTGGTGAAGCCGGGCGTGGCTTCGCGGTGGTCGCCGACGAAGTACGCAACCTGGCCCACCGCACCCAGGATTCAGCGCAGCAAGTGAAGAAGATGATCGAAGAGCTTCAAGTCGGCGCGCGGGAAGCGGTGCTGACCATGACCGACAGCCAGCGCCAGAGCGAGAGCAGCGTCGGCATCGCCAACCAGGCCGGCGAACGCCTGGGCAGCGTGACCCAGCGCATCGGAGAAATCGACGGCATGAACCAGTCCGTGGCGACCGCCACCGAAGAACAGACCGCCGTGGTGGAATCGATCAACGTCGACATCACCGAAATCAACACCCTGAACCAGGAAGGCGTGGAAAACCTGCAAGCCACGTTGCGGGCCTGTGCCGACCTGGAACAGCAGGCGGCGCGGTTGAAGCAGTTGGTGGGTAGTTTCAGGATCTAGCGCATGGGATACCCATCGCGAGCTGGCTCGCGATGGGGGCTCATTCAGCACCATCGACTATGATAATCCCTCTACAATTTCATCTTCTATCAAGACGACGAAACCGAGGCAGTAACCATGGACACAAAAAATATCAGTCAACCAGAGGATACAGCGGCACTGTTAATGCTGTTGGCCATCGGCAATCAGGAAATCGAAGAAAAGAAGCTTCGGGAAACTGAAGAAGTGTTCGCAGAATTGGAAGAGATGGATCTTCAATAAACGTACACGGCGAAATGCAGCGCTGAGCCGCTCCTAAGCAGTAGCACAGCTATTTAACCGTTGGCTCGCTCATCTGATCTCCTGCAAACGCACGTGTTGCGCGCAACGAACATACGTAATGGGGACGAGTCTGCTCGCGAACATCGAATCAGCTCCCGCAGCATGTTCAAAACCTGGACCCAGGTCTCTTCAAAAACTCCATCTCCTCAGCCGTCGACTCGCGCCCCAACACCGCATTGCGATGGGGAAAGCGTCCAAACCGAGCAATGATCTTCTGATGCCGTTCGGCATAATCCAGGTTGTCTTCAAACACCGCCCGCTGCGCCTGCGGCTGTTCTCGGACCAGCTCGATGAACCGCGACACGGCTTCGTTCTGTACCGCGAGGTTTTCGCAGTGTTCGAGCACGAGGTAGATGAATACCCGCTGGATCGGCTTGAGTTGCCGGTCAAACCCTGCCGCCAGGCCTTGGGCGACCAGCGCTTGGGCACGCAGGTCACCGGAAAAGCTCTTGGGCGTGTTGCGATAGATCATCCGCGGGAGTTGATCCAGTAGCAGCACCAGGGCCAGCCAACCTTCCGAGCGTTGCGCCCAATCGGTCAATCCGCCGGCCAGTGCCTGCTCGACCTGATCGCCGAAGCGCTCTTGCGCCTGGCGATCATGGCCTTTGCCGAACCACAGCTTGCCCTTTTCAGCCGCTATTTCGTCCGGCGTCTGGGCTGTACCAAACCACCAATCGAGCAACGGCTGCCAGGGCTCGGCCATGATTTATTCCTTGTGGTAGGCCGTGGCGCGGGCCACTTCTTCTTTCGAGCCAAGGAACACTGCTACGCGCTGGTGCAGGCCTTCAGGCTGGATATCGAGGATGCGCTGGTGCCCGTCGGTGGAAGCGCCACCGGCCTGCTCCACCAGGAACGACATCGGGTTGGCTTCGTACATCAGGCGCAGCTTGCCCGGCTTGGACGGCTCACGGCTGTCACGCGGGTACATGAACAGACCGCCACGGGTCAGGATACGGTGCACATCGGCAACCATCGCGGCGACCCAGCGCATGTTGTAGTTCTTTTTCAGCGGACCTTCTTCACCGGCCAACAACTCGTTGACGTAGCGTTGTACCGGGGCTTCCCAGTGACGCTGGTTGGACATGTTGATGGCGAATTCCTGGGTGGTTTCAGGAATGGTGATGTCTTCGTGGGTCAGCACGAAGCTGCCCATCTCACGGTCCAGGGTGAAACCCTTCACGCCGTCGCCCAGGGTCAACACCAGCATTGTCTGAGGACCGTAAATGGCATAACCGGCGGCGACCTGTTCGGTGCCCGGCTGCAGGAAGGCCTTTTCATTCAGGGCTTCGTTCTGGCTCAGGTACTCGTTCGGGCAACGCAGCACCGAGAAGATGGTGCCGACCGGCGCGTTGATGTCGATGTTCGACGAACCGTCCAGTGGGTCGAACACCAGCAGATAGGCACCCTTGGGGTATTTGCCCGGGATCTGGTAGGCGTTGTCCATTTCTTCGGACGCCATGCCAGCCAGGTGGCCGCCCCATTCGTTGGCTTCGAGCAGGATTTCGTTCGACAGCACGTCGAGTTTCTTCTGCACTTCGCCCTGCACGTTTTCGGTGCCCATGCTGCCCAGGACACCACCCAACGCGCCTTTGGAGACGGCGTGGCTGATCTCTTTGCACGCACGCGCCACCACTTCGATCAAAAAGCGCAGATCGGCAGGGGTATTGTTGCTGCGGGTCTGCTCAATCAAATAGCGACTCAAGGTAACGCGGGACATGGACGGCTCCGAAGAATAGGGGGCGGAAAAACCCGCGCAGTTTAGCGCGAGTCGGGACTTAATTCCTCCTATGAGACGGGATATGGAGGATTGAGTTCACGGGCTGGGGCTCGCTTCGGTGTTTATGTTGATAAAGGGGAGGCATCACCAACTGGCTCGCCCGTTATGGAAGCGAGCCTGTCCATGAGCAGGCGCTTCAGTTATTGACCGGCGGCTTGCGCAGCAGGCTGAACGCCATCGCCGCGAGGAACAGCACGCCCAGCAGCAATACCACCCACAGGCCGATTTTTTTCCAGTTGGTCTCGACGGTCGCGGGCGTGGTTTCAGCCGCCGGGGTCGAGGTGGCCGCACCGTTCACTGTCGCCGCTCCCAACGTCGTCAGCCGCGACGGTTTGTAATCCGGCACCAATGTTGTCAACGGCAGGCTCGCCGCTTTCACCGTCGCGCTGCCCAGCGCCAGGCTGTACGGGCCTTCGCCACGCGCCAGGAACACCACCTGCGTCGGGCGCACGGCAAAACGCAGGGCCGGGGCTTCGACGCCCAAGCCACCGCCGCGTTCATCCACGGTCAGTTTCAACTGCTGGACAGTTTGTCCGGACAGTTGCAGATGGTTTTGCAGCACGTCCTGGCCGTTCTGGGTCAAGCGATAGAGCAAACCGCTGCCCATCGGCTGCCAAGACTGGCTGCTTTCACGGCGGCCGGCCAGGGTCACCGGCGCCAGGCTGTTGGCCTGGCTCAGTTCCACCTGCACCTGCTCGATATTCAACCCCATGGGCAACTGCCAAGTGTATTCACCGGCCTTCGTCGTACTACCGGCCAAAGGCCGCGACCACACCAACGGCAACGGCAGGCTCTCGCGGCTGGCGCTTTGCAACTGAGCCGAGGTCAGCACCGGCGCCGAGGAAGGCGAATCCCACAGCAACCGCAAATACCGCGCCGATTGCCCCGGCAAGTTCACTTCATGCTGCTCGACCCGCTCGTCGGCGAAGGTCAGTCGCGCAATCTGGCCTTCGCCCCATGCTTGCCAGTGTTGCAAATCGTCACTGGCTTCGATGGTGAAGCGCTGGAAGCCGTCGCGTTCGCTGGTCCAGTCGAGGATCAATTGCTGCAAAGGCGCCTTGATCGCGCTGGCATCCAGCAACCAGCCACGCAGCTCCTCTTCGCCCGCTTCGAGCCGACTGGACGGCTGGACTTCGACCAACGTGCCGTTGGCGTTCGATTGCACGCGCACGCTGGGCGCTCGCTCGCTGTCATCGGCAGCGTTGTAGAGCGGAAACCACTTCACGTCGGTGAGGGTGCGGTTCTCCCGGCTCTGCGCCGATTCACGAACCAACGCATACGCTTGAGGCTGTCCGGCCGCGTTGAAGACCCGAAGGTCGCTGAGGTCGGTCTGCCGCGCCTGCAATTGGACGTCAAGCGGCAACGGCAGGCGATACCAAGGCCCCTCCCCGCTCAAGGCCAGAGGCACCTGATGGGCGAAGTCCGCCGGTTTTTCCTGGGCGGTGGCCGACAGCGCCACCCACAACCCGACCACACCCAGCCCGATCCGATTCAACTTGCGACTCAAGACGACACTCCCTCACTGACAGGCATCGGCGGCTCGGTTTCCGAGACCGTTTCCGGGCGTTTCGGTGGCAGCGGCGCAAAGTAGCCCACCACCAACAACAAGACCCCCACGCCGATAAACGACACGATCCGCGCCAGACCGCCACGGTTACTCAATTCGACAAAGAACAACTTGGCGACCACCACGGCGATCAGCGCCGCGCCGATCAACCACACTTCACGCCGATGCCGCAGATGCCCGCCAATCATCAGGCCGAGGGCAATCAAGGTCCAGACGATGGACAAGCCGGCCTGCACGAACATGGATTCAAGCAGCGCGTCCAGCTCGTACGGGACATCCATCCACTGGTGGGCAACGCGCATCACCAAGGCGGTGAAGAACGCGAACAGCGACACACCGGCGATCAACTGGGCGATCTGTCCGATGCGATTCCAGCGGTTCGTCGATTGCTCCACGGCGTTGCGGGCCCACACATAGATGCCGAACAAGGCGAACAGCAGGCCCAGCTCCAAGGGATTGAGCAACGGCACGTAAGGCAGTGGCTCTGAGTTGCCGTCACTGAAGGTGTTGGTCATCCAGAACCAACCGAGCATCAACAGCGCCATGGGCGCCGCCGCGTAGACACGATATTCGCGCGGTTGGGCCGATACCGGCCACGGCAAGGTACGCGGCGTGGCCATCAGCACCAGGTAAAGGCCTGGCAGGATCGCCCAGGCCAGCCAGCGCCAGGCGTTGTACTGCTCGGACAGCAACAGCAGGCCGTAACGCAACTCCAACATCAGCACCGCCATCAGCAACCAGCAACCGAGCACATGAGCGGTACTGCGCGCCTGGGCCGGCAGCGTCGCGGCCAGGCGTTTCAGAGACAGGAAATGCACGGCAAATACCGCCAGCCAAGCCAGCCAGCCAAAGTTCGCCGCCGGGTGATAGTGACTGTGCCCCGTAGCCACCAGCACACAGCCTGCTGCTGGAATCAGCAAGGTGCACAGCAGCCCCAGCGCCGGCCATTTCAACCGCAGCGACAATACGCTCCACACCGCCACGCTGGCGGCCGCGACCATCAGCAACAAGCTACCTTGCAGGTCTTGCGGGGCAAAGCGCAGCACTTCGCTGACCCACGCCAGCGCCCACCAACCGCCACCCCAGATCAGCAACAACTCGGACAAGCGCTGCAAGCTCAAGGCGTCGAGTTCCTGCGCCGCGTGCGCCCGTTGCAGGCGCCAAGCGCCCACCAGCGCTGCCAGCCCCAGCACCAGCGGCGTCCAGAAACCGCTGTGGGCCAGGGGCCGCAAGTCCTCGGCATCGAGCGGGCCCAGCAGTGCCGGCCCTGCCAGCAGGAACGACGCACCACCAAGCACTTGCAGCAACAGGCCAAAGACAAAGCTCACGCGTTGTTTGAGGTACAGGCTCAGCCAGATAATCAGCAGGCCGCTGGCCGCCCACACCCCGCTCGCCGTTTGCCAGGGCAGGACGAACAGCACGGCAAGGTTGATCAGCACCAACCCGGCCAGCAACACCACCGACAAGCCGCGCAGCAACCGGACGTCGTTGCGCACCATGTCGTCGCGAGCCGCCAGCAACATGCCGCCAATCAATGCCAGGCCGATCAGCGAGGCGCTGAGCAGACCGCTCCAACCGGCATTGAGCACCGCTGCCGAATCCCCTTCGGCGCCTTGCAGGCGCAGCAAAAACAGCGCGCCGCCCAGCAGTTGCACGGCAAACGCGGTAAACAGGAACGCGCGCGATTGCAGGCGCAGGCCAACAACCAGCGTCGCCAGGCCGGCCAGCGCCCAGGCGATGGCTGTGCCGTGGATGAAGAAGAACAGCGGCGCCAACAGATAAAGGAAGCCCAGCCCCAGCACCGCCAGCACGGACTGCCCGCGGCGCTCCCAGCTTGCAGTGTGCCCAGGGTCAGCCTTGCGCAGCTGATAGAAGCTAAACAGCAAGGCCATGCCAAGCATCAACGCGCCCAGCGGCGCGCCTTCGAGCAGGCTGCTTTCGCCGGTACTCAGTTCGCTGATGAAGGCCAGTGCCGAGCCCAATTGCAGCAACAGCGCAAAGATTCGCGCGAACGGCCGCTGCTGGCGCAGGCCCAGCCAGAAGATCCCGGCACCTTCCACCGCCCATGCCGCGGCAGTCCAGCGGGCATCAAGGCCAAGCGGAATGGCCAGGCTGGTGAAAATCACACCCAGGGCCAGGCAGGTTTCAGCCAGCAGCACGGCGCGACCGCCCATCAGTACCCGAGCCAGCCCCATGTAGATCATGCCCAGGGCCAGGGCACTGAACGCTGCGGCGAATTCCAGATGCTGCACCAATGCCAATTGCAAGCCGAAGCCTACCAACGGCGGGCCGAACAGCATGGTGCCGTCCACGTAGTCGCCCTTGCGCGCCGACCAGCGCAGCACGGCATCGCGGCTGTCATCTTCGGGGGCATCGCTCATTTCCTGCAGTTTGCGCCGGGTGAACAGCAAGCCGATCGCCAGGTACATCAGGAAGAAAACAATCAGGAACGGTTCCGTGCTCCACAACAGTTCCGGCGCATAGGAACGCAGGCCCCAGGCAAAACCGATACCGAAGGTGCCAACGAAGCCAATCAGGTTGAGCAGGCGCCAGGCCCTGAACCAGGCAATGGCGAAGATCCCGGTATTGAGCAGGATGAAATAGCTGAACAGCGCGACATGATTACCGCTGCCAGTGGACGTCAGGATCGGCGCGGCAAACCCGCCCAATGCCGCGGCCGCGGCCAAACCCAGGGCGTTTTGGGTAACGGCCAGGATCGCCGAAAACACCGTGACCGCCACCAGCAGGCCCAAGGCAGCCTTGGAGTCGAGCAACGGATGCAAGCGCATGGCAGCAAATACGGTCAGGTACAGCACCGCAATCCCCGTGCCCTGCAACATCAGCGCATAGTTGCTGTTGCGTTGGCGCAACCACCAGCCCAGGCCCAGCAGGCCCAAGGCGCTGGCCGCGACGCCGGCGTAACGCACCTCGATCGGCACGATCATGCCTTCGGTGGCGTAGCGCAGCAAAAAGGCCAGGCCAAGGAACAGCAACACCACACCCACTCGCAGCACGGTGTTGCCGCCGAACAGCCAGTTGCGCGCGCCGGTCCAGGCACGGTCGAACAGATTCGGGCCACGAGGGGCTGCCGGTTCCGCAACCCTCGGCTCCATAGGGAGAGGCTCAAAGTCGCGGTCAGCGCGCCGGCTGGAGACTGCTGGCGCAGGGCTCCAGATTTCTTCCGGCAACGGCTGGCTGGCCTGGGTGGCCATGACGGAGACGGGTTCGAGCTCGGGTGGCAGATCCCAGACGAGCTCCGGCCCGGTGCGGGCTTCGGGCCTTGCGGCCTGGGGCACTACAGATTCGGGCGCCGGAGTCGGATCACTCGGCGCGACAACGGCGCCGCTTTCGAGGGCCGCTAGACGCGCTTCCAATGTGAGCACGCTCTGCTGGGCGTCTTGCAACAAGAGCTGTTGCTTGGCGACTTGGATACCCAGTCGTCCCAATCGATACGCCTGGGCGACGCCGAGCCCCACCAACGCCCCGACCAGCGCATCGGCGAACGACTCATCCACCACCCAGCCAAGGGCCAGGCCCAACAGCGTCAAAATCCATTGCATATGGTCGATATCCCTAAGCCACCCGTTGCGGGCATGACCGGGATGATGCGGTGCCCGGGCCAGCCTGGCGAAACCGTCCAAACCCTGTCGGATTGTCGGTATTCCCAGTGCTGGGCCCGGCGACCATCAAGCCCGGCGAAACTGGCGCCTAGTATATCGACGAAGCCCAACGACCGCTGGGCTTCGCTCACATTTCTTGCAACAGATCAGTCCAGGGCCTTCCAAATGTCGGTGGCGTATTCGCGAATGGTCCGGTCCGAGGAGAACCAGCCCATGCGCGCGGTGTTGAGCACCGCCGAACGCCACCACTGCTTGGAGTCGTGCCAACGCTCCTCGACCTTGGCCTGGGCGTTCCAATACGCGTCGAAATCGGCGCAGACCAGGAAGCGGTCATAATCCACCAGCGAGTCCACCAGCCCGGTGTAGCGCATCGGATCGTCCGGCGAGAACACGCCGCCACGAATCGCCTGCAGCACGTCGTTGAGCCTGTGGGACGCGGCGACGTCCGGCGCGGCGCTGAATTCACCGTTGCGCTTGCGCGCTTCCACCTGCTCGGCGGTCAGGCCGAATATGAACATGTGCTCGCCACCGACCCGCTCGTGCATTTCCACGTTGGCGCCGTCCATGGTGCCGATGGTCAACGCGCCGTTGAGGCCGAACTTCATGTTGCTGGTACCCGACGCCTCGAAACCGGCGGTGGAAATCTGCTCCGACAGGTCAGCCGCCGGGATGATGCTCTCGGCCAGGCTGACGTTGTAGTTAGGCAGGAACACCACCTTGAGCAGGCCGCGCACGGTCGGGTCGTTGTTGACCACGCGGGCGATGTCGTTGGTCAGTTTGATGATCAGCTTGGCCTGGTGATAACTGGCGGCGGCCTTGCCGGCGAAGATCTTCACCCGTGGCACCCAGTCCACTTCCGGCTCCGCGCGGATTGCCTGGTACAGCGCCACGGTGTGCATCAGGTTGAGCAACTGGCGCTTGTACTCGTGGATCCGCTTGACCTGCACGTCGAACATCGCCGCCGGGTTGACGGCGATGCCCAGCCGCTCGTGGATCAGGTAGGCCAAGGCTTTCTTGCTGTGCAGGCGCTGTTCGGCGAACTGCTTGCGGAACGCCGGCTTGTCAGCGAACGGTTCCAGCTCGATCAGGCGCTCCTCGGGGTTGTCGAGCACGCTCGGGCCGAGGGCGTCGACCATCATCGAGGTCAATTCGGCGTTGGCCTGGAACAGCCAGCGGCGGAAGGTGATGCCGTTGGTCTTGTTGTTGATCCGGTCCGGGTAAAGCTTGTGCATCTCGGAGAACACAGTGCTGCGCATCAATTGCGTGTGCAGTGCGGATACGCCGTTGACGCTGTGGGAACCGAGGAACGCGAGGTTACCCATGCGCACCCGACGGCCGTTGTCTTCCTCGATCAGCGACACCGAACGCAGCACGTCGAAGTCGTGCACGCCCTTGGCCCGCAGCGAATCGATGTGCTGGGCGTTAATCAGATAGATGATCTGCATGTGCCGCGGCAACATGCGCTCCATCAGACCCACGGGCCAGGTTTCCAGGGCTTCAGGCAGCAGTGTGTGGTTGGTGTAGGACAGCGTGTCCTGGGTGACCTGCCAGGCCGCGTCCCATGCCACGTCGTAGACGTCTACCAACTGGCGCATCAACTCGGCCACGGCAATCGACGGGTGGGTGTCGTTGAGTTGGATGGCGGCATGGTCGCCCAGGGTCAGCACCGAGGTGTGCATGTTGCGATGACGGCGCAGCAAATCCTGCAACGAAGCGGCGACGAAAAAATACTCCTGACGCAGGCGCAACTCCTGGCCAGCCTCGGTGCTATCAGCCGGGTACAGCACGCGGGAAATACTCTCGGCCCGGGCCACTTCGGCCACTGCGCCGAGGTGGTCGCCAGCGTTGAAGCGCTCCAGGTGCAGGTCTTCCACAGCGCGGGCGCGCCACAGGCGCAGGGTATTGACGCTGGCACCGCGCCAGCCCACTACCGGTGTGTCGTAGGCGATGGCCCGTACGGTTTCGGCCGGGGACCAGACCTGGCGGGTCTTGCCGGCGTCGTCGGTGACGGTCTCGACGCTGCCGCCAAAGCCGATCGGGTAGGCCACCTCCGGCCGCTCGAACTCCCAGGGGTTGCCGAAATCCAGCCAGTGCTCGGTCTGCTCCTGCTGCCAGCCATCGACTATCGCCTGGCGGAACAGGCCGTGCTCATAGCGGATGCCATAGCCATGGCCAGCAATGCCCAAGGTCGACATGCTTTCCATGAAGCACGCCGCCAAGCGGCCGAGGCCACCGTTGCCCAAGGCCGCGTCGGGCTCCAGCAGGCGGATGCGCTCCAGGTCCACGCCCAGCTCGGTCAACGCCTCGCGGGCGGTGTCCAGAAGGCCGAGGTTGCTGAGGCTGTCATAGAGCAGGCGACCGATGAGAAATTCCAGGGAGAGGTAATAGACCCGCTTCTGGCCCTTGCGGTAGATCTGCCGCGTGTGGTCCATCCAGTGTTCGACCATGTGATCGCGGGCGGCAAGGGCTATGGCTTCGAACCAATCGTGATCAAACGCATGATCGGGATCCTTGCCGACGGCATAAGTGAGTTTGGTCAACACGGCGTCGCGAAACGCGGCAACCTCCGCTTCGCGAACAAGTGGTTCTTGAGTCATTGATGAGACCTCGAACGAGCATGGAATTGTCTGAGCCTAGTCGGTCTGACAGACGGTACTGGCTCTGGTTCGGTGTTTTTCCAAGGCGTCGGAGATTCGTCGCCAAAGAAATGCCAATTAAGGGCATCAATGCAGGGGCCGTGCCGGTCTCGGGGAGTTTTGTCGGACCAGAAAAAAAACCGGCGGATGGTCGTTCAAAATTTCACCAGTCCCGGTATGATCGCGCGCCCTGATGCATGCTGGTAAACCTTGATGATGAAGCCCAACCTGATCGCCGCCGCGGAGATCGACCGACTCGATACCTGGGCCAAGTACTCCGCCCCGATGTGCGGTTCCTGCGTGTCGAGCTGCTGCACGCTGCCGGTAGAAGTCAAGATCAAGGACCTGATCCGCATCGGCATCGTCGATGAGTTCGAGCTGGGCGACCCGCCAAAAAACATCGCCAAGCGCCTGCAAAAGGAAGGGATTGTCGAGCGCTACAACCAGAAGTCGGAAATCTTCACGCTCCAGCGCATGAGTAACAACGATTGCCTGTATCTGGACCGCAAGAGCCGGCTGTGCACCATTTACGAGAAACGCCCGGACACCTGCCGCAATCACCCGCGGGTCGGACCACGGCCGGGTTTCTGCGCCTACAAGCCCAAGGAAGTGGAACGCGAGCGTAATCCACGGACGCTGGACAAATTTTGATCGGACGCTAGCTTTCCTGGCATCCACTCGCGATTGCCGCTTTGCTACACCGTTAAACCCAGACATAAAAAAACGCCCCCTGTCTCGCGACCGGGGGCGTTTTTTTCAGCCGTCAACTAAGTCGAAACTCAGTTACCGCTTTTCTTGGCAGCGCGGGTACGCTCGCTTTCGCCAAGGATTTTCTTACGCAGGCGAATCGACTTCGGCGTCACTTCACAGAGTTCGTCTTCTTGTACGAACTCCAGAGCTTGCTCCAGGGTGAACTTGACCGGCGGAACCAGTGCGATGGTTTCGTCTTTGCCCGAAGCACGCATGTTGTCGAGCTTCTTGCCCTTGGTCGGGTTCACGCCCAGGTCGTTGTCGCGGCTGTTGAGGCCGACGATTTGACCTTCGTAGATATCCTGGCCGTGCTCGACGAACAGCTTGCCGCGCGCTTGCAGGGTTTCCAACGAATAGGTCAGTGCCTTGCCGGTCGCAACCGATACCAGCACGCCGTTCTGACGGCCGGACATGTCGCCGGACTTCATCACGTCGTAACGATCGAAGATCGAAGTCAGGATGCCGCCGCCAGAGGTCAGGGTCAGGAATTCGTTACGGAAACCGATCAGGCCACGGGCCGGGATGTTGTACTCAAGGCGCACACGGCCCTTGCCATCCGGAACCATGTTGGTCAGGTCGCCTTTACGCAGGCCCATTTGCTCCATGATCGCGCCCTGGGATTCTTCCGGCAGGTCGATGGTCACGTTTTCGTACGGTTCGTGCTTGACGCCATCGACCATGCGGATGATCACTTCAGGACGACCTACACCCATTTCGAAGCCTTCGCGACGCATGGTTTCGATCAGTACCGAGAGGTGCAGCTCACCACGGCCAGACACTTTGAACTTGTCGGCCGAGTCGCCTTCTTCAACGCGCAGGGCAACGTTGTAGAGCAGTTCCTTGTCCAGGCGTTCCTTGATGTTACGGCTGGTCACGAACTTGCCTTCGCGGCCGCAGAACGGCGAGTCGTTAACCTGGAAGGTCATCGAAACGGTAGGTTCGTCAACGGTCAGCGGCTTCATCGCTTCGACGTTCAGTGGGTCGCACAGGGTATCGGAGATGAACAGCTGGTCGAAGCCGCTGATGCAGACGATGTCGCCGGCCGCTGCTTCTTCAACGTCGATGCGGTGCAGGCCGTGGTGACCCATCAGCTTGAGGATACGACCGTTGCGGCGCTTGCCGTCGGCGTCGATGGCGACCACCGGGGTGTTCGGCTTGATGCGACCACGGGCGATACGGCCAACACCGATAACACCCAGGAAGCTGTTGTAGTCCAGTGCCGAGATCTGCATCTGGAACGGACCGTCACGGTCGACTTTCGGCGCAGGTACGTCGTCGACGATCGACTGGTACAGCGGGGTCATGTCTTCAGCCATGGCGGTGTGGTCCAGACCGGCAATACCGTTCAGGGCCGAGGCGTAGACGACTTTGAAGTCCAGCTGTTCTTCGGTGGCACCGAGGTTGTCGAACAGGTCGAAGATCTGGTCCAGAACCCAATCCGGACGCGCGCCTGGACGGTCAACCTTGTTGATGACCACGATCGGACGCAGGCCGGCTTCGAAAGCCTTCTTGGTCACGAAACGGGTTTGCGGCATAGGGCCGTCCTGGGCGTCGACCAGCAGCAGCACGGAGTCGACCATCGACATCACGCGCTCTACTTCACCGCCGAAGTCGGCGTGGCCCGGGGTATCCACGATGTTGATGTGGTAGCCGTTCCAGTTGATGGCGGTGTTTTTCGCCAGGATGGTAATACCGCGCTCTTTTTCCTGGTCGTTGGAGTCCATCACGCGCTCGTCGTTGAGCTCGTTGCGCTCCAGGGTGCCGGATTGACGCAAGAGTTTGTCTACCAGGGTGGTCTTACCATGGTCAACGTGAGCAATGATGGCGATGTTGCGTAGATTTTCGATCACTTGTGTATCTCGATCAGAGGATTCGGTGTGCTGACAGGTCGTGGCAGCGATTTACAGTAGAGTCCGACAATTACAGCGTGTCGGCGGCGTCGGGGGGCCGGTGACGCAGGCCACAGGCAAACAGCCCCGGGCACTTAGCTCGGTCGATAAACGCGCACATTGGCATGCCCCTCACTGAGCAAATGGTGGGCATGCAGGCGACTCATCACGCCTTTGTCGCAATACAGCAGGTACTGGCGAGTAGAGTCCAGTTCCTTGAAACGCGCGTTCACTGCATAGAACGGCATCGTTTGTACCTCGATGCCGGCGACATCCAGCGGGTCGTCCTCAGCTTCATCCGGGTGACGGATGTCGATGATGATCTGACCGGCCAATGCTTCGCCGACTTCCTCAATCTGTATGTCCTGGCCCAACTCATCGATGACCCGATCAATTGGCACCAGCCTGGCGTTCTCGATCGCACGCTCGAGGACCGCCATGTCGAATGCTTTCTCTTCGTGTTCCACGCGTCCGCGCTTGGCCGCCGTCTTCGGATTGACCGAGATGACCCCGCAGTACTCAGGCATGTGCCGGGCAAAATCGGCGGTGCCGATTTCATTGGCCTGGTCGATGATGTCCTGCTTGTGGCTGGCAATCAGTGGGCGCAGCACGAGTTTTTCAGTGACGCAGTCAATGACCGACAGGTTCGGCAACGTCTGGCTCGACACCTGGGAAATCGCCTCGCCAGTCACCAGCGCGTCGATCTGCAGGCGGTCGGCGATGTTCGACGCGGCCCGCAACATCATACGCTTCAAAATGACGCCCATATGACTGTTATCGACTTTGCCGAGAATCTCCCCCAGGACTTCCTCGAACGGCACGCTCACAAATAACACGCGTTGGGAGCTGCCGTACTTCTTCCAGATGAAGTGCGCCACTTCCATCACGCCCAATTCGTGGGCGCGACCGCCGAGGTTGAAGAAGCAGAAATGGCTCATCAGCCCGCGACGCATGATCTGGTAGGCGGCGACAGTGGAGTCGAAGCCACCGGACATCAGTACCAGCGTCTGTTCCAGCGACCCCAGCGGATAGCCGCCGATGCTGTCGTGCTGGCTGTGGATCACGAACAACCGTTGGTCGCGAATTTCAATGCGTACTTCAATCTGCGGCTCTTTCAGCGAGATACCCGCGGCACCGCACTGCCGGCGCAACTGGCTGCCGACATAACGTTCCACGTCCATCGAACTGAACGGGTGCTTGCCGGCACGCTTGCAGCGCACCGAAAAGATCTTCCCGGCCAGCGCGTCACCATAATGAAGCATGCATTTGGCCAGGATGTCGTCGAAATCCCCCAGCGGGTATTCGTCGACTTGCAGGAAATGCGCGATGCCCGGCATGCAGCTCAGGCGCTCGGTCATTTCCTTCAGGAGCTTGGGATCGCTGACGCGAGTTTCCAATTCGAGATTGTCCCACACACCGTTCACCACCACGGCCGGGTCCAGATCTCGGAGCACGGCGCGGATGTTCTTGGCCAACTGGCGGATGAAACGCATCCGTACCGGGCGGCTCTTGATGGTGATCTCGGGGAAGACTTTTACGATTAGTTTCATGAAAACAGCGCGCGATCGGCCAGCCGAAAAAGGGGGGCGCGGATTATAGCGGAAATTGCTCAAGGTTTGACCAGTTAATGTGCGAGCGGTTTTGCATGCACCAAAACGGTTCATTAATGACGAAAAGCGCCACATTGCAGTGCGCAATTGTTCGACAATCCGCATTCCCGCCGTTTAAAAGCGTGTATTTGGTGCAAAAAACCCATGCTGGGGCACTGGCATGCAAATTGCTCCCTTGTGAGGCAGGTTGCCTTGGCAGAGTATTCGCGCCGGCATCACCCATATCTAAGGGCACACCATTACCGCCCGAAGCCACCCGGAGGACATATGTCGAAGTCGGTTCAACTCATCAAAGATCATGACGTCAAGTGGATTGATCTGCGCTTCACTGACACCAAGGGCACTCAACATCACGTGACCATGCCGGCCCGTGATGCGCTGGACGACGAATTCTTCGAAATCGGCAAGATGTTCGACGGTTCCTCCATCTCCGGCTGGAAAGGCATCGAAGCCTCCGACATGATCCTGATGCCGGACGACGAAACCGCCGTCCTGGACCCGTTCACCGAAGAGCCGACCCTAATCCTGGTTTGCGACATCATCGAACCTTCGACCATGCAAGGCTATGACCGCGACCCACGCGCCATCGCCCACCGTGCCGAGGAATACCTGAAGTCCACCGGCATCGGCGACACTGCATTCTTCGGTCCTGAGCCTGAGTTCTTCATCTTCGACTCGGTCAAATTCAAGTCCGATATCTCCGGTTCCATGTTCAAGATCTTCTCCGAACAGGGTTCGTGGATGTCCGACCAGGACGTGGAAGGCGGCAACAAAGGCCACCGTCCTGGCGTCAAGGGCGGCTACTTCCCGGTTCCTCCGTTCGACTTCGACCACGAAATCCGTACCTCCATGTGCAACGCACTGGAAGAAATGGGCCAGACCGTCGAAGTTCACCACCACGAAGTGGCGACTGCCGGCCAGAACGAAATCGGCGTGAAATTCAACACGCTGGTCAAGAAGGCTGACGAAGTCCAGACCCTGAAGTACTGCGTGCACAACGTTGCCGACGCCTACGGCCGCACCGCGACCTTCATGCCGAAGCCGCTGTACGGCGACAACGGTTCGGGCATGCACGTGCACATGTCGATCTCCAAGGACGGCAAGAACACTTTCGCAGGCGAAGGTTATGCCGGCCTGTCGGACACTGCCCTGTACTTCATCGGCGGTATCATCAAGCACGGTAAGGCCCTGAACGGCTTCACCAACCCGTCGACCAACTCCTACAAGCGCCTGGTGCCAGGCTTCGAAGCTCCGGTCATGCTGGCCTACTCGGCTCGCAACCGCTCCGCCTCGATCCGTATTCCTTACGTCAACAGCCCTAAGGCTCGTCGTATCGAAGCACGCTTCCCGGATCCGGCCGCCAACCCTTACCTGGCCTTCGCTGCTCTGATGATGGCTGGCCTGGACGGTATCCAGAACAAGATCCACCCTGGCGATGCCGCCGACAAGAACCTGTATGACCTGCCGCCTGAAGAGGCCAAGGAAATCCCACAGGTTTGTGGCAGCCTGAAAGAAGCCCTGGAAGAGCTGGACAAGGGCCGCGCGTTCCTGACCAAGGGCGGCGTGTTCTCCGACGACTTCATCGATGCCTACATCGCATTGAAGAGCGAAGAAGAAATCAAGGTTCGCACCTTCGTACACCCACTGGAATATGAGCTGTACTACAGCTGCTGATCCGGTAAGCGCCGCCCCGCACGGCGTGAAATAAAAAGAGGCCTCCTTTCGGGAGGCCTTTTTCATGGGCGCAGGTTAAGCGCATGATGCCTCGTCGCTCCCCCATAGAAGACGAGACTGCCCATGACTTTGCGCTTCAAGCTCTGCCTCGCCCTGTCTGCCGCGTTGCTGGCCTCTACCGCCCAAGCCACCTCAACCCCCGCCCCTGAGGCCCTTACGCCACTGCTAAACGCC
The DNA here is from genome assembly GCF_014268685.1 of Pseudomonas sp. SWRI92. Classification (NCBI taxonomy): domain Bacteria; kingdom Pseudomonadati; phylum Pseudomonadota; class Gammaproteobacteria; order Pseudomonadales; family Pseudomonadaceae; genus Pseudomonas; species Pseudomonas sp. SWRI92. Next base: position 43,532 of record NZ_JABWQY010000010.1, read on the forward strand.
ATCGGCGAACGCCTGGCGCTTGCAGACCAAGTGGCGCTGAGCAAATGGGACAGCCATAAACCCGTGGAAGACCGTCAGCGCGAGCGTGAAGTCATCGCCGCTGCCGTCGCCCAGGCACCGGCCTACAAACTGACTGGCGAAACCGTGGAAGCGTTTTTCGCCGCCCAGATTGAAGCCAACAAACTGGTGCAATACATCAACCTGTCCGACTGGGCCCTGGATGGCAAAGCTCCGGACCTCCCACGTCCGGACCTGGTGGGACAGATTCGTCCACAACTCGACCGGCTGCAAAAACGCCTGTTACAACAACTGGCCGACTTCGCCCCCTATCGCACCGATCCGCAATGCCCACAATGGCTGGCCCGAGCCACCCACCACAACAAGCAACACCCGGTACACCGACTGGCGTTGATCCGAGCAACGGCGGAACTGTGTATCTACCCGAAAACCTGAATCAAAATGGCCGACGAACCGCCGTCGCAAGCAAGCTCGCTCGCAGGTGACCGGGGGAACAAATTGGGCCAACCGCCTCCCCTGGCCTATGCTGGAACCCATCACTTTCGTTTTCGGTCGTTTTTCCATGGGTCGTTGTTTTTCAATCATCCTGCTGTTGCTGTTGGCGCTGCCCGCCGCCGCGCAGATCTACAAATACACCGATGCCGACGGCAACACCGCCTACAGCAACCAGCCGCCCGATGGCGTGCCGGCCCAGACCGTGGAATTGCCGCCGCTCAACAGCATTGAACGCCAATCTCCGGCCAGCCCCGAGACGACCCCCCATTCAGAAAGCAGCGACGAGCCACGCAATGCCTACGACATACTGGAGCTAACCGACATCCCCACCGAAGAAGCCCTGCGCGCCAATAACGGCACGTTCACCGTTGGCGTCCGGACCCAGCCGCGCCTGCGCAGCCCACATCTGTTCAGACTGTTGCTGGACGGCCAGCCCTACGGTCAGCCGACCAATGTGCCACGCTTGCAATTGGTGAACATCGACCGCGGTGAGCACAGCCTGGCGGTCCAGGTCATTGATGGAGAAAACCTGGTGCAGCAGAGTGAAACCGTGACCTTTACCGTCCAGCGAGTCCACCTTCCATGATCCGCTGGCTGGTCGCGCTGGGCCTGACGCTGGCAGCCTTGCCTGGGGCGGCACAGGTCTATACGTACATCGACGCCCAGGGCAACCGGGTCTTTACCGACCAGCCGCGCCCGGGCAATGCAACGAAGGTTGAATTACCGCCCGGCAACCGGATGGCGACACCACCGTCCGCCACCACCTCGACGGCGACGTCCGAAAAACCGCCCGCCGAGCCCTTGTTCCGTTATGAGATGCTCCGGCTGTTGATTCCCGAACCGGACGCGACGATACGCAGTACCGCAGGGGAGATGATCGTCACCGCGACCAGCGAACCCGGCCTGCGGAAAGGCCACCGCTATCGCTTGCTGCTGGACGGCAAATCCACCGGCGAACCGGGGCCCAGCCCGGTGTTTGCCCTGGAGAACATTGATCGAGGCACCCACCATCTGGCGGTGGAGATCCTCGATGAGCAGGATCGCATCGTCGAACGCACCGCCAACCAGCCATTCCATATGCAACGCGTGTCCCTGGCACAGAAGCGCCGCGTCAAACCGTGCGCCAAGGCTGACTATGGCCAACGCCCGGAGTGCCCGCTTTCCGACAAGCCCAAGGAAGAAGAAAGCAGCATCCTCCCCTTCTTTTAATGCTCTTCCGGATGACGCACCATATCAGTGCGAAAATCAGCACCTCACCCCAAACCCCAACCCATTCTGGTTCGAAACTACCCGATCAAGCTGGCGGAACGCCACGGAAACGGGCGTAAAAAGGCTATTTGAGGCTTTAAACGCTTCTTTTCGGAGCCTTGGTTTGGTTTTTGCATTTTCCTGGTATCAGCGCATTAATCGCGCGCGCAATTTGAGGGCTTGCCCCCGATTGCTACGCTTTAAAAGAGGTCCTGATGACCATTAGCGACGCACTACACCGCTTGCTGCTCGACAACCTCACCACCGCGACCATCCTGCTCGACGCCGAATTGCGTCTGGAGTACATGAACCCGGCGGCCGAAATGCTCTTGGCCGTCAGTGGCCAGCGCAGTCACGGGCAATTCATCAGCGAACTGTTCACCGAGTCCGCCGAGGCGCTCAACTCCCTGCGCCAGGCCGTTGAACAGGCCCACCCGTTCACCAAGCGCGAAGCGATGCTCACCGCCCTCGCCGGCCAGACCCTTACGGTTGATTACGCAGTTACGCCAATTCTGAACAACGGCACCACGCTCCTGTTGCTGGAGGTTCATCCTCGCGATCGCCTGCTGCGCATCACCAAGGAAGAAGCCCAACTATCCAAGCAGGAAACCAGCAAGATGCTGGTGCGCGGCCTGGCCCATGAGATCAAGAATCCACTCGGCGGTATTCGCGGCGCGGCGCAATTGCTTGCCCGGGAACTGCCGGAAGAGAGCCTCAAGGACTACACCAACGTCATCATCGAGGAAGCCGACCGTCTGCGAAACCTGGTGGACCGCATGCTCGGCTCGAACAAGCTGCCGTCCCTGGCGCTGTGCAACGTCCATGAAGTGCTGGAGCGGGTCAGCAGCCTGGTGGAAGCCGAGAGCCAAGGCTGCATCACTTTGGTGCGTGACTATGACCCAAGCATTCCCGACGTCCTGATCGACCGCGAGCAGATGATCCAGGCGGTGCTGAACATCGTGCGCAACGCCATGCAAGCCATCAGCAGCCAGAACGAGCTTCGCCTGGGCCGCATCAGCCTGCGCACCCGCGCCATGCGCCAGTTCACCATCGGCCATGTACGCCATCGCCTGGTGACCAAGATCGAAATCATCGACAACGGGCCGGGCATCCCTTCGGAATTGCAGGAAACCATTTTCTTTCCCATGGTCAGCGGCCGTCCGGACGGTACCGGGCTGGGCCTGTCCATCACCCAGAACATCATCAGTCAGCACCAGGGCTTGATCGAATGTGAAAGCCACCCCGGCCACACCACTTTCTCGATCTTCCTGCCACTGGAACAAGGAGCCACATCGACATGAGCCGTAGTGAAACCGTGTGGATCGTCGATGACGACCGTTCTATCCGCTGGGTCCTGGAAAAAGCCTTGCAGCAGGAAGGCATGACCACCCAGAGCTTCGACAGCGCCGACGGGGTGATGAGCCGCCTGGCCCGTCAGCAGCCGGACGTCATCATTTCCGACATTCGCATGCCCGGCGCCAGTGGCCTGGATTTGCTGGCGCGGATTCGCGAGCAGCACCCGCGATTGCCGGTGATCATCATGACCGCTCATTCCGACCTGGACAGCGCCGTGGCGTCCTACCAGGGCGGTGCGTTCGAATACCTGCCCAAGCCGTTCGATGTCGACGAAGCCGTGTCGCTGGTCAAGCGCGCCAACCAGCACGCCCAGGAACAACAAGGCCTGGAAGAAGTGCCCGCCCTGGCCCGCACGCCGGAAATCATCGGCGAAGCGCCGGCGATGCAGGAAGTGTTTCGCGCCATCGGGCGCCTGAGCCATTCCAACATCACCGTGCTGATCAACGGCGAATCTGGCACCGGTAAAGAGTTGGTGGCCCATGCCCTGCACCGCCACAGCCCACGGGCGGCGTCGCCGTTCATTGCGCTGAACATGGCGGCGATTCCCAAGGACTTGATGGAATCGGAGTTGTTCGGCCATGAAAAAGGCGCCTTCACCGGCGCGGCCAACCTGCGCCGTGGGCGCTTCGAACAAGCCGATGGCGGTACGCTGTTCCTCGATGAAATCGGCGACATGCCGGCCGATACCCAGACTCGCTTGCTCCGTGTCTTGGCCGACGGCGAGTTCTACCGAGTCGGTGGACATACGCCGGTCAAGGTCGATGTTCGCATCATCGCCGCCACCCATCAGAACTTGGAAACACTGGTTCACGCCGGCAAATTCCGCGAAGACTTGTTCCACCGCCTGAACGTGATCCGCATCCACATCCCGCGCCTGGCGGACCGGCGTGAAGACATCCCGACCCTGGCGCGCCACTTCCTCGGCCGTGCAGCCCAGGAACTTGCGGTGGAGCCGAAGCTGCTCAAGAGTGAAACCGAGGAATACCTCAAGAACTTGCCGTGGCCGGGCAACGTGCGCCAACTGGAGAACACCTGCCGCTGGATCACCGTAATGGCGTCGGGTCGCGAAGTGCATATCAGCGACCTGCCGCCGGAACTGTTGAGCCTGCCACAAGATTCGGCACCGGTGACCAACTGGGAGCAGGCCCTGCGCCAATGGGCCGACCAGGCCCTGGCACGCGGCCAATCGAGCCTGCTCGACAGTGCCGTCCCGGCCTTCGAGCGCATCATGATCGAAACCGCCCTCAAGCACACCGCCGGCCGCCGTCGCGACGCCGCCGTGCTGCTGGGCTGGGGCCGCAACACCTTGACCCGCAAAATCAAGGAATTGGGCATGAAGGTCGACGGTGGCGACGATGATGAAGGGGATGAGGGCTGACAGTCCTTGGCTTTGCGCCAGCCCCCACACACGGGGGCGATGCACCGCATCAATGCACCATGAACTGCAATTGCGCATGCAATGCGAGCGCTGAACCCAGCGCTGCGTCTCGGAAAACCAAACCCGCACAACGCAAAAGCCCCGATTTACGGGGCTTTTCGCTTCATGGCCATCTTTTTGTGACAAATTATTCGAAACTGGCACGCCCTCTGCAATAACCCAGTCACTACCCAGTTTTGGGGACCTTGGTACAGGCAGGCCGGGGATTCCCCTCTTTTATACCGGGCTCATCGAGCCCACTGTTTTGGGGGCCTTGATACAGGCAGGTCAAGGTTTCCCTTCTTTACACCAGGGCTGGACCTTCGCGGCGAGCCCTCCCGTTTTGGGGACCTTGGTACAGGCAGGCCGGGGATTCCCTCTTTTATTGCTCCTGGAGACGGACCTCCAGCCGCCAGCGGTCATCGACTTCGCTGCCGGCCCACTCTCCCCGCAACGGACGCGCCGCCACCAGCGTCAGCAACAAGCCCTTGTCACTCAAGCGAACCCGCCAGTTCACATCCCTGCCGTTGAGCTTGAGCTGGCCCTTCTGCGCCTTCCCCTTTGCCTGGAACAACAACGCGACCGAGCCGTCGATGATTTCCCCGTGCAGCTTCGGCTCATTGTTGAACCACGCCACCAGCGCCCCGTCGAGGACTTCGACCTGCTGCAGCTCGCTCGGCTCGGGCGTGGTGATGCGACCGATCATCAGCCCGACCATCATCCCGAAAAGCGCCAAGGACCCCATCACCCGAGGTATTAGCTTCGAACGTCGATCGGTTTGCGGCGTAGAATGCCGCTCATCTTTATCTGCGGAGCCGTGCATGTTTCACGTCATCCTTTTTCAACCGGAAATACCGCCCAATACCGGCAACGTCATCAGACTGTGCGCCAACAGCGGCTGCCACCTGCATTTGATCGAACCGCTGGGCTTCGAGATGGACGACAAGCGCCTGCGCCGCGCCGGCCTCGACTACCACGAGTATGCCACCTTGCAGCGACACGCCGACTTGGCGAGTTGTCTTGAAAGCCTGGGGCAACCGCGTTTGTTTGCCTTCACCACTAAAGGCTCTCGGCCGTTTCATGACGCCAGCTTCGTCGCCGGTGATGCATTCCTGTTCGGACCGGAAAGCCGTGGCTTGCCGGCAGAGGTGCTGGACGCACTACCGGCGGAGCAACGCTTGCGCTTGCCGATGCGCGAAGGCTGTCGGAGCCTGAACCTGTCCAACACCGTGGCGGTGGCGGTCTACGAGGCCTGGCGGCAGAACGGCTTCAGATAACCCGATTCGAATCAGCCTAAGAAAAAAGCGCCTATCAAGGCGCTTTTCAAGGTTTCATCGGCAGCTTACTGAACGGTCGCTTCACCCGCTTCCTGCATGCGCTGCAGCTCTTGGGCGTACAGGGCATCGAAGTTCACCGGGGCCAGCATCAGGGCCGGGAACGAACCACGAGTCACCAGGCTGTCCAGGGTTTCCCGGGCGTAGGGGAACAGGATGTTCGGGCAAAACGCGCCCAGGGTGTGGCTCATCGAAGCGGCATCCAGATTCTTGATCAGGAAGATGCCGGCCTGCTGAACCTCGGCGATGAACGCCACTTCGTCACCGTTCTTCACGGTCACCGACAGGGTCAACACCACTTCGTGGAAGTCTTCTTCCAAGGCCTTCTGGCGGGTGTTCAGGTCCAAGGCCACGCTCGGCTCCCATTGCTGGCGAAAGATCGCCGGGCTTTTCGGGGCTTCGAAGGACAGGTCGCGAACATAAATGCGCTGCAAGGAGAATTGCGGTGCGGCTTCTTCTTCGCTGGCAGCTGTGTTCTGTTGGTCAGTCATCGCAGATCCTTCTTACTTTCAGGTTCTATTAATAGGAATTCAGGCCTTGAGCAGCGCGTCGAGCTTGCCGGCGCGCTCCAGGGCGAACAGATCATCGCAACCGCCCACGTGGGTGTCGCCGATCCAGATTTGCGGCACGGAGGTACGCCCGGCCTTCTTGGTCATTTCGGCGCGCAGTTGCGGCTTGCCGTCGACCTTGATCTCTTCGAACCCTACGCCTTTGTTCTTGAGCAGCATCTTGGCTCTGGAGCAATAGGGGCAGTAATCGCTGGAATAGACAACAACGTGGGGCATCTCACTTCACCAGGGGCAGATTGTCGGCTTTCCAGCTCGCAACGCCACCGGACAGCTTGGCGGCGGTGAAGCCGGACTTCATCAGTTCGCGGGCAAGGGTGCCGGCCTGCTGGCCTTGGGCGTCGACCAGGATCAGCGTCTTGGCCTTGTGCTTTTCCAGTTCGCCCACGCGTGCGATCAGTTTGTCCTGGGGAATGTTCAGCGCGCCGACAATGTGACCGGCGGCGAAATCCTTGCTCGGGCGGATATCGACCACCACGCCGGCATCCTTGTTGACCAGCGCGGTCAGCTCGCCCGTGCTCAGGCTGCGTCCGCCGCCCTGCATCGTATGGGCAACCAGCAACGCCAGCAGTACGACGAAGATACCGACGAGAATGTAGTGGTTAGTGGCAAATTCAATCAGGTGAGCAACCATCGAAGGAGGTTCCAGGGCGTTAAAATGTCGGCCAGTATACACAGCACGCAAGGCCGGCCAAACCCCGCCCGGCGGTGACGGCACCGGAACTTACCTTTAAACTGCCCGTCCCTTTTCCATCGTCTTCTTTTAATCAGCCACGAGTGGATTCCATGACTACCACGCCTAAACCTTTGGTCCTGATGATTCTGGACGGCTTCGGTCACAGTGACAGCCACGAATCCAACGCCGTGTACGCGGCGAAGAAGCCTGTCCTGGACCGCTTGTGGGCCAGCGTGCCGAACGGCCTGATCTCCGGCAGCGGCATGGACGTCGGCCTGCCAGACGGGCAGATGGGCAACTCCGAGGTCGGCCACATGAACCTCGGCGCGGGTCGCGTGGTGTATCAGGATTTCACCCGCGTGACCAAATCGATCCGCGACGGCGAGTTCTTCGAAAACCCGACCATCTGCGCAGCCGTGGACAAAGCGGTGGCTGCCGGCAAGGCCGTGCACTTCATGGGTCTGCTCTCGGACGGTGGCGTGCATAGCCATCAGGATCACCTGATCGCCATGGCCGAGCTCGCCGCCAAACGCGGCGCCACGCATATTTATCTGCACGCCTTTCTCGACGGCCGCGACACGCCGCCCAAGAGCGCCGAGTCGTCGATCAAGCTGTTGGACGAAACGTTCAAGGCGCTGGGCAAGGGCCGGATCGCCAGCCTGATCGGCCGCTACTTTGCCATGGACCGCGATAACCGCTGGGACCGCGTCGCCCAGGCTTATAACCTGATCGTCGATGGCAGCGCCGAATTCAACGCCGCCTCCGCCCAGGAAGGCCTGCAAGCCGCCTACGAGCGCGGCGAAAGCGATGAATTCGTCAAGGCCACCACCATTGGCGAGCCGGTGAAGGTTGAAGACGGCGACGCCGTGGTGTTCATGAACTTCCGCGCCGACCGCGCCCGCGAGCTGACCCGCGTGTTTGTCGAGGACGATTTCAAGGAATTCGAGCGCGCCCGCCAGCCGAAACTGGCCGGCTTCGTGATGCTGACCCAATACGCCGCCAGCATCCCCGCGCCATCGGCCTTCGCCGCCGGCAGCCTGGAAAACGTGTTGGGCGATTACCTGGCAAAAAACGGCAAGACCCAGCTACGCATCGCCGAAACCGAAAAATACGCCCACGTGACCTTCTTTTTCTCCGGTGGTCGTGAAGAGCCCTTCCCGGGCGAAGAGCGCATCCTGATCCCATCGCCGAAAGTCGCCACCTACGACTTGCAACCGGAAATGAGTGCGCCGGAAGTGACCGACCGCATCGTCGACGCCATTGAACACCAGCGTTACGACGTGATTGTGGTCAACTATGCCAACGGCGACATGGTCGGCCACAGCGGCGTGTTCGACGCGGCAGTCAAGGCCGTGGAATGCCTCGACGTCTGCGTCGGCCGCATCGTTGACGCGCTGGCAAAAGTCGGCGGCGAAGCCCTGATCACCGCCGACCACGGTAACGTCGAGCAGATGTCCGACGCGTCCACCGGTCAGGCCCATACTGCCCACACCACCGAGCCGGTGCCGTTCATCTATGTCGGCAAGCGTGACTTCAAGGTCCGCGACGGCGGCGTGCTGGCTGACGTCGCCCCAACGATGCTGATGCTGCTGGGCATGGAAAAACCGGCGGAGATGACCGGCACTTCGATCCTGGTCTGACCAGCGCCCCAATGCGGGAGCAAGGTTGCTCCCGCATTGGTCCAGGTGTTTTTTCGGCCAGTTATCACACAGCCCCAAATGGGCGTTTTTTTTGCAGCGTGGGGCGGGCATACTAGGCCGTCCCTTTCCCTGGTGTCGCCCGCCTCTATGCTTCGCGTCCTGATAGCCCTTGCTCTGACCTGCCTGCTCCAACCGGCCTTCGCTGACGAGCGCGCGCAAACCCAACAACAGTTGGACGCCACGCGTCAGGACATTGCCGAGCTGAAAAAACTGCTGAACAAGCTGCAGGAAGAGAAATCCAGCGTACAGAAAGACCTGCGCGGCACCGAGACCGAGATGGGCAAGCTGGAGAAGCAGGTCGACGCCTTGCAGAAAGAGCTGAAGAAAAGCGAATCCGAGCTGCAACGGCTCGATGGAGAGAAAAAAAAACTCCAGAGCGCGCGCACTGAACAGCAAAAGCTGATCGCCATCCAGGCCCGGGCCGCCTACCAGAACGGCCGCCAGGAATATCTCAAGCTGCTGCTCAACCAGCAGAACCCTGAAAAATTCGCCCGCACCCTGACTTATTACGATTATCTGAGCCAGGCACGCCTGGAACAACTCAAGAGCTTCAACGAAACCCTGCGCCAACTGGCCAATGTCGAAAAAGACATCGAGTTGCAGCAAGCCCAGTTGTTGGTTCAGAAAAGCAGCCTCGACACCCAGCGTGAAGAACTCGAGAAGGTCCGCAAGGAGCGCCAGGTCGCCCTGGCCAAGCTCAACGACGACGTGAAGGCTCGCGACAGCAAGCTCAAGGCCCGCGAGCAGGACCAGGCCGAACTGGCAAAAGTCTTGAAGACCATTGAGGAAACCCTGGCCCGCCAGGCTCGTGAGGCGGAAGAGGCGCGCCAGAAAGCGCTGATCGCCCAGCAGGAAGCCGAAAAAAAGCGTTTACGTGAAGCCCAGGCCGACGCTGATGCCGGCGAAGCACCGCGCAAACCGGCAAAATCCAGCCCCGGCGCACTGGTTTCCAGTGATGGCGAAACCTTCGGCGGCGCTTTTGGTTCGGCTCGAGGCAAACTTCCATGGCCAGTCAATGGTCGATTACTTGCGCGCTTCGGTGAAACCCGCGGCGACGACACTCGCACCAAATGGGACGGCGTGATGATCAGCGCCTCCGCCGGTAGCCAGGTGCACGCCGTACATGGCGGGCGCGTGGTGTTTGCCGACTGGCTGCGCGGTGCCGGCCTGCTGGTGATCCTGGATCACGGCAACGGATACCTGAGCCTTTATGGCCATAATCAGACGCTGCTCAAGTCGGCGGGGGATGTGGTCAAGGCCGGCGAGTCCATCTCCACGGTCGGCAACAGTGGCGGGCAGGACACGCCAGCACTGTATTTTGCTATTCGCCAGCAGGGTCGCCCAAGTGATCCGGCCCAATGGTGTCGTGCGCAAGGATAAGCGCGCCCATCCAACTCAGGAGTTCGTTCGACATGCTGCATTTGTCCCGCCTCACCTCGCTGGCCCTGACGATCGCCCTCGTGATCGGTGCGCCCCTGGCTTTCGCCGCGCAACCCGCGCCGTCGCCAACAACCGCCACGACCGTTACCACCAAGGCGCCGCTGCCATTGGATGAGCTGCGCACCTTCGCCGAAGTCATGGATCGGATCAAAGCCGCGTATGTGGAACCGGTGGACGACAAGATGCTGCTGGAGAACGCCATCAAAGGCATGCTCAGCAACCTCGACCCGCACTCCGCCTACCTGGGGCCGGAAGATTTCGCCGAGCTGCAAGAAAGCACCAGCGGCGAGTTCGGCGGCCTTGGGATCGAAGTCGGCAGCGAAGACGGTTTCGTCAAGGTGGTCTCGCCAATCGACGACACGCCTGCCTCCAAGGCCGGCATCCAGGCTGGCGACTTCATCGTCAAGATCAACGGCCAGCCGACTCGCGGCCAGAGCATGACCGAAGCCGTGGACAAGATGCGCGGCAAGATCGGCGAAAAGATCACCCTGACCCTGGTGCGCGACGGTGGTACGCCATTCGACGTGACGTTGACCCGCGCCGTCATCCAGGTCAAAAGTGTAAAAAGCCAGTTGCTGGAATCGGGCTACGGCTACATCCGTATCACCCAGTTCCAGGTCAAGACCGGCGAAGAAGTCGCCAAGTCCCTGGCCAAGCTGCGCAAGGACAACGGCAAGAAACTCAACGGCCTGGTCCTGGACCTGCGCAACAACCCCGGCGGCGTCCTGCAATCGGCCGTGGAAGTGGTTGACCATTTCATCACCAAGGGCCTGATCGTCTACACCAAGGGTCGCATCGCCAATTCCGAGCTGCGCTTCTCGGCCACCGGCAACGACCTGAGCGAAGCCGTGCCACTGGTGGTGCTGATCAACGGCGGCAGCGCCTCGGCATCGGAAATCGTCGCCGGCGCCCTGCAGGACCAGAAACGCGGTGTCGTCATGGGTACCACCAGTTTCGGCAAGGGCTCGGTGCAGACCGTGTTGCCGCTGAACAACGACCGCGCCTTGAAGATCACCACCGCGCTGTACTTCACGCCTAACGGCCGCTCCATCCAGGCCCAGGGCATCGTCCCGGACATCGAAGTGCGCAAGGCCAAGATCACCAGCGAGGCGGACAGCGAATACTTCAAGGAAGCCGACCTGCAAGGTCACCTGGGCAATGGCAACGGCGGTGCGGACAGGCCGACCGGCTCCGGCGCCAAGGCCAAGCCAATGCCGCAGGATGACGATTACCAGTTGGCCCAGGCCTTGAGCTTGCTCAAGGGGTTGAACATCACGTCCGGCCGCTGAGATGGTCCTGCGATTTACCTTCGTCCTGCTGTGCCTGCTGGCGGGGGCCGTTAATGCGGCGCCCGCCACGCCTTCTTCGCCGCACAAGGCGTACCTGAGCCTGATCATCGACGACCTGGGGCAAAACCTGCCCCGGGATCGCCAGGTACTTGCCCTCCCCGGTCCGGTCACCGCCGCGATCATGCCCGACACGCCCCACGCCGCCGAAGTCGCCCGCGAAGCCCATCGCGCCGGCAAGCTGGTCATGTTGCACATGCCCATGGACCCGGCCACCGGGCCGTTCGCCTGGCATCCGGAATTGCCCATCGAAGAACTGGGCAGGCGCCTCGACGCCGCGTTCGCTGCCGTGCCCTACACCAGCGGCATCAACAACCACATGGGTAGCCGCATGACCGCCCAGCCCCAAGCCATGGCGTGGCTGATGGCGAACTTGCAGCAACGACACAAGTTCTTTGTCGACAGCCGCACCAGCGCCCGGACAGTCGCCGCCGCCGAAGCGCAAAAGATCGGCCTCGCCAGCGTGTCACGGGATGTATTCCTTGATGACGAGCGTACCGAAGCGGCCATTGCCGGCCAGCTTCAAGTCGCCATCGAATTGGCTCGGCGGCAGGGCTCGGCAGTGATGATCGGGCATCCCTATCCGCAGACCCTCGCCGTGCTCGAACGCGAACTGCCTCGGCTCAAGGCCCAGGGCATCGAGTGGATCGACATAAGGTCGATGATCAGCCTGCGCAGCAATCAGGCGATGGCCGGGCATGGGAAGGATGGGGTTTATCGGTAGCCAGCGGGGCTGGCGCGACCCTCAGAGATACCGCGCCATGATCGCATCCACTGCACCTTCCTTGCGCAATTCATCCAAGGCGTTCTGCAACCGGGCAACCACCTCGTCCGGTACGTCCTTGTTCAACGCCAAATACAACTCGGCGCTGTTGAATCGCAATACAGTCCGCAGGTCGCTGACGCCTTCCTGGCGCGCCAGGTAACGGCCGGCAGGGTCGCCGGTAGCCCATAGATCGATCTGGCCATTCATCAGCTTTCTGGCGTTGTCCTGGTCGCGCAACACAACGATCGGGTTCAAACCCTGCTTGGCCAACGTCTCGGCAATCGCATCGCCCTTGTAGGCACCGATCTTGTATTGGCGCGCTTGATCCAGCGAGTCGAGGGTGATCTTGCTGTCAGTCTTGGCAAGCATGACCCAGTCGTCCGGGCCGATGGGACCGACCCATTTGAAGAGTTTCTCGCGCTCCGGCAACCGCGCCATGACGAACACACCGTAGCCGGGGTTCTCCAAGGCAAGCTTGTAGATCCGCTCCCAAGGAAAGCGCAGCGTGAGGCTATAGGTGATGTCGGCGCGCTTGAAGATTTCTCGAACGATGTCCACGGCAATGCCATGGATATTCTCGTCCTGGGCGAAGTTCTTGCCGTTCTTTGCCATGTTGTATGGCGGAAAGTTTTCCGTCAGCAGCACCAGCGAGGTGTCTGTGGCGCGTGCGGTGCCGGCGAGCAGCAACGTGGCACCGGCAAAGGCAAGAACAAGGCGTTTGAGCATGTCGGGCTACCGCAATCCATGGTGTGCCCAAGAGTGCCTTGGGCTCGCCATGGTGTCCAGCGGTCAGCGAATGCAGATACCGCGATGGGCCATATAGGCCTTGGCTTCCGGCACGGTGTATTCGCCAAAGTGGAAAATGCTCGCCGCCAGCACCGCACTGGCATGGCCTTCCAGGATGCCGTCGGCCAGGTGTTGCAGGTTGCCGACGCCGCCGGAAGCGATCACCGGGATGCCCAAGGCATCGCTGATGGCGCGGGTGACGCCAAGGTCGAAGCCGTTTTTCATGCCGTCCTGGTCCATGCTGGTCAGCAGGATTTCACCGGCACCCAGGCCTTCCATTTTCTTCGCCCACTCGACAGCATCCAGGCCTGTGGGTTTGCGCCCGCCGTGGGTGAAGATTTCCCAGCGCGGGGTTTCGCCCGGGCCGGAGACCTTCTTTGCATCAATGGCCACGACGATGCACTGCGAGCCGAAGTGCTGGGCCGCTTCGCCAACGAATTCCGGGTTGAACACCGCCGCCGTGTTGATCGACACCTTGTCCGCGCCGGCATTGAGCAGGTTGCGGATGTCCTGCACGGTGCGCACGCCACCGCCCACGGTCAGCGGGATGAATACCTGGCTGGCCATGCGCTCGACGGTATGCAGCGTGGTGTCGCGGCCATCGACGCTGGCCGTGATGTCCAGGAAGGTAATCTCGTCGGCACCCTGCTCGTCGTAGCGACGGGCGATTTCCACCGGGTCGCCGGCATCACGGATGTTCTCGAACTTGACGCCCTTGACCACCCGGCCGTTGTCCACGTCCAGGCAAGGGATGATGCGTTTGGCCAGCGCCATGGTCAGTCCTCAGCCTTTGTACGAATCGCAGAAAGCTTGCGCTTCAGCGACGTCGAGGGTGCCTTCATAAATCGCGCGACCGGTGATTGCGCCGATGATGCCCGGCGCCTTGGCGTCGAGCAGCGACTTGATGTCACCCAGGTTATGAATGCCACCGGAAGCGATCACCGGGATCTTCGTGGCAGCGGCCAACGCAGCGGTGAACGGCACGTTGCAGCCCTGCATCATGCCGTCTTTGGCAATGTCGGTATAAACGATCGAGGACACGCCGTCGGCTTCAAACTGCTTGGCCAGATCGATGACTTGCACGGTGCTGATTTCAGCCCAGCCATCGGTTGCGACGAAACCGTCTTTGGCATCCAGGCCGACGATGATTTTGCCAGGGAACGCGCGGCAGGCTTCGGCGACGAAAGCCGGGTCTTTCACGGCCTTGGTGCCAATGATCACGTAACTGACGCCGGCCTTGACGTAGTGCTCGATGGTTTCCAGCGAGCGAATGCCACCGCCGATCTGGATCGGCAGGTTCGGGTAGCGCTTGGCAATGGCCGTGACCACTTCGCCATTGACCGGCTGGCCTTCGAAGGCGCCGTTCAGGTCGACCAGATGCAGGCGACGGCAACCGCCCTCTACCCACTTGGCGGCCATGCTCACCGGGTCATCGGAAAACACCGTGGAGTCTTCCATGCGGCCCTGGCGCAGACGTACGCAAGCGCCGTCCTTGAGATCGATAGCGGGGATAATTAGCATGCTTTTCCTTCGTCAAAGAGCTGCAAGCTGCAAGCCATAAGCTGCAAGCAGGCACGCATTTCAATACTTGCAGCTTCAAGCTTGAAGCTTGCCGCTGCTCTAATTCTTCTCAAGCGCCCACAAGTCGCTTTCAATGCTTTCGAACCTTTCTTTAAGGTGCGCCTGCACATCGAAAATCGCCCTGTTGTAATAGTGCGGAGCAATTTCGCGGGTAAACAGGTCAAGAATTTCCGCCGCTTCGAACGACCCCAGGTCCAGCTCGAAACGCTCCTCCATGAACCGCTGGATCTTGCGGTTCGCTTCACTCTCCTGCTCGGGCGTGAGGGTGAGGATCGGCGGTTTCTTGCGCGCCATTACCAGCGCCCGTCCCATGCCGCGAAGTTCTGCAACAGTTGCAGGCCATGGGTATGGCTCTTCTCCGGGTGGAACTGCACGGCGAAGCGCGAGCCGTCGGCCAGGGCCGCGGCGAAATCGACGCCATAGTGGCCACCACCCACCACCTGCCGGGCATTGCCGGCGGCGATGTAATAGCTGTGCACGAAGTAGAAGCGCGCCAGGTCCGGGATGTCGTGCCACAGCGGGTGATTCACCGTCTGCTTCACTTCGTTCCAGCCCATGTGCGGGACTTTCAAGTGCTCGCCGTCTTCATGCAGGCCCTTGCCAAAGAACTTTACCTGGCCTGGGAACAGGGAGATGCAATCGACACCGTCGTTCTCTTCGCTGCGCTCGAGCAAGGCTTGCATGCCGACACAGATGCCTAGAAACGGGCGGTCCTGACTGACTTCGTGCACCAGTTTGTCGAAACCCAAGCGACGAATCTCGGCCATGCAATCGCGAATCGCGCCGACGCCGGGGAACACCACCCGGTCGGCTTCACGAATCACGTCGGCATCGCTGGTGATCAGCACCTTGCCGGCGCCCACGTGTTCGAGGGCCTTGGCCACCGAGTGCAGGTTGCCCATGCCGTAGTCGATAACCGCGACCGTCTGCATTACAGGACGCCCTTGGTGGAAGGCATCTGGCCGGCCATACGGTCATCGAGCTCGACGGCCATGCGCAGCGCGCGGCCGAACGCCTTGAACACGGTTTCGATCTGGTGGTGGGTGTTGTGCCCGCGCAGGTTGTCGATGTGCAGGGTCACGTTGGCGTGGTTGACGAAGCCCTGGAAGAATTCCTGGAACAGGTCAACGTCGAAGCCGCCAACGGTGGCACGGGTGTACGGCACGTGCATCTGCAGGCCAGGACGGCCGGAGAAGTCGATGACCACGCGCGACAGCGCCTCATCGAGCGGCACGTAGGCATGGCCATAGCGACGGATGCCCTTCTTGTCGCCGATGGCCTTGGTAAAGGCCTGGCCCAAAGTGATACCGACATCTTCCACCGTGTGGTGGTCGTCGATATGCAGGTCGCCCTTGCTGACGATGTCCAGGTCGATCAGCCCGTGACGGGCGATCTGGTCGAGCATGTGCTCAAGAAAAGGCACGCCGATATCAAATCGGGCCTTTCCGGTGCCATCCAGGTTGATCGAGGCTTTGATCTGGGTTTCCAGAGTGTCGCGCTCGACAGACGCCTTACGTTCGGCCATCACCAGCTCCGCAAAATCATTGGGCGAAAAAGGCAGCCATTATAGGGGCGCGAGCGGCAAACAGAAACAAAGAGGTGACATCGATGACGGGTTGAATTCGGTGCCGTCGGCGTTAGACATGTCCATACAACTCTTTGCCATCGCCCAAAACGACTGTGGGAGCGGAGCTCGCTCCCGATAGCGGAGGCCAGCAGACTGATGTCGACTGAACTCCACTATCGCGAGCAAGCCCGCCCCCACAAGGGTCGCCCTGACGCAATGGTCAGGGCAGCTGTCTTAGCGGAACAACACCGCCGTCTTTTGCAAGGTCACCCACACACCCCACGCCAACGGAATGCCCACCACCAGCCAGGCGGCGATCGCCAGGGGCTTGGTGCCCGGTGCGGCTTTCCATTCCAGCGAAGTGGTGCTGTCGGCGCCCTTGTCATGGCCCAGCGCCTGTTCGGCGGCCAGTTCGGCGTCGGTCATGAAGTACTTGTCGGCGACCGGGCGAACCATCAGGTTGCACAGGAAGCCCAGTACCAGCAGGCCGGCGAGGATATACAGGGTGATGTCATAGGCCGCGGCACGTTCAACGCCGATGCTCAACTGATATTCACGCAGGTAGTTCACCAGTACCGGACCCAGCACGCCCGCCGCAGCCCACGCGGTCAGCAGGCGACCGTGGATCGCGCCGACCATTTGCGTACCGAACAGGTCCGCCAGGTAGGCCGGCACAGTGGCGAAACCGCCGCCGTACATCGACAGGATGATGCAGAACGCCGCCACGAACAGCGCGACGCTGCCCAGGTGACCGAGGTTCGGGATCAGCGCGTACAGGGCAAAGCCCAGGGCGAAGAACACGAAATAGGTGTTTTTACGGCCCAGGTAATCCGAGCAGGATGCCCAGAAGAACCGGCCGCCGATGTTGAACAGGCTCAGCAGGCCAGTGAAACCGGCCGCGATGGCCGCGATCTGGCCCAGTTGCGCAGCGTCCAGCTGACCGAAAGGTAGGTCATTGCCGAGCAATTTGCCGCCGAACACTTCCTGCAACAGTGGCGATGCCATGCCGATGATGCCGATACCGGCAGATACGTTCAGGCACAGCACCAGCCATACCAGACGGAACTGCGGGGTTTTCCAGGCAGTGTTCACGTGAACGTGGCGATGGGTGATCATTGCGTTCGCGGCTTTTTTCGGCGCCGGCGCCCAGCCTTCAGGCTTCCAGCCGGTCGGCGGAACGCGGTACGACAGGGCGCCACCGATCATGAACACGAAGTAGATCGCGGCCATGACCAGGAAGCTCTGCCATACGCCCACTTCAGTTGGCGAAGCGAAATGGCTCATCAGCGCCGCAGCCAGTGGAGCACCCACCATCGCGCCACCGCCAAAGCCCATGATCGCCATGCCGGTCGCCATGCCGCGCTTGTCCGGGAACCACTTGATCAGGGTCGAGACCGGGGATATGTAGCCCAGGCCCAGGCCGATACCGCCGATGACACCAGAGCCGACCCACATCAGCCAGATCTGGTGGGTATAGATACCCAACGCGGAAATCAGCAAGCCACCGCACCAGCACAAGGCCGATACAACGCCAGCCTTGCGTGGCCCGGCGTGTTCAAGCCAGCCACCCCAGATGGCTGCCGAGCAACCCAGGAAGATGAAGAACAGCGTGTAGATCCAGCCGAGCATCGAGATCGGCCAGTCGCATTGGGACGAGAAGATTTGCGCGATGAAGCTCATGTCCGGTGCACAGGCCACTGGCTTGGTGACACCCAAGGCCTTGGACAGTGGCAACCAGAACACCGAAAAGCCGTAGGCCATGCCGATGCAGAGGTGAATGGCCAATGCGGCCGGTGGAACCAGCCACCGGTTGAACCCGGGCTTGGCGATGATGCGTTCCTTGGAGAGGAACGCTGGCTGGTCGGCAATGCCGCCTGCCGTGATGCTCGTGCTCATTGTGTATCCCCCAGTTATTGGAATGGTTCGCCAGCCATGCATCACCCTCAGCCTCCATTGCACGCAGGCACGGCTGTATTTTGTGGTGAAGCTCCATTTTAGTGCGACATCACGTCACAGAAGGACGGGCGAACTGACAAAGGTTAACATTTGCTCGTGACAGAAAAACCAAAGTGATATCACCTTTTTCCTGTCACTCGTCTTATCGCGCCTTCGCCCGCTTTCTGTAGGGGTTAATTCGTTTATTTTTCAGGATTTTCCATGCCTATCGTTGTCGAGCACCTGAATGACGCCACTGGTCAGGATCAGCAGGACCTGCAGAAAATCTACCAGGACGCGCCAACCTGGCTGTTGGAGCCGTTCTGCGATGCAGCGCAATTGATCAGCGTTTGCCTGGCAGAAGGCTCGCTGATCGCGGCCCGTTTCAATGATCGGCTGCTCGGTGCGGCACGCCTTCAACGGCACCAGGACGCCTGGCACTTGTCACAGATGTGCGTGCGAAAGATCACACGCCGCCGTGGCGTGGCCGAGCGGCTGGTGAGCGAAGCGCTGAGGATGGCCCGGCACGATCATGTCGAGCTTCGGCTCTCTGCACCGGCCGGGCACCTGGAGGCCCAGGCATTGGCGGCGAAGCTCAAGTTGCCCTTGGATGTTGGCCAGCCAGGTCTATGCCCGGCAAGTCTGCGGCAAGACAGATCACCCAACGCTCCATCGACCCGGGACGTTATACTCCCGGGCAAAATTTGAACTCAACCTACAAGGATTCGCCCATGAAAGCGTTCGGCAAAATCCTGGGTCTGGTACTTCTCGGGCTGTTGCTGATCATTGTGGCCCTGGGCTTTGCCCTGACCCACCTCTTCGATCCCAACGACTATAAGGAAGAGATCCGCCAGATAGCCCGCGACAAGGCCCACATCGAGCTGACCCTCAATGGGGACATTGGCTGGAGCCTGTTTCCGTGGCTGGGTCTTGAACTGCACGAAGCCAGCGTCGCCACCCTGGCCAACCCCACGCAACCTTTCGCCGACCTGCAGATGCTTGGACTGTCAGTCCGGGTCATGCCGCTGCTGCGCCGCGAAGTGCAGATGAGCGATGTCCGCGTCGAAGGCTTGAATCTGCGGCTCAACCGCGACAAGAGCGGCCACGGCAATTGGGAAGACATCGGCAAGGCTCCAGCGGTCGCATCGACCACGGACACGCCGGCTCCCGTCGAGCAACCTTCCCCGCCTGCCAGCACACCGGCGGAAAAACCGGCCCAGCCAACTCGCCTGGACATCGACAGCCTGACCGTGAACAACGCGCGGGTGGAATACACCGACGAGCAGACCGGCAAGCAGTTCACCGCCGAAAGCATCCAGCTGAGCACCGGCCCGATCCACGACTCCACCAACATCCCGGTTACCCTCACGGCGTTCCTGTCCAGCAACCAGCCTGCCGTTCGCGTGCGCACCGAGGCCACTGGCGAGCTGCGCTTCGAACGTGCCTTGCAGCGCTATAGATTCGAAGACCTGAAGCTTTCCGGCGAAGCCACTGGCGATCCACTGCAGGGCAAGACCGTGAGCTTCGCGGCACAAGGGCAACTCTTCCTGGATAAAGCTGCAAACGTCGCCGAATGGACCGGCATCAAGCTGTCCGTCAATCAATTGCGTGCCTTGGGCGAGTTGAAAGTCAACGACCTCGACAAAACACCGCAACTGAACGGTGGAATTTCGATCGCCCAGTTCGACTTGGCGAAGTTCGTCGACAGCATCGGCCAGACACTTCCGGCCATGGCGGAAGGCAGCCTGAGCAAAGTCGAACTGGCAAGCCGCATTGCAGCCACGCCAGCAACCATCGAGCTCAACGACATCAACTTCAAAATCGACGACAGCAATTTCAGCGGTCGCGTTGCCGTGGAGGATATCGCCAAGCAATCCCTGCGTGTCCAGCTCAAGGCCGACACGTTCAATGTCGATCGCTACCTGCCGCCAAAATCCGCCGAAGCCGACAGCTCCAGGGCCGCCCGCGAGGCCGAGGTCAGCAACACCGAGGCCAGCGCCATGGCCGGCGCCGGCAGCACACCGTTGCCAAGCGCCCCGACCCAAGGCGCCTGGAGCAACGACCGGCTCTTTCCGGTGGAGCGCCTGAGCAAGCTGGACGTCGATGCCGACGTGACTTTCGGCCAGCTGACCCTCGACAAGCTGCCCATCCAGAATGCCTCCCTCAAGGCCAACGGCCAAGGCGGCCTGCTGACCTTGGAGAACCTGCGTGGCGATCTGTACAACGGTAACTTCGAAGCCAAGGGCACCCTGGATGTACGCCAGCCCACGCCGCAGCTGAGCCTGCAAACCCGCATCAATCGCGTGCCGGTGGAAAAAATCATCGAAAGCCAGGGTAAGAATCCTCCCGTCAAGGGCCTGGTGACGCTCAACAGCGCCGTGACCGCCAGCGGCAACAGCCAGAAAGCCCTGATCGACAGCCTGAATGGCAACGCCGGGTTCGTCATCAACGATGGCATGCTGCTCAACGCCAACCTTGAACAGCAATTGTGCAAAGGCATCGCCACGCTGAACCGCAAGTCCCTCAGTGGCGAACCGCGAGGCAAGGACACGCCATTCCAGCAGCTCAACGGCAATCTCACTTTCAACAACGGCGTTGCCAGCAACCCGGACCTGAAAGTGCGCATTCCCGGGATGACGGTCAATGGCAACGGCGACATCGACTTGCGCGTACTGGGTATGGATTACCGCGTCGGCGTCATCGTCGAAGGCGACAAGAGCGACATGCCCGATCCGGCCTGCCAGGTCAACGAACGCTACGTCGATGTCGAATGGCCGTTGCGCTGCCGAGGTCCGCTGGAATTGGGCGCGAAAGCCTGCCGCCTGGACAACGATGGCCTGGGCAAGGTCGCGGCGAAACTGGCCGGCGACCGCCTCGGCGACAAACTTGACGAGAAGCTGGGCGACAAGGTCAGCCCCGAGCTGAAAGACGCGCTCAAGGGGCTGTTCAAGCGATGACATCCGAGCAATTCTCCACCGCGGTACTGGACTGGTTCGACCGCCACGGACGCCACGACTTGCCCTGGCAACAGGGCATCAACCCTTATCGGGTGTGGGTTTCGGAAATCATGTTGCAACAGACCCAAGTGAGCACCGTGCTCAATTATTTCGACCGGTTCATGGCGTCCCTGCCCACCGTCCAGGCTCTCGCGGCCGCGCCGGAGGATGAAGTACTGCACCTGTGGACGGGACTGGGTTACTACACCCGCGCGCGCAATCTGCAGAAAACCGCGAAGATCGTCGTCGAGCAATATGGCGGCGAATTTCCCCGGGACGTTGAGAAGCTTACCGAACTGCCCGGGATCGGTCTTTCGACCGCAGGTGCAATTGCTAGCATCAGCATGGGCCTGCGGGCGCCGATCCTCGACGGCAATGTCAAACGGGTGCTGGCGCGCTTTACCGCTCAAGAGGGGTACCCGGGCGAACCCAAGGTGGCGAAACAGCTTTGGGCCACTGCCGAGCGCTTCACCCCTCAGGATAGAGTCAACGCCTACACCCAGGCGATGATGGACCTGGGCGCCACGCTCTGTACCCGCAGCAAACCCAGTTGCCTGGTCTGCCCGCTGGAAAAAGGCTGCGAGGCCCACATGCTGGGCCTGGAGACACGTTATCCGATTCCCAAGCCACGCAAGGAAGTGCCGAAGAAGCGCACCTTGATGCCCATGCTGGCCAATCGCGAAGGCGCCATCTTGCTTTACCGCCGCCCTTCCATCGGTTTATGGGGCGGCTTGTGGAGCCTGCCGGAACTCGATGACCTCGATGATCTGCAACACCTGGCCCTGCAACATTCACTAGAGCTAGGCCAGCAACAGCAAATGCCAAGCCTGATACACACCTTCAGCCACTTCCAGTTGGCAATCGAACCCTGGCTGGTCCGGGTCCGGGATACCGGCCATCACGTGGCCGAGGCCGACTGGCTCTGGTATAACCTCGCCACCCCGCCGCGCCTGGGCCTCGCTGCTCCAGTGAAAACCTTGCTCGCACGCGCG
Organism: Pseudomonas sp. SWRI92; assembly: GCF_014268685.1. Taxonomy (NCBI): domain Bacteria; kingdom Pseudomonadati; phylum Pseudomonadota; class Gammaproteobacteria; order Pseudomonadales; family Pseudomonadaceae; genus Pseudomonas; species Pseudomonas sp. SWRI92. The sequence goes on from NZ_JABWQY010000010.1 coordinate 65,751, forward strand.
GCCGCCGTATTGAACGCAGGAGAGTTGCAATGACCCGCACCATCATGTGCCGCAAGTACAAAGAACAACTGGAAGGCCTGGAACGCGCCCCATTTCCCGGCGCCAAAGGCCAGGACATCTACGACAATGTATCGGCCAAGGCCTGGGGCGACTGGCAAAAACACCAGACGCTGCTGATCAATGAAAAACGCTTGAACATGATGAACGCCGAGGACCGAAAATATCTCCAGGGCGAAATGGAAAAGTTCTTTTCGGGCGAAGAATACGCCAAGGCCGAAGGCTACGTGCCGCCGTCCGAATAAGCTGTCCGGAGCGGGAGCGGATCGTAAGCGACGGTAATAGTTAAATATTTTTTGATAACTTGCTTGACGCCCCCCTGAAAAACCCGTTTAATGCGCCCCGTTGCCCAGATAGCTCAGTCGGTAGAGCAGGGGATTGAAAATCCCCGTGTCGGCGGTTCGATTCCGTCTCTGGGCACCAAATACCGAAAAACCCGATCAAGAAATTGATCGGGTTTTTTATTGCCTGGGATTTTCTTCCCGGGCCTCGTCGACTCAGCTACATTCGTTCGCTCCCTCTCCTGCAAGCGAGTCGCCATGGATATCACCGGCATCCCCTTCGGCACCACCGATTGGTCAAGCATCGAGCCCACCGAACACAAAGGCGTCACCGGAACCGCTTATTGGCGCACCCAGCGATTCGGCAACATTCGGGTGCGGATGGTGGAATATACGGCGGGTTATCTGGCTGACCATTGGTGCACCAAGGGCCACATCCTGTTTTGCCTCAAGGGTGAATTGAACACCGAACTCGAAGACGGCCGACAATTCTTGCTCAAGCCAGGCATGAGCTATCAGGTGGCTGACAAGGCCGAGCCCCATCGTTCTTCAACCTCTCTTGGCGCCACCTTGTTCGTGGTGGATTGAGATCGAAGCGATCACCTTGAAGCTGTAGGATAGATGGCCTTATTTTCCAGCAAGGAACCGACCCATGGCATCGGTCAACAAACAACAGAAGCGAAACCAGCGTGCCAAGGCGAAAGCCAAGCAGAACAGGATTCAACGCGCCGCTACGCCTGAGCACTTCCTCGACCCGAACGATGACCGCATCGATCTGGAAACCGTGGATTTATCGGACCTGTTCCAACTCATGAGCGCTGCGGAAAAAATCAGCCAGCAGGCCATGTGCACGGCCTTCCTGGGGCATCCGCTGCTGGAGTTGGTGCTGGAACAGGAAGGCGAGGAAGCCGCCACTGACTTCATCATTACGGCCCTGATCGAGTATCGCCAGATGACCAAGGGTGTCGACGAGCAGACCGCACTGGACTGGGTCGAGAGCAAGCAGTTCCAGGCTGATTATGTGGCTGCATCCCAGGCGCTGGCGCAAGGATAAGCCTGACGTCACGTCGGGCTTGCGATGGCTGACAGCTTGGGGGGAGAGTTCCTACAAGCCAAGGTCAACCAACATGCAACGGCGTCATACCCATCCTGCATAAACCAGGTATTTTTCCCTCCAACCTATCAGCGCCGTCCGGCATCATCGAAACTTCCTTTGCAGCATGCTCTGGTCTACTCCCTTCCACGACCGGACATTTCGATGACGCCAACGCTGCCCCAAGATGATCCACAGCTCGCCCCCTTGATCAATGACCTGGGCGAGTTGATCCGCCAGGCACGCCAGAAAGTTCTGCGTGCCGTTGATACGCTCCAGGTACAAACCTGTTGGCAGATCGGTCGGCACATCATTGAATTCGAGCAGGGAGGCGCCGATCGGGCGGCGTATGGCGCAAGGCTGCTACCGTCGCTGGCGAAGGTGCTGACGGCGCGGTTTGGGAAAGGGTTTGACGCTTCGAATCTGCGCTACATGCGCCTGTTTTATCAGGCGTTTCCGATCTGTGACGCACTGCGTCACGAATTGAGCTGGACTCACTATCGAACGCTGCTTCGCGTCGAAAATGCGAATGCACGCCATTGGTACATGAACGAAGCCACCGCCCAAAACTGGTCGACCCGAGCACTGGAACGTCAAATCGGCACCTTCTATTACGAACGCCTCCTGGCAAGCCGCGACCGGCCTGCCGTGGAGCAGGAGGCTTTTACCAATATTGAAAAACTTGATCTTGGTCCTAGAGACATAGTCAGGGACCCGGTGGTCCTTGAGTTTCTAGGGCTGCCAAACGCCGGCATACTGCAGGAAACCGACCTTGAACAAGCCCTGATCAATCAACTGCAGGGCTTCCTCCTTGAGTTGGGGAAAGGCTTCGCCTTCATAGCCCGCCAGCAGCGTATCAGCACCGAAAGCAAGGACTTCTACCTCGACCTGGTTTTCTATAACTATGTGCTCAAGTGCTTTGTCATTGTCGACCTAAAGCGCGGTGAGCTGAGTCACCAGGACATCGGCCAGATGGACATGTACGTGCGCCTCTACGATGACCTCACGCGCGGCCCCGACGACAAACCCACCGTGGGCATCATTCTCTGCGCCCAGAAGGATGAGTCGGTGGTGCGTTATTCGGTGTTGCAGGGCAATGAACAACTGTTCGCCAGCCAGTACAAACTAGTACTTCCCACCGAAGAAGAGCTGCGCAAGGCGCTGGATCGCGAGCGCGCACGGCTTGAAGAGCGGCAACCAAGCCAGACAACTGACGCGACAAAGCCAGCAATTGGCGACCGTCCGCCCAAGAAATCTGTGTAAGATTGATGCGCTTTTTTTCTGCAACGCTTCATTCGAAGAGCTCTATCCTGCATGTTTTCATCGGCCGCTCGCCCTTCCTCGCTTATCCAGGCCCTGCGGACCGAAACCGCGGAGCTGCACGTTGCATTGGAGAAACGCCTGCCATTTTTTTCCGAGCGCCTGGATCTTGAGTGGTACCGACGGTTGATGGCGGCCTATCACGGCTTTTATAAGCCGTTGGAACAGCTGCTTCACGTTCTGGCGCACACGCCGACCGGGCTGGATCAATCCCTACGCATCAAGCTGCCGGTGTTGCGGGCAGATCTCATGGCGTTAGGCCTGGACGAAGCGACGGTCGATACATTGCCCACCTGCGAACTCCTGCCGCAGATCAACTCACCGGCGGCGGCACTCGGCGTTTCCTACGTTCTGGAAGGCGCAACGCTGGGTGGGCAGATTCTGCGGCGCAGAGTGGCCGAGCAGCTTGGCCTGGACGCATCCAGCGGCGCAGCGTTCCTAAACGTTTATGGCGACCTCACCGGCCGGCGTTGGAAAGATTTCCTTCAATACCTGGCCGACCGGAACCTCGGCGACAGCCAGATGCTCGAAGCCACACACGCCGCCAAGGCGACTTTTATCTGCTTTGAACGCTGGCTGGACAGTCAGGAGGTCCTGTTATGAACCCGGGAAACCAAGAAGCCTTCGAAGAGTTGCTGGCCAATTGTGCCGACGAGCCGATTCGCTTCCCCGGCGCCATTCAGCCTCATGGTGTGTTGCTGATGCTGTCCGAACCTGACTTCGTGATCCGACAGGTCAGTGCCAACGCAGAGCTATTGATGGGGCACGCGCCCCACGGGTTACTGGGACAGACATTGGACGCACTGTTTGGGCAAGAACAGGCTGCAATCCTTCTGGACGCTTGTCGCACCGACGCCGAAACGGACAATGTCCCCCTTGAAGTCGTCGTAAACCAGCAGCGCTTCGACGCGCTGATCCACCGTCATCAAGGCGCCTTGATCGTTGAATTGGAACAACACCTGAGCGATTACCGTCCCGAAGGCGTCAGCGGCGAGGCCAACCTGGGCCGTATGCTGCAGCGCCTGCAAAGCGCGGAGACACTTCAAGCCCTGTACGAAATCAGCGTGCGGGAAATCCAGGCCATGACCGGCTACGACCGTGTCCTGATCTATCGCTTCGAGGAAGAAGGTCACGGGCAGGTCATTGCCGAGGCCAGCGCGCCATCGATGGAACTCTATAAGGGTCTGTTCTTTCCCGCGTCGGACATTCCCGAGCAGGCGCGTGAGCTCTATCGCACCAACTGGCTGCGCATCATTCCTAACGCCGACTATGCGCCGATACCGCTAGTGCCCGAGTTGCGCCCCGATACCCAGGCGCCGCTGGACCTGAGTTTTTCCACGCTGCGCAGCGTCTCGCCGATCCATCGCCAATACATGAAGAACATGGGCGTATTGTCGTCCATGAGCATTTCGCTGATGGAAGGTGAACGACTGTGGGGGCTGATCAGTTGCGGCAATCGCCAGCCGCTGCATGTGCCGCACGAAATGCGCATGGCCTGCCAGAACATCGGCCAGATCTTGTCACTGCAGATCAGCGCGATGGAAGCCCTTGAGCTGTCCCGCCAACGGGACGCCAAGTTGGAAGATCTCCAGGCCCTTGCTGCTGTCATGGCCGAATCCAGCGACAACGTCTTCGACGGTTTGTCTCGCGAGCCGCAACGACTGATAGGTCTCACCGGCGCCCACGGCGTCGCGATCTTCGAAAACAATAAACTGCATCGCCACGGCCAATGCCCGGAACCTGAACAGATCCGTGAATTGCACAAGTGGATAATGGAGACAGGCCAACCGGTATTTTCTCACCACAACCTGGGCAACGTTTACGCCCCGGCCAAGGCTTATCAAGACGTCGCGAGCGGTGTGCTGGCGATCCACCTGCCCAAACCTGTGGACAACGGCGTGCTGTGGTTTCGTCCCGAAGTGAAGCAGACCATACATTGGAGCGGCGACCCACAAAAACCCCTCGACCTGGAAAACAGCGAGACCGGGCTACGCCTGCAACCACGCACATCGTTCGAAATCTGGAAAGTCGAGATGGCCGGCATCAGCGCCAAATGGAGCCATGGCGACCTGTTCGCCGCCAATGACCTGCGTCGCTCAGCCTTGGAAAATGATCTCGCCCGGCAAGTAAGCAAGGAACGCCAGGCGGTGCAGGCGCGCGATGAACTGGTGGCGGTCGTATCCCATGACTTGCGCAATCCGATGACGGTCATTTCCATGCTTTGCGGCATGATGCAAAAGGCCTTCAGCTCCGACGGCTCCCACAGTTCAAAGCGAATTGCCTCAGCCATCGACACCATGCAACAGGCCGCCAGCCGGATGAACGCGCTATTGGAAGACCTGCTGGATACTTCGCGCATCGACGCTGGGCGCTACACCATCCATCCCCAGCCGATGGACGTCAGCCAGATATTCGAGGACGCGTGCTCGCTGCTGACGCCGCTGGCCTCTGCCAAGACTATCGATATCTCTTTCCACGCCGAACCCAACCTGAGAATCAACGCCGATCCCGAGCGGATATTCCAGGTGCTGTCCAATTTGATCGGCAATGCCATCAAATTCACGCCGCATCAAGGGTTCGTGGGCATCAGCGCAATGTCCGTGGGCGATGAAATTGTATTTTGCGTCCGGGACACCGGCGAAGGTATCGCACCAGAGCAATTGCCCCATGTGTTCGATCGATACTGGACCAACAAGGAAGGCAACCCGAACGGTACCGGCCTTGGGTTGTACATTTCCAAGGGGATTGTGCAGGCCCATGGCGGTAAACTGCTCGCCGAAAGCCAACCAGGCAAGGGCAGCGAATTCCGCTTCACCGTGCCAAAAATCAATTGAGCCGGGCACCGTCCCCTAACGAACTGGAAACCGAAGCCCAATGGCCTCCCTGAACAAACAGCAAAAACGCGCCAAGCGCGCCAAAGACAAAGCCAAGCAGCTGCGCATGACCGGACGTAAATCCACCCCCATGTACGGCGATCCGGCGCATGCCACCGCCCAGCCGCCGGTCTACGTGCTGGAGCTGTTCGCCAAACTGCGCGAAGCCGAGGCCATAAGCCGCAGCGAGATGCTCGACACGCTGCTGGCGAACGTCAGCGAAATGATCATCGAGCGCCCGGGCCTGTTGGACCTGAAGAGCGCAGAAAACGAAAGCATGGCCGCCACCAACCTGGCGGCCGATATGCTGGTGGACTACCGCATGTGGGCCGACGACATGGACCGCGAGGCGGCGCAGCGCTGGCTCAGCACCCCGGAGTTCATCAAGGACTTCAGCGAAGCACTGGACCGTTACCGCCAATCGATGGAAGAAGCCGCGGGCGAGTGAGTCAACTCGCTACTCGCTATTGTTCCAGTGAAAAACCAGCTTGCGTGCGGCCCCGCTGCCTACCTCGGCGGTGTCGCGTCGCTCCTCGCCGTTGCGAATTGCCACCACTGTGTATTTGCCCGGTGGCAGTTGCACATAAACCAGCGGCCCGGCGTCACTGAGCGTCAGCAATGTCTGTCCTGAAGTCTTCTGAACGGTCACGTCTACATCCGGGACGTATTTGTTCTCCGGACCGATCGCGAAGGTCATATGCAGGTTGTAACCCTGAGCCTGACCGATGGCCCGGGCTTCGTCCTCGCCGATACCGCCGGACAGATAAGTGACGCCGTTCTGCTGCGTTGGCTGGACCTGGACGCCTGTATTGTCTATGGGCGCGAGGTTGGTGGCGTTGAGCATGGAGGGGATTAACAGCGCGCCTAAAACGATGAGGCGGTATAACGAGTTCATGGCAACCACTCCTAATTCCGGGATGCCCTCATTTGATGGGTCCACGGACGCGGGGTTTAGATCGATTGGAAGTTGAGTTGACTGCGGATCGGAATACGCTCATCCGATTAACCCTTCCAACCCCCGCCCAAAGCTGGCACCATCGCGCCTTTTTTTACGCGACCCCCCGGACTTTTCACCGGCAAACCAGGTTCAAACGGCCGTTAGGTTGTTGATGGCGCGACAGTCTGCTGCGCCGATGCGACAACCTGCCACACAACGCCGGCTTACCGTCTGAAGCGCTGTTGGCTGCCATTGGGGCGCATGCTAGCTTGGCCGCCTCGCCAGGAAGGCTGCCAACAGCAAGGGAGCACATATCATGAGGACCGCACATGGCCCAGGCCACGCCCGCGCTTGAAATCCGCAACTTGCACAAACGCTACGGACAGCTGGAGGTGCTCAAAGGCGTCTCGCTGACCGCTCGCGACGGCGACGTGATCTCGATCCTGGGCTCCTCCGGCTCCGGCAAGTCCACTTTCCTGCGCTGCATAAACCTGCTGGAAAACCCCAATCAGGGCCAGATCCTGGTGGCAGGTGAAGAGCTCAAACTCAAGGCCGCAAAAAATGGTGAGCTGATAGCCGCCGACGGCAAGCAGATCAACCGCGTTCGCAGCGAGATTGGTTTTGTATTTCAAAACTTTAATCTTTGGCCGCACATGAGCGTGTTGGACAACATCATCGAAGCCCCGCGCCGGGTGCTCGGCCAGAGCAAGGCCGAAGCCATCGAAGTCGCCGAAGCCCTGCTGGCCAAGGTCGGTATCGCCGACAAGCGCCACGCCTACCCTGCCGAATTGTCCGGCGGCCAGCAGCAACGCGCTGCCATTGCCCGTACATTGGCGATGCAGCCCAAGGTGATTCTGTTTGACGAGCCCACTTCCGCCCTTGACCCGGAAATGGTCCAGGAAGTACTTAGTGTGATCCGCGCCCTGGCCGAAGAAGGCCGCACCATGCTGCTGGTCACCCACGAAATGGGTTTTGCTCGTCAGGTATCCAGCGAAGTCGTGTTTCTTCATCAGGGCTTGGTCGAGGAGCAAGGATCGCCACAGCAGGTCTTCGAAAACCCGCTTTCGGCGCGCTGCAAACAATTCATGTCCAGCAACCGCTAACGGAGCAGTACATATGCAGACATACAGGAAAGTTCTCTTGGCCGCTGCTGCCAGCCTGGTTTTCTCGGCCAGCGCCATGGCCGCCGACAAACTGAAAATGGGCATCGAAGCAGCCTACCCACCGTTCAACAACAAGGACGCCAGTGGCCAAGTCGTGGGTTTCGACAAAGACATCGGCGACGCCCTGTGCGCCAAGATGAAAGTCGAGTGCGAAGTGGTCACTTCCGACTGGGACGGCATCATTCCGGCCCTGATGGCCAAGAAGTTCGATTTCCTGATCTCTTCGTTGTCGATCAACGAAGAGCGCAAGCAAGCTGTGGACTTCACCGACCCGTACTACTCAAACAAACTGCAATTCATTGCGCCGAAAAACGTTGATTTCAAAGTCGATAAAGAGTCTCTCCAGGGTAAGGTCATCGGGGTACAGCGCTCCACGCTCGCCGGCACCTGGATGGAAGACAACATGGAGGGCGTCGAACTGAAACTCTACGACACCCAGGAAAACGCCTACCTGGACCTGACCTCCGGCCGTCTCGATGGGATCCTGGCAGACAAATACGCGAACTACGACTGGCTGAAAACCGAAGCTGGCCGTACTTACGAATTCAAGGGTGATCCGGTGGTTGAGGGCGACAAGATCGCCATCGCAGTGCACAAGGGTAACGATGAACTGCGCAACAAGCTGAACGCCGCGCTCAAGGAAATCATTGCCGACGGCACTTATAAAAAGATCAACGACAAGTACTTCCCGTTCAGCATCTATTGATCCTGACGTGCCTGGCCGGCGCAGCCATCTGGCAGCGCCGACCCTTAGCAAAGCCTGCCGCGATATGAATTCTTACCCATGATGATCGATCTCTACGGATTCGGCCCGGCGCTCGCCGCTGGCGCGCTGATGACCGTCAAGTTGGCTCTCACGGCCCTCTGCCTGGGGCTGGTGCTCGGCCTGCTCGGTGCCCTGGCCAAGACTTCGCCATACAAGCCGCTGCAATGGCTGGGCGGCACTTATTCAACACTGGTTCGCGGCATCCCGGAATTGCTCTGGGTGCTGTTGATCTATTTCGGCACCGTCAACCTGATGCGTGCCTTGGGTGAGTACTTCGGCAATCCCGACCTTGCCCTCAACGCCTTCGCCGCTGGCGTCATTGCCCTGGGCCTATGCTTCGGCGCCTATGCCACGGAGGTGTTTCGTGGCGCGATCCTGACGATTCCCAAGGGCCATCGCGAGGCCGGCGTCGCTTTGGGCCTGTCGAAATGGCGGATCTTCACCAAGCTGATCCTGCCGCAGATGTGGCGCATCGCCCTGCCCGGCCTGGGCAACCTGTTCATGATCCTGATGAAGGACACCGCGCTGGTCTCGGTGATCGGCCTGGAAGAAATCATGCGTCATGCGCAAATCGGCGTGACCATCTCCAAGCAGCCCTTCACCTTCTACATGGTCGCCGCGCTCATGTACCTGGGCCTGACCGTGCTCGCCATGATCGGCATGCACTTGCTGGAACGACGCGCCGCCCGTGGATTTACCAGGAGCGCCCAATGAACTGGGACGTCATCATCAAGTGGCTGCCGAAACTGGCCCAGGGCGCCACATTGACCCTTGAACTGGTAGCGATCGCCGTGATCGCCGGCCTGTTACTGGCGATTCCGCTGGGCATCGCCCGCTCATCGCGTTTGTGGTACGTGCGGGCATTGCCTTACGCCTACATTTTCTTTTTCCGCGGTACTCCGTTGCTGGTTCAGCTGTTCCTGGTCTACTACGGCCTGGCGCAGTTCGATGCCGTACGCAGCAGCGCGTTGTGGCCATACCTGCGGGACCCGTTCTGGTGCGCCACGGTCACCATGACCCTGCACACCGCCGCCTACATTGCCGAGATCCTGCGCGGCGCGATCCAGGCCATCCCCCGGGGCGAGATCGAAGCCGCGCGGGCCTTGGGCATGTCGCGTCCCAAGGCATTGCTCTACATCATCCTGCCGCGCGCCGCGCGCATCGGCCTGCCGGCCTACAGCAACGAAGTGATCCTGATGCTCAAGGCCAGCGCCCTGGCCAGCACCGTGACCCTGCTGGAACTCACCGGCATGGCGCGCACCATCATTGCCCGGACCTACATGCCGGTAGAGATTTTTTTCGCGGCAGGCATGTTCTATCTGCTAATGGCCTTCATCCTGGTGCAAGGCTTCAAGCAGTTGGAACGCTGGTTACGCGTCGATGCTTGCCAGGGACGCTGACGCGGGTGTGCTGACGGGCGAGGCGTTGCTCGCCCGTTTCATGGCCCTGGATGCTTTTCTTACGGCGCACCAAGCCCTTTGGAAACCGCGCCCATTCACCCATCTGCAATTGGCTTGGGAAACGTCTCACCCCGAATTGGCCCGATGGCTACGCCAGCGTTCGCTGGAGAATGCAGAAGCAGACCATCACCAACCTTGGCTGATCGAAGATGCACCAGCCCCGTTCCCTGAGCTGGCGGCCATTTCCTGCACCTTGAGCGCCGTTCCGGAATTGCCGACCAAGAAGCTGCAAGCGTCAATCCACCGCCTCAACGTCGATGTACCTGGCCGCAAATGGCAACAGATAGAAGCCTTCGCCAGTCGCCTGCACTTCGCCGCGCAACCGACTCACTGGCTGGACTGGTGCGCCGGTAAAGGTCACCTGGGTCGACGCCTGCTGCAGGGCAACCAGCAACTGACCTGCCTGGAATACGATCCGGCCCTGGTCGCCAGCGGCCAGCAACTGAGCCAACGCCACCACGTGCCCGCCACGCATCGGCAGCAAGACGTGCTGGCGGCGGATGCAGCCCAAGCGATTCAGCCCGAATACACACCCGTAGCGCTGCACGCCTGCGGTGACTTGCACGTGCGACTCATGCAATTGGCGAGCACCAGCGGTTGCGTAAACATGGCGATCGCCCCGTGCTGCTACAACCGTATCAGCGCTTCGGAGTATCAGCCGCTGTCCGACGCAGCCAAAGGCTCTGCCCTACAACTATCGCTCGATGATCTCAGCCTGCCGCAGACCGAAACCGTCACCGCGGGCGAGCGCGTCCGACGTCAACGAGACACATCCATGGCCCGGCGCCTGGCTTTCGACCAGCTGCAACGGCAGATCACGGGGCGCGACGAGTACTTACCCACGCCCTCGCTCCCCAGCGCCTGGCTGGAAAAAACCTTCGCCCAATACTGCATCGATCTCGCGGCCCTCAAGCATTTATCCACAGCCGGCTCGCCTGATTGGCAAGCACTGGAGGCCGCGGGTTACCAGCGTTTGGCGCAGGTGCGCAACCTTGAACTGGTGCGAAGCCTTTTCCGACGGCCGCTGGAGCTTTGGCTGGCGCTGGATCGGGCGCTCTTCCTCGTGCAAAAGGGTTATGAAGTTCGCCTGGGCACCTTCTGCGACACACCCCTCACCCCGAGAAATATAATGCTGCTGGCGGAGCGGCACCCACACCAAACCGCCTGTGGATAACTCTGTTGATGAAATAGCCCTGGATCCAACGAAACCGTAATTTCCTGACCGTTTCCAAGCTGTTCATTTTTTGTTCACATGGATAAAAAACCATGAAAACAGGTATTTGCGGCTGGACGAGAAGGCTGTCACAAAATTGAAAATTGCGGCCGGCGGGGTTGTGTCGATTGTGCATAAGCGCCGGGACAAACCGATATAAAGGCGCGTTTTATTGGAACGGAACGTGAGTTTTCCGCTTTATCGCTAGCACCGAGCAGCCGTACTTTTCGCACCCCGCAGACACCGCCCATCCGCAATTGCATCCAGGATCAGCGGCTTACTTAAAAATAGTCAGAATTCAGGGGTTTACAGAAACCACCCAATCGCTATAATCGTCGCCCACACGCCGGTATAGCTCAGTTGGTAGAGCAACTGACTTGTAATCAGTAGGTCCCGGGTTCGACTCCTGGTGCCGGCACCATACAAAACAAAGCCCTCGCAGAGATGCGAGGGCTTTGTTGTTTCTGGACCGTCCACTTTTACCCCATGCTGAAACCTGCGGGAACAAGCTTGCTCGCGATGAGGCCGTCAACCCACCGAAAATCTTTCGGCCAAGATGGGCAATCTTTTAGAACACCACGACGGAAGCAATCTCAACCAAACAGCATCTTTTGCCAGTGGTCCTCACCCACAATCGCAATCGAAGCCCCCGCCTCCCGCAGCTCCACTGCCTTCATAATCTTCGTTCCGTAAGTACTGTGGCGCCACTGCTCATTACCAACGCTGCCGACCACCAGGTAATGCACCTTCTTGCTCACACCACCACCAATCAAACCGCCACGCTCCTCGACCAATGCCTGACAATCTTTGCGCGGGCCAAAAGCCATTACGCCTGTAAATACAAACAACCGGCCGTCCCACATCAAGTCAGGAGCCGGTGAATTGAATGGAAGGTCCGTAGGAGCAACAGCCATAGCTCCGCCGACCTGCGACTTCTCAATGCCTACTCCAGAAAAACTACGCAGGATGTTAAGCAGCTCAAGAGCTTCGTCAGGGTCCAGAGCATCGTCCTGAAGCATGGAGGCCAAACGCGAATAGAGCAGATTGATCACCGGGTCATTCAGATGTGCGAGATTGTTTTCCAACCATTGCTTTAGAAAAACCGCTTCGTTGACGTTCACGACACCGTCGGCCGTAATCCCAGCGGCCAGCCCGACCAAGGCATCGGCAGCACGTCGATCAATACGAGCGTTGTGAAAGAATTTGCTGTTTTCGAACTCGTTGTGTAGGTCCATTACGGGGCTCCTTCGGGTGTGTTGGCCCGGCATTGAAGCGGTGCTGCCTGAGGAATGGTGTGTTCAAACCTAGCATTCCTGCGCGCAGAACCCCGTTTTTTGATAAGAAAATAAATCCGTCCCCTTTTTTCGCTTTTTTCCGGTCCCCTTTTTTCCGCGCAGGTGCGGCAGTCGTTTAATGTGCGCTTAGCACATAGGCGGGCTCCGACATCGTCCATATTGGGGCTCTTAAGGTTCCTTCGCCTTGCGCCTACGGGCCTTTAGTTTGCCGGCGACGTCAACTACCAGCCCCTCAAAAATCCGCAGACTCCCCTCGCGATCAGGACCCGCAAGCAGCGAAAGGTCAAAAGCCACGCCGATAGAAATAAAAGCACAAAATCTAGCACTCCTAGTTCTTGCGCAACCAAGGCCGCTCAATTACCATCCAGCCATCACTAGAGGAGGCTCAGGTCATGCCTAAGCAAATTGATTACCCTAGGGCGTCTCTGAAAAGCTGTTTGGCAGTCGCCCAAGCCGTAAACGACCTTGGGGGCGAATGCAGTTCAGCTTTGGCGGGAGACAAGCTTAACAAGCAGCATACAAGTGGAGCGTTCAAAGGCTTAATTGGAGCCGCAGTTAAGTATTCACTGATTACCAACAAATTGGGGCAACTGAAGGTTACGCAACTTTTTCGTGATATAGCGCTTGCATATGACGAGGACGAGGGTAAGCAGGCCCGAATGAAGGCCTTTCTCTCGCCTCCACTCTTCAGAGCTATTCACGATCGATTCCAGAGCAAAACGCTCCCCGTGGCCCATTTCGAGAAGCTCTTGATCAGAGAGTTTGGGGTACCTGACCAGTTCGCCTCTCGAGTTGAAGGCTACTTTCTCGAAGGTGCGAAACAATGCGGCCTACTGGGAGAGGACAATGTCCTGTCCAGTTCCCATCCAAACGCAGCAAATGAAGTGATCGAAAATGGAAAAAATGGTGATGACAGCGAACAGTCAGCGCCCATCGAAAAAACAGTAGCGCTGCCAAGCGCCACATCGGCCACCCGCTCCGCTCCAGCAGTCAATAACCAGCCGATCCTCGAACATAATCGGCACAGTGAGCCGGAGCTCGAGGGGAAATTCACAGTACGGATAAAGGGTCCAGGGATGGACTCGCTCATCGTCATCAACGAAGAGGAAGACCTTCTCATCGTGAAAGCGATGCTCAGAAAAGTCGAAAAGCGGCTTGCAGTTGAAGATGAATAGAGGGGATGACTAAGCCCGAGGGGTAACCCCGAATGAAAAAGGCCACTGAAGTTGGCGCTTCAGTGGCCTTACACAAAAACAAAAGCGATGGTTGGCGCCATTGCTCTGCTCTGCAGATTTCAGGTTAGCGCTCGAAATCTATCAGCTGTGTCAGCCTGTGGCAAGGAAGCTTGTCGTAGCCGGCCAGCCAAGAGCAGTTCTCCAGCCACCACACAGCTACAGGAGATCTGCCACTATGGCATCCAGACAATACCGCCGCTCGCCGGCAAATCGCGTCAAATCGGTCTACGTCCGTCGCTATCCGCGCTTCCGCTTCGGCCGCTGGGAAGACGTTACCGATCACTTCCGTAGCCCGCCGGGACAGTTGTCCTTTGACTTCTGAGAGGTAGAGGGAAAAGGGGGGAGGCCGCTTCGGCCTCCTTCTCGATTTTTGGTGCGCTATAAGGCCACCCGGTTTAGATACTTCCCGATTCGATTCCACCAAACGCCATAACTAGCTGATTTATTTATGCGACCCTTTGAGGTACGCCCGAAAATCCATCAAATTCCAGCCCCGCGAATCCCATACCCTTGCAGCAAGAAACCGTCTGTCTGGTGCCGGCACCATACAAAACAAAGCCCTCGCAGAAATGCGAGGGCTTTGTTGTTTCTGGGGCAATGGGACTCCCAATGCCTAGATGCCTGGCTTTGATTTTCCGGGATCTGAAAGGACGCTGCCAGCATCGCGCCACGATTGCTGACCCAATCCCGTAGGAAAGGACGGTTGCGGCTCTTACAGTCAAGGAGCCAGACAATGCCAAATCCGCAAGACCTAAAAACCCCAGGCCTAACCCCCTTCTCCTACCATTCCGACCGCCCGCTATTCCGCGTCAACAGCGGCATCCCCCTCGGCGAAGCCCTATCCCACGCTTCCGACCTGCTCCACATTGCCAAGCTGTTAGCCGAGGACGCGGCGATGATTCGCGGTGCGGATCGGTATGCCTGGGCGTCGTGTTATTTGCAGGATATGAGCAAGGCCGTCATTGATGACGTGGTTAAGGTGCTGGAAGCTCCGGGGAATAATCCGGCTTAAGCGGCTGGCGCAATGCTGCCTTGCTGAGCGCGGCAGCATTGAGTTTCGTCTGCAGGCACGGAAGGACACCCCGTGGCGACGTTTCGCTAAGCCCCTCGCCACGGGCTGACCATGTTTCATGGTCCACCGAGCTTGTGGATATTCATCTAATTTTTTCCCCCGCCGATACCCTCAAATAAGAGCATGGCCTGTCCAAAGGCTCCGCTGGCGCTCAACTACACTTGCCCAGAATCCCCGCTCCAGGAGCAGCAAACGATGAAAATCCGCACCAAGATTGTAGGTTCGGGGTTGGTCAGTCTGTTTTTTGCCCTGTTGCTGGGCGGTATCGGGCTGTGGGGTTATAACGCCATGATCGACGCCTTGGCACAGAACGAGACCAGTATCTCAGCCATGCGCAAGCACATGGAGGCGGACATGATGCATGACGCCATTCGTGGCGATGTGTTGGCTGCTTTGCTGGTTGCGCCAGGCGATGCCGCCGGCGCGAAGGAAGTGACCGAGGCATTCGATGAGCATTCGGAGCGGATGCGCAAGGTGATCGCCGAGAACGCCGAGGCTCGTTTGCCGGGGACGATTTCCCAGACGATTGCCGAGTTGAAGCCTCAGGCCGACGCTTATATCGCTTCAGCCAAGCAGGTGATTGGCAAGGCGCTGAGCGGCGCTCAGGATGGCCGGGCGTTGCGGGCCGAGTTCGACAAGGCCTTTGAGGCCCTGGAGGAGCGCAACGAGGCGGTCAGCGAGCTGATCGAAGACCAGGCGAAGTCGTCTCGCGAGCATCAGGACCACAGCATTCATACTTCTGAACGCTGGCTGATCGTCACGTTGCTGGCGACCTGCGTGGCGCTGGCGCTGTTGTCGTGGAGCCTGCTTAAAGCCGTGCTCACGCCGCTGAATAAAATCATCCTCAACACCCAGGCGATTTCCCAAGGCGATTTGCAGCATTCAATGGGCGCTCATGGCGATGATGAGCTGGGGCAACTGCAAAGTGTGATCGAGCAGATGCAATCCAACTTGCGGCAGATGATCGCGACGATCCGCAGTCAGAGCGATGGCTTGCATGGCACCTCTCGCACGTTGGGCGATACCGCGCGGCAAATTGTGTCCAGCGCCGACCAGCAAGCCCACAGCGCCACCAGCATGGCGGCGAGCATGGAGCAGATGATCGCCAACATCAGCCAGATCAATCAGCATGCCGACAGCGCCCGGACGATTTCGGCGCAGTCCGAGCAACTGGCGAGCAGCGGCGGCCAGGTGATTCTCGGCGTGGTGGAAGGCATGAACCGGATCGCTGAGGTGGTCAACCAGTCCTCCGGCAAAATCACCGCACTGGATGCGTCTTCCGAGGACATTCACTCGATCATCCAAGTGATCAAGAGCATCGCCGAGCAAACCAACCTGCTGGCGCTGAACGCCGCCATTGAAGCGGCCCGCGCCGGTGAGGCCGGGCGCGGCTTTGCGGTGGTGGCCGATGAAGTACGCAACCTGGCGGCCCGCACCACGCAATCCACCCAGGAAATCACTACGATGATCGGACGCATCCAGACCAGCGCCCGGGATGCAGTGGCGAACATGCAAGCATGCGTCAGCCGCGTGGACGAAGGCGTGAACCTGGCCCAGCAGGCCGGAGTGTCCATCAGCGAAATCCGTACCGGTGCGCGGCATGCTGCGGAAGTGGTCGAGGAAATTTCCCACACCATCGCCGAGCAATCCAAGGCCAGTGATGAAATGGCTCAGCGGGTGGAAGCGATTGCAGCGCAATCCAGGGACAACACTTTGTCCATTCACAACCTGCAACACACGGCAGACGAGTTGAATGACGCCGCGGGGTCAATGCAATCTTCGGTGCAGCAGTTCAAGATTTGATCAGTTGCGCCTGCGCCCATTGGTACGGGAGTTCGCCTCTGTCGGCTGCGTTGCAGCCCTTCCAATCGTCCTGGTCAACATGCAAACGTTTCGCCTCCTATCTGAGATGAACCTTATGCTAGATTATGGCTCAGCAATAATTATGGCTAATCCATAAAACAGGATAATTGCATGAGTAGCATTTTCCAGCGTCCGGAACTGGCTGAAAGCATGGCCAATCAGCTTCTCAATCCGGGGGTTCTTGACGAAGGCTTGCGTTCCGGGTTGTTTCTGTCCGGGTTGCGCAGAACCGGTAAAACCACGTTTTTGCGAAGTGACCTGATTCCGGCGCTGGAAAAGGAAGGTGCGCTCGTCATTTACGTCGACCTTTGGAGCGATACCCTCGCCAATCCGGCCACCTTACTGCACGACGCCGTTCGCAAGACATTAAAGGAATTACAAACGCCTACGTCTGGCCTGCTTAAAACATTCAAGCGGGTCGGCGGCGTCGACATCGGTGCGGCAGGGTTCAAGTTCGGGTTCAAACTTGAAGGAGTCGGTGACGTCGGGGGCACGACGCTTGCGCAAGCATTCACCGAAGTGGTTGATCAAACCAAGACTGATTTGGTGCTTATCGTCGATGAGGTTCAACACGCGATCGCCTCTGAAGACGGCAATCAAATGTTGCTCGCGCTGAAAGCCGCTCGTGACGCCATCAATCCCCGCCCCGATACCCCGGGCTACTTTCTGTTCATCGGCACCGGCTCTCACCGAGCGCAGGTCAGCGAACTCACAGCGAAACGTAACCAGGCTTTCTCCGGAGCTACTTCTACGGCGTATCCAGTCTTGAAGGGCGATTATGTCGAGTACCTGCTAAACCGCCTGGCGATGACTGTCAGTCAGCAAAAATTGCCGTCCCTTGATATCGCTACCCAGGCATTCGCTACACTTGGCAACCGCCCGGAAGAGATGCTTAAAGCCCTTAGACAGGTATTGCAGCAAGAGGGCGATCCGGATTTGTTCTTGCCCGTCATCGCCAGTACCTTGCGTTCCGCCGCGGCAAATATTGAACTTGAGAAGGTAGAGCAACTGGGCAGTTTGGCTCAGGCTATCTTCAACAAAATTGCCTCGACGACAGGGGATGCACGCGGGATTTTTTCCGTTGACGCTGCAGCAGAATATTCTCAAGCCGTAGGTCGGGATGTGCGTATTGAAGAAATCCAACCCGTAGTGATTGCCTTGGTGGCCGAAAATATCATCATGCGTCGGGGGCATGGAATCTACGCGATTACTGATCCGTTCGTTCAGGAATTATGGCTGGAAGAACAAGCGCTGATCGCGGCAACTTGATTCATAAGCCGTGAACAACAAGACTTTCTGCGTTCAGCCTCACACTCGATTCACCTCGAACACAAACGAAATCTCCCGCTTCTGGGCACTCCAGACGTAGCGGATATGTTTGCCTTGCACCGGAATCGATACCGCTGGCGGTCGAAAAGCGGCGACGCACTCATGACCGGGCAACCGAACGCTGTTGTACAAAAGCCCCCACGACAATGTCGCGCGCAGTTCCCGGGCGAACACCTGGGACGGGCCGTAGGCCGTGGGGTCTGGATTGTGCAGGTGTGGATAATCGTGGCGGATGTCGTGCAAGGGTTTGACGACGCGGTTGACGTAGGTGCGCATGGTCAATTCCAGGTCAGGCTCGTTGGTCGCATTCAAGAACCGAGCCTGGTGGTAACACGTCTCGGCAATGGCCGCTTCCTGGCTGCTGGCGGCGTAATAGACACCGAACGTGCCATCGCTGAAGCGACTGCTTTTACCGATGTGGGTAAACGCCGCCATCACAGGCGAGGAACCTGGACCGGAGACCCGATCTTCAGAGCGTACCCGGGACAGCACGCCGGCTTCTTCCATGAGCCGGTCATTGGTCAGGGCTTCCAGGGCGTAGGCGGTGGCCAGGTCATCCGGGTCAAGCACATCTTCGAACAGCGTGATTGGCGGAAAGCTGCTGTTGACGATCCTATAGGCCCGCTTCCATTTCGGGTCCGCCAGCGGTGGCGTCATCAACCGCGCACTCCGTCGAGGTATCGCCGCACATCGGCAATGTCTACCACCCGCCCCACCAGCATGTACGACAGCGCCGACTGGCCGTTGAAAGGTGCCGCCGTGTTCGGGCTGCTGACCCATTGATATACGCGGTCTCGGCTGTTACTGAAGATGATGCTCAGCGCCTTGTGAATACCCATGAGGTAGGAAATACGCTCGAGGGTGTCCCGCGGCAGCCTGACGTTTTCAGGCAATTGTTTGTATTTGTAGAAGGTCGTATTTCCGACTTTGCCCAACAACGTGCGCTGCTGCTCGACACTGCAGCCCCACAGCTCCATGAGATTGAAGAAAAACTTCAACGCGACTCGACCCGCATCCGGGGAATCCAGTTGTTGCTGGGCGCTGAGGTTGATGGAGGAAGTCGCCATGAGCTTTGGGCTCCTTTGTTACTGGGTGATGCGTAGAGAGTAGTACATATATGTATAAAATTTAAGTTTTAATTCGCAAGCGAACAGCTGCAACCATAATTTTCCGACCGGTTCGCTGCAACGGAACATCTTGTCGTTGTATTAACGGTATCAACAGACAAGCCGAACCAGCAGAAACCGAAAATCCCACTTAAGCTCCAATCATCGCCTGCCGGCGCTTTTCGCTACAAAACCGCGACAACCGTGGCAAGGTGCTTGATGATAGCGACCATCGCCCCGCCAGGCCGGGGCCGGGTGCATAAATAACAGCGAGCCCACTTAAGCAGAGGGCATTACCTCATGGATAGCAGAACCTTACGCAACCTCATGCGCATCATGCAGACCGGCTCGTTGTCGGCCGCAGCGGAACAGTCGTGCCTCACGGTGCAGGCACTGGCGGCGCAATTGAACAAGGTCGAGGAGCAGTTCGGGTTTCGGTTGTTCCGACGCTCGAACAAAGGCCTGACGTTGACGAGCCAAGGCTCTGAACTGACGCCGTTCATGGATCAGGTTCTGGCGGCCACGCGACAGCTGGAAGAAAAAGTCGCGGCGCTCAAGACGCCCAGGCAGCGCAGCCTGAAGGTGGCGCTCAATACCACGCTGACGGCGGATTTCAACCGGCGGATAATTGATCGCCTGATCGCGGTTTTTCCCCAGTACCAACTGGAGTTCAGTTACGCCGAGTCGATGGAGAACCTGAGCAAGCTCAAGAACGAGCATTTTGACCTGGCGATCCTGATCGGGCAGCAAAATGGCTTTACCAGCATCCCCATGCCGGGCGTGCAGGTGCAGGTCGTCGGCGCCCATTGTGGTGACAAGGACGATTCCCTTGGCCTGCTTGGCGACAAATTCCAGGTACGTCCGGCAGAAGAATGTCCGTATTCCCACAGTTTCCTGCGCTTCCTCGATGCGGGCCTCGGCGAGTACGGACCGAGCCAGCGAATGATCTACTCCTGCAGCGAAACGCTGACGTTGTCTTTGATCACTCAGCTCGACGGCTTGGGGCTTGTCTCCCGGGACGCGGCGATGCGCAACGGACTGGCGATATTCCCGGACTTCGAGGACTTCCTGGAAGTACGCCTGGCGGTGAACAATCCCGAGCTGTCCGACCAGGCGCTGCACGATGTCGTCGACCTGACCCTACAGGAACGAACCGAGCGCGATGTACGCCGCCGTGCCCACCGCCACACTGAGAAACAGGTTGCGGCTGAAATACGCACATAACAGCGTCGGAATCGCGGCATAGAACTCCGGACGGTCGAGCTGTATCTGCTGGTCCTTGATCAGTAGCGGAGTCAGGCTGATGGCGGCGACGATCGCCACCGGCAGGTATTCCAGCGCACGGGCGACAAACGGCGGCCAGTTGTCCGTATTGACCTGCAGCGGCAAGGCGCGGGGCAGGAAGGTCACGGCCATCATCAAGGCAACGACGAGGATCAGGAACGTTTGGTCAGGCATACGCCCACCCCGCAGCCAACGAACGTGGCGATGAATACGTTGAATGGCGAGCTGCCCATCAGGCTCAGCGCGCCCATGCAGATAACTGCCGCCAGCGCCGCGATAAGCTTGTTGCGCGTGTTGCACAACGAAACCAGCACGTAGAGCATCATGGCAGTCAAGGCGTAGTCGAGTTGATACTTGATCAGGTGTGCCGCGTATTGCGCACAAACGGCTCCCAACAAGCCGCCCAGCACCCAGGACGTGTGGCAAAAGAGGTTGAAACCGATCAGGTAGCGCACACTGACCGGCGCCCCGGTGCCCAGCTTGACGCTGTGGAAGGCGAACGACTCATCCGTGAGCCCCGCCGCGTAGCACCAGCGCTCGAAACGACTGAGTCCCAACGCCCGCAAGGCCTTGGCCATGTAGACCGACATGAGCATGTGGCGCGCATTGATCAGGAACGTGGTGAGCACAATAGTAGTCAACGACGCCCCGCTGGAGATCAATGCCAACGCCGCGAATTGTGAGGCGCCTGCATAAACGAACAGGCACATCGCCACCGGGAGCCACAATGGCAACCCGGCGTTGACCGCCATCAGACCGAACACAAACGAAACCGTGAAATAACCCGCTACTACCGGACTGGCTTCAGCAAAGGTTCGCGAGGCTTGTGGTTCGACTGCCAGCGGCTGGCTGGAAGTCTTGTTCATAGATCCCTCTCGAAAGTGATTTCGCCCCGAGGTTCACAGAACCCTTGGGCAGCCCAGAAGCGCTTGCCGGCCAGATTGGTCTCGTCGACAAACAGGAACATGCGCAGCACGCCGACCCGTTTCATGTCAGCGGATGCCGCTTCCACCAGGCGCTGGCCCAGGCCTTGGGTGCGATGCCTCGAGCTGACTGCCAAGTGATTGATTGTCCCGCGAGTGCCCAGCATACCGCCGATGACCGCGCCTACGACGTCACCCGTCGCATCGAAAGCCATGTAGGCGGTGGTGGTTTCCTGCAACAGCACGCCACGCAAGAACCGCGCATCCTGCCATTCACAGAACGACACCTCGGCAAAACCGCGAAAAAATTGCTCCAATCGTTCGGCGTCCCTGACCATGGCTCGGCGCAACAGGATCTGCGGCACCGAGTCCTCCATGGGTTCGAGCTGTTCAGCGAACAATGTCAAAAGCGGTCCCGGGCCGCGAAAACGAAATCGCCAGGATTTGCCTGAACGCCATTTCATGGCTGTGGGTGTTGCGGGCGGGGGTCACATAGTGGCGCATGTCCCGATCAAGGAAAAAGGTCGTATCGAGGATGTCCTCGTAAGTGGTCGCCGCCAATTGTTCTTCCTGGGCGCTGTAGAGACGGCTTTCCGCGCCAGCGACGTTATTGCGACCCCAGAAATGCACACCACTGAAAGGGTACCCATCGCAATGGATGCCTTCGGGAGTGATCTCCAATTGCTTGCCCGGCTTGATCTCGATACGGATCTGATGGATCTGGCACTGCCAGATTTCATCATGCAGTTCCTGCGGCAGAACGTTTTTGTATACGTCGAAGTCCGTGTCGATCAGGCTGCGCATCACGGGCGAATTGATCACTTCGTTGGAGAAATCCTCGAAGTGTCGCTCCAGCCCGCCGACGTAGCTGTTATTGGCTTTGGACTGGACATAGGCGCGGTGTTCAAGCTGCTTGAGTTCGCGGGTCGTGGGGTTGTATTCGAAATCGCTGTAGCGGCGGAAACGCATGCCTGACTCGGCCTGGCCGTAATAGCTGTCGGGCTCCATGTTTTCCCAGCTTTTGGTCAGCCGGACAAAGTCGCCGAAATGACCGTAGAGGTTGAAGTCTCCACCGCGGACGTTGACGTATTTGTCACGCCTTAGCGCTTCGCCCACTTCCCTGTTCAGAACGATCATTTTTCATAGGTCTCCACTGCATTGAGCGGACTAATCTATTAGGTGCAGGATTTGCGTCCATGAAAAAGTATTTGAGGCATTTAAAGCCCAGATTGAAACGGGGCAAAAAGTTTCACTAGTACGACTTTTCGCCAGCAGAACAGTCTGTGCAACGCCGATATTCAAGGCAAACCGCCGCAAGAAACCTCCTCATACCAAGATGCGCAAGATCTGACGCAGTACTACGCAAGTTGTCAGGCAATTTTTTGCCCGAATCCCCTGCCGCCCCGCCTTCAACTGTCTGAAACCGCACGGAAACGCCGGTTCACGGGCCCTCGCAGAACCTGGCTTGATCCTTGATTGAGTGTCGTCTTCGCCGGGTGAAAGCCCGGACCTCCCCCCCTTCGAAGGAAAGCCTCAATGGCAACACAGGCATTCATGTCCCTCGATCCTGTGGCATGGCTGGCCCAACAGCCGCTGCAGGAAAACGAGCACCTTTATCTGGTGATCAGCGCGGCGAGCGAATCAGATGCGATGAAAGCCTTTCGCCTGTCCGGCCCCGCTCATCCATTGCTTCCCATCTGGGGCGACACACCTTATGCCACTTGGCAACCAGTGATGCCCTATGTCGCCCAGCTCGAACCCGACTCGGCGCTCTTGCCATGGATCGCACAAACCGAGGCCCTCGATTGGGGCTGGCTGGCGGTATCCCGCTGTGAGCCGGAAACGGTGCTGGCGCACCTGCGCAGCCTTACGCAAGTAAAGATGCCGGACGGCAATGAAGTGTTCTTCCGGTTTTGGGATGGGCGATACCTCCAGCAAATCCTTGAAGGCCTGGGCGCCGAAGCCGGAAACCTGCTGCCGGTCTTTGAGCGGTATCTGATCAATGGCAAACCCTTGGAGACATCGCCCAGGAAAGTGCCGGCGGCGAGGGATTGGCCATGGTGGGAGATGCCGAGGGACTTGTCTGACGCATTGGCGAAGCAGAACCCATCAGTGTCACTGGACGGCCTGATGCAGTGGCTGGAAGAGGAACACCTGTATCTGTTTACCGCTTGGCCCAAAAGCAATCTCCGACTGAAAGTCAGCCGCTACGTACGGCAAGCGGGTGCTCGGGACAATCTTCGGGAAGCGCTGCTGAATGATTTGATTCAGGAGCAAGGTTGATGTCAGCAAAGGCTCACATTGCTTTCGTCGACGAGGAACTGGCGACATTCAAGGACAGTTTGAAGCGTTATCAAGAGCAGACCCAAGCCTGGTATGCACAACGCGCCGATGACTTCAGCCGACTCAGGGACCTGCCTTCCCTCACGGGCATGGAGCGCGTCATCAAGATCGGTGACAGCCAGAAATCGGTGGGCATGACTGACGGCGATTTCAACTCGAACGTAGCGCGGTGCCCTATGAAAGGGCCCTTGTTGATCGAAAGCAAGTTCGAGTCGGTCTACGACATCCCGATTGGCGATATCGATGTAGATATCGTCGATGTCGACACTGGGGCAACCAGCACCGTCAAGCTGGACGCTCAAGGAAAGGCCCGCTGGGCTGACGGTGTTCCCGGCAAGTACTACCAGATACGCGTGCACAGCAAGGTCACCCCGGCTCAGATCGATGCGCTGTTCAGTAGTTATGACGGGCTGACAGGCGAGCTGGAAAAATTCCTGCGCAACAAATGGGAAGGCCCAGCGGGATACCGGCAGCAGTGGTCAAGCCTGTCTTTGTCCGGTACCGCCCTGGCGGTGGGCAGCGGCATTCTCGAGGGTGGCTGGGAAGCTATCAAAGGCGTGTGGGATGGCATCAGCCTGGTCTTTGAAATCCTGAAGAACCCGGCGAAATTCGGAGATGAATTGGGCGAAGGGGCCCTTCGTCTCATCGAGGTGGCCAAACAAACACCCGAGGTCATGAAGAAGGCCATGCTGTTGGCCAGCGACGAGGCCGCGCTTTTCCTGATGATGCGCTGCGCGCTGATCTGGCTGGCGAGCCTGCCGCCGATGCAAACGGCCGAAGATTACGCAAGGATGACCACCGCCGCAGCCATGGGCGTCGTAATCGATATTGTGGTGGCGATTGTCCTGACACTGGTTGCCGAGGGATCCGGGGTCATCTATCTCGCGGCGCGAGTAAAGAAATACGGGGAAATCATCTTCAAGGCGGTAATAGGCTTCGTAGAGTCCGTATTCGCCATCATCAATGGCTTCATGGGCTATGTCGCCAAGTACATTCCGGTGGCGGTGCGGGGCATGGCCGCGCCGATGAAAAAAGGCGCGGTCGAGCTACGCATCGATGCCAAGAAAAACGCCAGGTTAGTCGCTGGCAAAACGGGCGACGATGCCTCCAAGCAGGCAACGACACCGACCGGCAACAGCGCCGAGCCCGCCGCCCGTACCTGCACCGACAAATGCCCGGTCTCGATGGTGACCGGCGAAGAGTTATTGACGCTCAACGATGGCCAACTCGACGGTCTGCTGCCTTTCGAGTGGACACGCCTGTACCGAACCAGCGCGGTGGAAGTCGACTGCGGCCTAGGCTACGGCTGGAGCCATGCGCTGGCCCATCGGCTCGAAATCAAGGGTAACGAGGTCATCTGGACCGATCACGAAAATCGGTCGACGCCCTTCCCCCGTCCTAGCAAGCAGCGTCCTACGATTACCAACAGCCTCTCCCGTGCAGCTATTTACCTCGGTAGCGATCCCAACGAACTGATCGTTGCTCAAGCAGGTCAGCGCCCCTCCTTTTACCATTTCCAGCTTCGCAACGATGGAGCGCCCCTGGTTGCCATCAGCGACAGCTACGGCAATCGGTTGCACATTACCCGCGATGGTCGCGGGCAGATCAGACGCCTGGAAAACGGCGCAAGCCGCTGCCTGCTCTTGCGTTACGACGACCGTCGCATCATCGCGCTCGACTACCAACGGTTCCAGCCGGCGGACACCCTGGAACAGTGCTGGACGACTGTCCAGACGTTGGTTTCATACAAGTATGACGCCCAGCACCGTCTGGTCGAGGCGACCAATGCCGCTGGGGAAACCGAGCGTTACCGCTACAACGAGCAACACGTCATCGTTGAGCGACAACTGGCCGGCGGTGCGAGTTTTTTCTGGGACTGGGAGAACGAAGGCAAGCTGGCCCGCTGCACTCGTCACTGGGCCAGTTTTTCCCAGATGCAAGCGCGTTATGCCTGGGACGATAAAGGTAGCGTCACCGTAACCAATGCGGACGGCAGCAAGGAGACCTATACACACGACGACAAGGCGCGGCTGACCAGCAAGACCGATCCGGACGGTGCGCAGCATCGCAAGGCCTATAACGAAAAGGGTCAGTTGATCGCGGAGCAAGACCCGCTGGGCGCCGTGACCGAATATCGCTACGACGAAGACGGCTTGCTGATAGCGGTCATTCCGCCAGAAGAAGAGGCGGTGATTTACGAGCACATCAATGGATTCGTAAGTGACGTCCACCGTGGCGAAGCCAGCTGGAAATATCGCCGCAATCAACAAGGTGACATCACCCAGCAGACCGATCCAGATGGAAACATCACTGACTACCATTACAGCGACCAAGGTCGCCTGATCCACATTGCCCACCCCGACGGTAGCCTCCATTCATTGGCCTGGAACAAGCTCGGCCAATTGGTTGAGGAATGCCTGCCCGACGACAGCCTGCTTCAATACACCTACGATGAGCTCGGCCGACAGGTCAGTCGTCAAGACGAACACGGCGCCATCACCCATTACCAATGGGACGCCGTCGGCCGCTTGCTGCAAACCACCTTGCCCACCGGCGCGACCCGCGCCTGGAGCTACAACGCCTACGGCAAGGTCACCGCTGAACGCGACGAACTGGGGCGCATCACCCGCTACGAATACGCCGACGACCTGCACCTGATCAGCCGCCGCCTCAACCCCGACGGCAGCGAACTGAAATACCGCTACGACTCGGCGCGGCTGTTGCTGACGGAAATCGAGAACGAGTCCGGTGAAAAATATCAGCTGGACTACACGCCCAACGGACTGATCCGACAGGAAACCGGCTTCGACGGCCAGCGCACCGGCTACGCCTACGACCTCAACGGCCACCTGCTGGAAAAGACCGAGTTTGGTGCCGATGGCAGCCAACAGGTCACCGCCTACCAGCGTGATGCTGCCGGACGCCTGCTGCGCAAGACCTTGCCCGACGGCACGACCGTCGATTACCGCTACGACGCCCTAGGGCGCCTGGTCAGCGTCGACGACGGCCATTGGCCGCTGGCCTACGAATACGACGCGCAAGACCGCCTCGTCGCCGAACACCAGGGCTGGGCCACCCTGCGTTATCGATACGACAACACCGGTCGCTTGATCCATTGCCGCCTGCCGGATCGCAGCACCCTCGACTATCGCCACCTCCCGGGTGGCGCGCTGATCGCCATCGACCTCAACGGCACGTGCCTGACCGAGCACCGTTTCAAAGGCGGACGCGAAACCCAACGCCAACAGGGCCTGCTGCTCAGCGACTACAGCTACGACGAACAAGGCCGCCTCAAGGCCCAGACCGTGTGGCAAACCCAACAGCAACAGCTGTTCTGGCGCGACTATTCCTACGACGCGGGCGGCAACCTCGCCGCGCTGTCCGACACACGAAACCGCCGCAGCTACCAATACGACAAGCAAGATCGCCTGCTGCGCATCGACTATGCCCACAGCCAAGCCCCGGAACGCTTCGCCCACGACCCGGCCGGCAACCTGCTGATGCAGGACCGCCCCGGCCCGACCACCCTCAAGGGCAACCGCCTATTGATGGAGGGCGACCGCCACTACGACTACGACGCCTACGGCAACCTCGTCCGCGAACGCCGCGGCACGGCCCAATGCCTGGTCACCGAATACCGCTACGACAGCCAACACCGCCTCATCGGCGTCACCGGCCCGGACGGCAGCGAAACGTCCTACCGCTACGACGCCTTCGGCCGACGCATCAGCAAGACCGTGGACGACCAGACCACCGAATTTATCTGGCAAGGCGACCAGGTCATCGCTGAAAGCAGCGACCAACATTACCAAAGCTACATCTACGAACCCGGAACCTTCCGCCCCCTCGCCCTGCTCGAAGGCGAAGGCCCAGAAAAAGCCACGCCGTTCTACTACCACAACGACCACCTCGGCACGCCCCAGGAACTCACTAGCCACCAAGGCGAAGTGGTCTGGGCGGCGCGCTACAACGGCTATGGCAAACTCACCGAACTAAGGCACGGCGACGGCCCCCGACTGCACCAACCGCTACGTTTCCAAGGGCAATACCACGACCTGGAAAGCGGCCTGCACTACAACCGGTATCGCTACTACAATCCGGAGACGGGACGGTACCTGACGGCGGATCCGATAAAGCTGGCGGGTGGGCTCAACGGGTATCGGTATACCCTGAACCCGACGGGGTGGGTGGATCCGTTGGGGTTGAATGCTCGCTGCCCAGGAAGTAAAGATGAGCGAGTTGAACGCGAACCAAAAAACGAGCCTTCGCTGCCTAAACTTTCTCGCCACGGCGCATTTAGGGGCGCAAAATTAGACGCCGGCATACCAAAGGCTCAGCAACCAGACCTTGTTTACGACGCCACCACAGGAAAAACACACCAATATAGTTATGCAAGAATGACGAATAGTTCCGGCGAGAGCGTTTTAAACAGCGAAGGAAAACCAATCTTGGCTCGCGAATATCAATTCACACGCCCTGACGATTCTAAAGTTATAATCCAAGACCACTCTGCCGGACATCAATTTAAACAACCAAATAACAGGGGCGACCAGAAAGCGCACTTTAATTTGCGCCCCATTGAGAACAGAAGAACTGGAAAAATTAGCAACACCAAAGAACACTACTACTTTAAGGAGTGAAAAATGAAGTTCTGGAACGATCTCGACGGAAGCACTTTTTTCAATAAGATTTTTTTATCTTCCGTCCCCATCGGGGAAATTAGATTATTTTCACTAGCCGTAGACAATGACAACTCTACAATCGTATTTGAATTCGACATCGCGGAATATCCCGAAGCGCCTCCAGAAAAATGGAAGCAATCAGGATTTAACACCTGCAGAATAGGACTGAACTGCAGCCCCCCAAAAAACTTAAAGATCACGAACATCCCAACGAAGGAAAAACTAATCCTTCAAATAACGCAAAACGAGAGTAAATTTTCAGTCCATGCCTCAAACGACACATCACTAATCGAGTTTGAAACCAGTCACCTACTACTATGCGGCCCTTCGGCATATAGAAACGCGACAGAGTGGACTTAGTATATTGGCGACACAACCTCGCAGATTCGGATCGCGATGACTACTTCGCGCATCAGCCTAATATGTACGAACGGGATAACGGTTTTTACCTTAAAACCCCCGACCCGCAGATCGAGGGCTTTCATCAACCGCGTGTCACCCAATCAACCCTCAAAAAACATTAATCGGGTAATCCACAAACACCCGCAGCTCATTCCCGCTGACGTTGTACTCACTGGACTTCTGCGACACGCGCAATACCGAGCTGCGCAACCGTACGCTCAAATCCTTGGCCGGGCCGCCCTGGACCACGTATTTGAACTGGTTGAAGATTTCGCGCTCGGTACCGCCCTCGCTGGTGGAGGTTGTGATGTTGTCGCCGCGCACGTACGCCACGTTATAGGTCAGGCCCGGTACGCCGAAGGTGGTGAAGTCCAGGCCATAGCCCAATTGCCAGCTGCGTTCGTCTTCGGCGTTGAAGTCCGACCAGTAGGAGTTGGCCAGGTAGATGGTGTTGCCGCCATCGCCGACACGATTCTGCCCGCGTTGATAGCCGCCGTAGGCGTAGCCCAGGTTGCTGTCGCCCGTGCTGCGCTGGTGAGCGAGGGTGAAGCTGTGCGGGCCGGTGGCGAAGGTGGCTGCCAGGCTCCAGATCTTGTTGTCGTCGCCAGTGACGTTGTTTTCGCGAACGTAGCTGTTGTCCAGCTTGGTGCGGTAGCCGTTGAAGTCCAGGGTCAGCGACTGATCCTTGGCCAGCGGGAACACGTAGTTGGCGTTCACGTACTGCTTCTTCAGTACGTCCTCGACATCCGAGGCGTAGAGCGAAGCCTTGAACTGTTCGGTGAACTGATAGCTGCCGCCCAACACGTTGATCGACTTCAAACCGCCGCTGTCACGGCCCTCGGCGCTCTTGCGCGACTCGGCGGTAAAACGGCCGGCATTCAGTTCCAGTCCCTTGATCTCTTTGGAAGTGATCAGCGTGCCGGTATAGCTTTCCGGCAGCAGGCGGGAATTGTCATAGTTCAAGACCGGCAGGGCCGGCATTTGGTCACCGTAAGCCAGCACGGTGTTGGATACACGGAATTTCACCGCGGCGCCGAACTTGGACAAGTCGTCGGCCGCGTTGCCGCTATCACCCTTTTTGAAAAAATCGATGCCCTGTGCACCGGTGCGTCCTTTACCGCCGTCCAGGCGCAATGCATACAGGCCGAACGCATCTACGCCGACGCCCACGGTGCCTTGGGTGAACCCGGACGAGAACGTACCGATGGCCGCCTGGCCCCATTCGGCCTTGTCCTGGTTGCCGTCCTTGTAGTCGCGGTTGATGTAGGCGTTGCGCAGCAGCACTTTCAGGCTGCTGTCTTCAACGAATCCCTTGGACTGCGCTTGGTCGTTGGCCATGGCGTGTGTGCAGCTCAATATCCCCAGTGCGATCAAACTGATGCGCGTGTTCAACATGATTATTTTCCTTGTACGAAGTTGATACGCACTGCAACCGGCAACCGAAATGGCGCTTTTCGCGCTCTTTTTCAGACTCTTGCTCCTGGAAATAATGAAAAGGCCCGCCCACGACTTTACCGTGTCGGGCCTTTTTATTATTTAAGAGTCATGGCTGTTGGCCACAGGCGTGGGCGAATCCTAGTCGCGCCCCGAAGCCTGTGTCAATTTCGTGAATCGTCTGTGATTAGGCGAAAAACGTCTAAGACCTAAGTGTTCTGCAGCGCTTGCTGTACGGTATGGCTGTCAACGAACTGTTCGAAGTGGGTCACCTTGCCATCGGCCAGCGTCCACAAATGGGCGACGCGAGCCTTCATGGATAGGCCGGTGGCTTTGTAGACGCCGCTGTAAGTGCCATAGGCGAACACTTTGTCGCCCTGCGCGACGTAATCTTCGACCTGGAACTGGAAGCCGTCCCATTCGGTGGCGAGGCGCTTGAAGACGTTCTCCAGCACAGCATCAAAACCAACATATGTGCCGGCGTAAGGAAAACCGGCGGCTTCGGTCCAGCGTGCATCCTCAGCCAGGGCCGCCGCGGTGTTGCGGGCATTTTCCTGGGAGTCGGCACCTTCGTAAGTGCTTTTGATCAAGCTCAGGTTATCCATGGTGGTCTCCGGGACTTCTTAAAGGGAACAGCCATCCAGGCCACAGGCTTCGAACGACTGTCCGGACGCTGCCGCCGGCGCGATTTGCTTCAACCAATCGACAAATGCCTGAGGCTTGCCGAGCCAGGGGCCGATGTCGATTACCCTGTACTGGCCGTCTTGCTCCAGCGCCAGGGTCGGGAAACCCTGGCCGCCCACGCGAGCCAGCAAGGCGCGGCTGTCCTGGACATGCGCCTGGACATCGACTGTCAGCATCGTCGCCTGGAACGCCTGGCTTTCGAGCCCAACGGACTGGGCCAGTTCCAACAGCACGGTGTGGTCAGCGATGCGCCGGCCTTCAACGTAATGTCCGGTTTGCAGACGCTCCAACAGCTCCAGGCCTAGACCGCCAAGCTGCTCGGCCGCCAGCACCGCGGCCGTCGGCGGCGTGGAATCGAAGACCGCGCTGTGATCGCGCAACAGGCCGTCGAAGTACGCCTCGCCAAACGGTTGCCCGGTGTATTCGGCGATTCGCTGGTCGTGGGGCATCACATAGTTGCGCAGCTGGGCGGAGACTGGCTGGCGATTGGCGCCCGTCATCATGCCGCCGCCATGAGCGACGACCGGCAGCACCGTCCGGGCGGCCTGTATCAATGGCTTGGCGCCGTAACACCAGCCACACAGTGGGTCGTAGATGTAATGAAGAATGGCCATGAAAACTCCGCTGGCGCTTAGGGTTCAGTAGCGACAGGTTAGTCTTCGAAGCGCGATGGAAAAACACCGCAACAGTGCTCAGTTTGTTTCATGGATCGGTCGAATGCAGTCCGTTGACACACGTTCGCGGTGATTCCCGGCCATAAAAAAAGCGCTGCCATCGCGGCCAGCGCTTCGTATCAATCCTTCGAATTCTATCCTTGCATCACATCCCACAACGCTTCCAGCTCCGCCTCGCTGAACAGGCCAACGGGGTAGCGCTCCATGATCATCCGCCGCGGATCAGGCTCCCTGATCTGACGCGTTCCGTTGGATTTCAACCACTGCGCCAAGGCTTGGAGCGACTCACCATTAACAGCCAAAGGATGGCATGTGCGCTCGCTTATCATGTTCATTCCAGCGCCCTCCTGGTTGATGAGCGGCCAATCTATCCGAGGTTTATGACAAAACAACGCAGCCCCGCTTTCCGGAACTGCCTGGATGGCGATACAAGAGCTATGCCAACGTCGCAGGTCGCTAACAAACCAGACACAAAAAACCCCGCGCCCCAACCGGGACGCGGGCTTGCCAGGATGGATCCAAAAGTCCGGCGCAGAGCCGTTTCGACTGACCTTACCGGGCTGTTACATCGCCACTCATTTTACCCACGGCGCAGGTTGCTGTTGGGTAAGGCAGTGGATATTCCCGCCCCCCAGTAACAGTTCCCGGCCTGGCACCATCACCACTTCGTGCTCCGGGAAAAGACTTTGCAGCAATTCTCTTGCCGGGCCGTCCAGTGGATCGTCGAAACTTGGGGCAATGATGCCCCCGT
Source organism: Pseudomonas sp. SWRI92 (assembly GCF_014268685.1). Lineage (NCBI taxonomy): Bacteria > Pseudomonadati > Pseudomonadota > Gammaproteobacteria > Pseudomonadales > Pseudomonadaceae > Pseudomonas > Pseudomonas sp. SWRI92. The sequence continues at coordinate 97,991 of NZ_JABWQY010000010.1, forward strand.
TGACGATCAGGAAGTTCACGTACGAGCCGGCCAAGCGGACGCTCGGATTGCGTTCCTGGGAACCTTCAACCGCGTCTACGCCCGCGCATTCGTCTTCAGTGGCGTACAACGGCCCGGGAATAGGCATCTTATGCACTGTGAACGAGCGTCCCTTGGCGTCGGTGCTGTTTTGCAACACATCCATCGCCGCATGACAGCGGGAGTAGTTGGGGTCCTGTGGGTCGTCGGTCCAAGCGAGCAGCACTTCGCCGGGACGCACGTAGCAACAGAAGTTATCCACATGGCCGTCGGTTTCATCATTGAACAGGCCGTCCGGCAACCAGATGATCTTGTCTACCGCCAGTTGGGCGCTGAGCACTGCCTCGATTTCTTCACGGCTCATATGCGGGTTGCGATTGCGGTTGAGCAGGCATTCCTCGGTAGTGATCAGGGTGCCTTCGCCATCGACATGGATCGAGCCGCCTTCAAGCACAAAGCCTTCGGTGCGATAACGCGGGCTGCGCTCGATTTCCAGAATCTTTGCGGCCACTTGCGAGTCCCGGTTCCATGGCGAATACAAACCACCGTCAAACCCGCCCCAGGCGTTGAAATCCCAGTCGACGCCACGCACTTCGCCGTTGTCATTGATTACAAACGTCGGGCCGGTGTCCCGGACCCAAGCGTCATCGCTAGACATCTCGACCAAGCGGATATTCGGCACATCGAGGCGCGCCTTGGCGTTCTCGAACTGGGCGGCGGACACGGCCACGGTCACCGGTTCGAAACGGGCGATGGCCTTGGCGACCGCCACATGGGCGGCTTGCGCGGGCTTGCCGCCCAGGCGCCAGTTATCGGGGCGCTCGGGCCAGACCATCCAGACCTGCGTCTGGGGCGCCCACTCGGCAGGCATGTGAAAACCGTCCGCGCGCGGAGTGCTGTGCAAAGTTGTCATGAATCAGGACTCCAGTGAGCCGTCGAGGGTTCTGATCGCGCCGTACAGGTTCGGGCGCCGATCTCGGAAAGTGCCCCAGGCACTGCGAATGTGTTCCAGCTCGTCGAGGTCGAAACTGTGTACCAGCACGCCTTCTTCGGTTTCGCCGAGTTCCTGGACTTTTTCACCGAACTGATCGGCGATGAACGAGGAGCCATAGAACGTAATGTCGTAGCCATCCTGCTCTTCATTGCCGATACGATTACTGGCCACCAGCGGCATCAGGTTGGCGCCGGCATGACCCTGTTGCACACGTTGCCAGTGATCGCGCGAGGAAATGGTCTTGTCGTGCGGCTCGCTGCCAATGGCCGTTGGGTACAGCAGAATCTCCGCGCCTTGAAGCGCCATGCTGCGAGCGCATTCCGGAAACCACTGGTCCCAGCAGATGCCTACGCCGATTTTGGCGTAGCGGGTATTCCATACCTTGAAGCCGGTATCGCCCGGATTGAAATAGTACTTCTCATGGTAGCCAGGCCCATCGGGGATGTGGCTTTTGCGGTACACGCCCAAGTTCTGACCGTCAGCATCGATGATCGCAATACTGTTGAAACGCGCCCGTCCGGCCAGTTCAAAAAAACTGATCGGCAACACAACCTGCAGTTCCTCGGCAATTTTCTGGAAGTGCTTGATGGCGACGTTCTCGTCGACCGACGTCGCCAGTTGCAGATAGTCCGGGTTGGGCTTTTGGCAGAAGTACGGCGTCTCGAACAATTCCTGGATGAGAATCACCTGTGCGCCTTGGGCAGCAGCCTGGCGAACCAGCTTATCGGCGGTTTCGATATTGGCTTCGAGGTCCCAAGAACAGGCCATCTGAGTGGCGGCGACGGTAACGATACGAGTCATGAATCATCTCCTGGGCGATGGCAGTGCCGACTTTATAGCCGATAAAAATCGGCTTAGAAAGAGGAGAAAAATCATATGTGAGAAAAAACCGCTAAAAAAGCCGACAAAAATCGGCTTATTGCACCCTGCAGGCGTGAGCGGCCCCACGCCTGCAGGGTGACCGGCAACTCCCGGTGGCTACAGCCCCTCCTCCAACACTTTCGCCAGCATATCGACAAAGAAATCCACGCTCTGACGGGTGGTAACCATCGGTGGCTTGATCTTGAGGATGTTTAGATAATCACCGGTCGGTTGCATGAAGATGCCCAACTCCCGCAGGCGATTGCACAGCGCCGTGGTTTCTTCGGTGGCCGGCTCGAGGGTGGCGCGGTTGCGAATCAGCTCCACGCCCAAGTAGAACCCGGAGCCATGCACCGCGCCGACCAGCGGATATTGGTCGATCAAGGCCTCCAGGCGCGCCTTGAAATGCGCTCCGACCACCCGGGCGTTTTCCCACAAGTCCTCCTCTTCCATGACATCCAGCACGGCCATGCCGATCTGGCAACTGACCGGGCTGCCGCCGGCGGAAGAGAAGAAATACCCCTCGGCTTCCAACGCCTCGGCGATTTCTCGCCGGGTGATGACGGCTCCCAGCGGCTGGCCGTTGCCCATGCCCTTGGCCATGGTGATGATGTCCGGCACCACGCCTTGCTCCTCGAAGCCCCAGAAAAACTCACCCATGCGTCCGTAACCGACTTGCACCTCGTCGGCGATGCAGACGCCACCGCGCTCGCGCACCAAGGCATAGACCTGCTTCAGATACCCCGGTGGCAGCGCGATCCCGCCGGCATTGCCGTAGACCGGCTCGCAGATGAAACCGGCCAGTTGGCGTTTCTGCCCGGCGATTTTTGCCAGGTTGTGCTCGACGCTACGCACGTAGTCTGGCGCACTGTCAGGGCCACGGAACTCGCCGCGATAAGTGTTCGGCGCGGTCACCGGATGCACCCAATCCGGACGACTGCTGAGGGCTTGGGGGTTGTCGGCGATGGACGTCGAAACGGCGTCGGCCGCCACCGACCAGCCGTGGTAGGCCTCCAGGACACTGAGCATGTCGCGTCCCTTGCTGTAGGCCCAGGCCAGGCGGATCGCCAAGTCGTTGGCCTCGGTGCCGCTGTTGACCAGGAACACCCGATCCATGTTCGATGGCGCCAGCGCCAACAGGCGCTCGGAAAACTCGGCGATCGCCGCATAGTGAAAACGTGAGTTGGTATTGAGCAGCGACCATTGCCGGGCCGCGACCGCCGCCATGCGCGGATGCCCGTGCCCCAGCACCGCGACATTGTTGAGCATGTCGAGGTAAGAGCGGCCCTGCATGTCGATCAAATGGTTACGCCAGCCACGCTCGATGTGCGGCGGGTCAACGTAATAGTGCTTCTGCGAACGAGCAAAACTCGCATCGCGACGGGCCAGCAGCGCCTCAGGGTCGATTTCCGACTCGGCATCGCAAGCCAGCCCCAGCAGCGTCGCAGGCGACGGGCAAAGCGCCTGCCAGGCCTTCACCCTGGAGGGCGTGCAGAACAATGGTGGGATCAGATGCGCGCCTCGGCACAGTTGAACCCGCAACGGGCCAACCACTTCACCCAAGACCTGCCCCTTGACCAGCGCGGCGCCGGAATGAAGTGACGACGATACGCCCCACAAGCGCACGCTCCACTGCGGACCGTCGAGCCGCAACAGGCCCTCGGCATCCTTGTGCACCACCCCGGCGAAAGGCGACTCCAGCGGCGTCCCTTGAGGAACGTGCAATTCCACGTGTAGCGGATAAGTATCGGGCTCGACGGCGCTGTCCGGCCGGGTGCGGGACAGCCGGTACTGGCCGTAGCGACTGGCAGCCAACCCGTGCAGCGCGGCGCCTTCGCTCAGAAGACGCTGGTCGACTCCAGCCTGTTCCCAATTGCCGGCCTCGAAATGTGGGCTGAGCACGCCCAGGTCGATCAGCGCAAAATCACGCCCTACCAAGGTCGGCAGCAGGGGGGCGAAACCCTCGTTGGCAATGGACGGCAGGCTGTGACCCGCGGCGGCAAGAATCGCCGCATCCATCAACTCAGGCGGCACGGAATGGGCGACGCGGAAAATTTCCCACTCATGCTCAAGATTGTCGCGAGCGTATTGATTCACCGGATCGACAGCGACTTGTTGCTCGCCGCTGAGCACCAGCACTGCGGCGCGAGCTACGATCAACGGCCAGAGCGCCAGAAGCTCTTCGCGCTGCAACGGATTGGCCGCGTGATAGGCCTTGATAGCCGGCAGGATGAAAAACGGATCGCCGTCGGCGTGATGCAGCAGGGCCGCGCAGGTTACCGACAAGTCGGTGATGCGCCAGGTGCGGACCAGGTCGCCAAAATCGATCACACCTTGCAATTGCCATTGGCGCTGGGCATCGCGTTGCCAAACCACGTTGTCGTCCGTGATGTCCATGTGGATCGCCTGCACCGGCAGGCTCGCCTTGAGCGGCTGCAAGCGCCGTTCGGCCTGCTGCGCGACCTCGGCGATCAATTGCCGGCGCTGATCATCCTGGATCACGGGCAATAGATGGTCAATCAAGGCCGGCGCATGGCGTGCGTCCCACTGCAGGGTGCGCTCCAGGCCCGGATGGTCGAACGAGGCCAGGGCCAAGTCCATGTCCGCGCACAATCTTCCCAGACCTGTCACCAGGTCGGGCGTAAGGTGCGACAGTTGAGTGAGGGATTGGCCGTCGATGTACTCCAGCAGTCGCACATGAACAGACTGCCCATCAAGTTCCAAGGTCAGCAGGTCCTGGCCGTTGCTGGCGGCAATGACTCGCGGCACCTTCACCGCGCCATGCTCGGCCAGCAGCTTGAGGGCGGCATGCTGGGCCTGGAGTTCCTGGACGGCGTAGTTGCCATGGCAAATCTTCAACACGAAGCGCCCGCGTTCGCTGTCGACGCGGTAGTTGACGTCCTGGTGGCTGCCGAGGGGTCGCAGGTCACCGCTGAGTCCGTAATTCGAGCGCAGCAGTACCGACGCCTGCTCGGCGCTGATTTGTGGGCTTGGCAAACTGGCACGATGAACCAACGTAGCGAGCAGCATACAACGACCCCTGAGTAGGTTTTGTCTTGGGCGCCTATCACGCCACTGAGTCGAGGGATTAGCAACCCCCTCTCTCTTGTCCCTGGGATATTCGCTTGCACCGCCCTCGTCATGCCGACAAGCTATGCTCCATTGTCATTGCCCTATTGGAAAAAGGCTTAACCGGATGCGCATTCTCATTACCGGCGGTGCCGGCTTCATTGGCTCGGCGCTCATACGGCATTTGATCCTGGACACCGAACACCAGGTTCTGAACCTCGACAAGCTGACCTATGCCGGCAACCTGGAATCGCTGAGCAGTATCGATCACGACAGCCGCTATGCCTTCGTGCAGGCCGACATCGTCGACCAACCGGCCGTCAGTGCGGTGCTCGCGCAATTTCAGCCTGACGCCATCATGCACCTGGCCGCAGAGTCCCATGTGGACCGTTCCATCGATGGCCCGGCGGAGTTCATCCAGACCAACATCGTCGGCACCTACAGCCTGCTGGAAGCCACCCGCGCCTATTGGCAGACACTTAGCGAGGCGCAAAAACGGGCGTTTCGTTTCCACCATATTTCCACCGACGAAGTGTATGGCGACCTGCACGGCGTGGATGATTTGTTTACCGAAACCACCCCCTATGCACCGAGCTCGCCCTACTCAGCCAGCAAGGCTGCCTCCGACCATCTGGTCCGGGCCTGGCAGCGCACCTACGGCTTGCCCGTGCTGCTGACCAACTGCTCAAACAACTACGGGCCGTTCCACTTCCCCGAAAAGCTGATCCCGCTGGTAATCCTCAACGCACTGGCCGGTAAACCGTTGCCGGTGTATGGCAATGGCCGGCAGGTACGCGATTGGCTATTCGTCGAAGACCATGCCCGTGCCCTGCTCAAGGTCGTCACCGAAGGCGTGGTCGGCGAGACCTACAACATCGGCGGCCACAATGAACAAACTAATATCGACGTAGTACGCAGCATCTGCGCCCTGCTTGAAGAACTGGCACCACACAAGCCCGAGGGGGTCGAGCACTACGCTGACCTGATCACCTTCGTCAAGGATCGTCCCGGCCATGACCTGCGCTACGCCATTGACGCCGGCAAGATCGAACGGGAACTGGGCTGGACACCTCGGGAAACTTTCGAGACCGGTCTGCGCAAGACGGTGCAGTGGTACCTCGAAAACCTGCTGTGGTGCCGGCGCGTCCAGGATGGCAGCTATCAGGGCGAGCGCCTGGGCTCGCTCGACGACAAGGATACGATTGCATGATGAAAGGCATTGTTCTGGCCGGCGGCTCCGGCACACGGCTGCATCCGATTACCCTCGGCGTTTCCAAACAGTTATTGCCGGTCTATGACAAGCCGATGATCTACTACCCGATCTCAGTGCTCATGCTCGCCGGAATCAAGGACATCCTGGTCATTTCCACCCCGCAGGATCTACCTCAATATCGCAATCTGCTGGGCGATGGCGCCCAGTTCGGCGTGAATTTCAGCTACGCCGAACAGCCAGCTCCCGATGGCCTGGCCCAGGCATTCCTGATTGGCGAGCAATTCATTGGCAAGGACCCGGTGTGCCTGATCCTGGGCGACAACATCTTCCACGGCCAACATTTCGGCGAGCAGCTGCAAACCGCCGTCAACCGGCAAAGTGGCGCAACGGTGTTCGGTTATTGGGTCAAGGATCCGGAGCGTTTCGGCGTAATCGACTTCGATTCAGAAGGGTGCGCGGTTTCCATCGAAGAGAAGCCTGCCGCCCCCAAGTCCAGCTATGCGGTGACCGGTCTGTATTTCTATGACAACGACGTGATAGAGATCGCCAAGGCCATCAAGCCATCCGCACGTGGCGAACTGGAAATTACCGACGTCAACAATGCCTATCTGCAACGCGGGGACTTGCATGTCGAGCGTTTCGGCCGCGGTTTTGCCTGGCTGGACACCGGCACCCACGACAGCCTGCTGGAGGCCTCGCAATACGTGCAGACCATTGAGCATCGCCAAGGCCTGAAGGTCGCGTGCCTGGAAGAAATCGCCTACCAGCAGGGCTGGGTCAGCCGCGAACACGTGCTCGAGCGTGCGAGTTACTTCGGCAAGACCGGCTACGGCCAGTACCTGTTCAAGATTGCTGGAGAAACACGTTGAACGTCATCGCCACACGACTGCCGGACGTGCTGATCATCGAGCCGAAGGTGTTTGGCGATGATCGCGGTTTCTTTTATGAGAGTTTCAATGCACGAGCGTTCGCCGATGCCACGGGGTCTACGCTCCCGTTCGTCCAGGACAATCACTCGCGCTCGGCCAAGGGCGTGCTTCGCGGCCTGCACTATCAGATCGAACAGGCCCAGGGGAAACTCGTGCGGGTCACGGCGGGCGAAGTGCTGGACGTTGCGGTGGACATCCGTCGCAGCTCGCCTACTTTCGGCCAGTGGACCGGCGTACGCCTGTCGGCGCAGAACCACCGTCAGCTGTGGATTCCGCCAGGATTTGCCCACGGCTTCGTCGTGCTCAGCGAGTCCGCCGATTTCCTATACAAAACCACCGACTTCTACGCGCCCTCCGCCGAGCGCTGCATTCGCTGGGACGATCCGCAACTGGCGATTGACTGGCAATTGCAAGGCGCGCCGATCCTGTCGCCCAAGGACCAGACCGGCAAGGCCTTGCATGAGGCAGACCTGTTCCCATGAGTGCTTCCCTGCGCATCCTGATCATCGGCCAGAACGGCCAAGTGTCCCAGGCGCTTCAATCGCGCCTGGCCGGCATGGGCGAACTGATTGTGCTGGGTAGCAACCAGCTCGACATGGCGCAGCCGGATCAAATCCGCCCGCCGGTCGAGGCCGTTCGGCCAGACCTGATCATCAACGCCGCCGCCCACACGGCCGTGGACCAGGCCGAGAGCGAAACGCAGCGCGCGTTCGCCATCAACGCCAGCGCACCGGGCATCCTTGCCCAGGTTGCTGCTGAGCTGGACGCTCCGCTGATCCATTACTCCACCGACTACGTCTTCGATGGTCGAAAGCCCGAGCCATACACCGAAGATGACACGCCCAACCCGCTGAGCGTCTACGGTCGCAGCAAACTGGCTGGCGAAGAAGCCATCCACCAGGCCGGTGGAGAACACCTGATCTTGCGCACCAGCTGGGTCTATTCCTCGGCGGGACGCAATTTCCTGTTGACCATGCAACGCCTGCTGCAGGAAAAACCTCACCTTAGGGTAGTGGCTGATCAAGTCGGCGCACCGACCTGGGCTGGCACCATCGCCGAGAGCACCGCGCAGCTGATCGAACGCTGGCAGGCCGGGCGGTGCGGCGCCTGGGGTACCTATCACCTGACAGCCCAGGGCCAGACGTCATGGTTCGGCTTTGCCCAAGCCATCGGCGAAGACCTCGTCGAACGCCACAAGCCTTGCGCGGTGCTCGAGCCTATCCCGTCCAGCGCGTACCCGACCCCGGCGCCGCGTCCACTCAATTCACGGCTGGACTGCACGCGCCTGACCCAGGAATGGGGTGTAAGCCAGCCAGACTGGCGAAGCGCGTTGCAGCAGTGTCTTGCCGGACAAGCCTAGGCATAATGCGCTTGTCACCACAGGCGCCCGATGCTCATGAATTCCACCCTTCCCCGCAGACCTCGTTGGCGCAGCCTGGCCCTGCTTGCGCTGTGCCTGGCGCCATTGCTATGGCCGCTAGAGCATTTGGCCGAGCGTTATTACCGCAGCGAACTGGCTGGACAAAACCGCCAGACGCTTGACCTCTACGTGGCCAACCTCCTCGGGACCCTGCACCGCTATGAAGTGCTGCCGCAGATTCTCGGCGAACTGCCGGCCCTGCGCGCGACCCTGTCGGCGCCGGACGATGGGGTCACCCAGGGCAATGCCAACCGGTTGCTGAAAAACATCAGCGCCCAGACCGGCGCCGAAGTCATGTATCTGATGGACGCCTCTGGCAAGACTCTGGCGGCATCGAACTGGGACAAGCACGACAGTTTCGTCGGACGCAATTTCGCCTTCCGCCCTTACTACATCGAAGCCATGGCCGGGCGCCTGGGGCGCTTCTTCGGCCTGGGCACCACGTCAGGCAAGCGCGGTTATTTTTTCGCCGCCGCGGTACGCGATCGCGAAAAAGTCATCGGCGTATTGGTGGTCAAGGTTGACCTCGACCACACCGAAAGCCTCTGGGGCAAGACACCTGAGCAGTTGCTGGTTACCGACCACAACGGCGTAGTGATCCTGACCTCGCGCCAGGAATGGAGATTTCGCGCGACTCGCCCCTTGAGCGAGGAAGAAAGCAAGGCAATCAGTGCGGTGCAGCCTTATCCGACCCGAGATCCCAAGCCGTTGAACCTGAACACCAACGCCTGGCTGACCCAAACCCAGACCATCGAAGAAACCGGTTGGAGCGTGAGCATCCTCGCTCCGCGCACGCTGATCGACCGGCCAGTGCGCACGGTGGTGGCCACCGGCGGTGCAGCACTGCTGGTGTTGATGCTGTTGCTCGGGTTGATGATGCAGCGCCGGCGGCATTATCTGGACCGGATCGCCTTCGAGGCCAAGGCTCGTCACGAACTGGAGGGCCGGGTCGCGGAACGTACCAGCGATCTGGAGGGACTCAACCGTCGCCTGAAACAGGAAGTGCTTGAACGCGAGCAGGCCCAACAGGAACTGGTCCGCGCCCAGGATGATTTGGTACAGGCCGGCAAGTTGTCAGCCCTGGGCACCATGTCGGCCAGCATCAGCCATGAACTCAATCAGCCGCTGGCGGCGATCCGGAGTTACGCCGAAAACGCCGAGATATTGCTCGATCACCAGCGCACCGAAGACGCTCGGGGCAATCTCAAGCTGATCAGCGAACTGACCGGGCGCATGGCCTCGATCATCGCCCACCTGCGCGCCTTCGCCCGCCGGGACCGCCACGCCCCGGAAAGCGTCGCCCTGCAACCGGCGCTGGACGACGCCCTCGCGCTGCTCGCCAAACGACGGCGCAGCATGGAAGTGGAGCTGATCCGCGACCTGCCGGCGGCTGCCTTGTGGGTGGAGGCCGGCGAAACGCGCCTGCGCCAGGTGCTGGGTAACCTGCTGGCCAACGCCCTTGATGCTCTGACCGAAAAGGGACCACCGCGCAAACTGTGGCTCAGTGCCCAGGCGACGGAAACCGGCGTCAACTTGTACATCCGCGATAACGGCCCGGGATTCTGCATGGAAGCCCTGGGCCGCGCCGGCGAGCCGTTCTACACCACCAAGACGCGCACCCAGGGGCTTGGCCTCGGGTTGGCGATCTGCGACACCCTGATGCGTGCCTTCGGCGGCGAACTGTTGTTCGCCAACCACAAGGAAGGCGGCGCCCTGATTACCCTGAAGCTGCGCGCCGGTGCGCCCGGGGTGAGCCTGCAACCGTCCGAGGACCGAAGTGTATGACCATCGATAACCAGATTGAGGTGGTGCTGATCGACGACGATCCCCATCTGCGTCAGGCCCTGAGCCAGACCCTCGACCTGGCTGGACTGAAGATTCTGCCCTTGGGCGAGGCCAACGGCCTGGCCGGGCAATTGCCCCGCGATTGGCCGGGCGTGGTGGTCAGTGATATACGCATGCCGGGCATGGACGGCCTCGAACTGCTGGGCCAATTGCACAGCCAGGATCCGGAGTTGCCGGTGCTGCTGATCACCGGTCATGGCGATGTACCGCTGGCGGTCCAGGCGATGCGCGCCGGGGCGTACGACTTCCTCGAAAAACCGTTCGCCAGTGACCAGTTGCTCGATAGCGTACGCCGGGCCCTGGCCTTGCGGCGCCTGGTCCTGGATAACCGCAGCCTGCGCCTGGCCCTCAGTGACCGTCATGAACTCAGCGCCCGGCTGGTCGGACAATCGGCCCCCATGTTGCGCCTGCGCGAGCAGATCGGCGCCTTGGCCGCGACCCGCGCCGACGTGCTGATCCTCGGCGAAACGGGGGCCGGCAAGGAAGTGGTCGCCCGCGCACTGCATGACCTGTCTGGCCGGCGTAACGGGCCGTTCGTGGCCATCAATGCCGGCGCGTTGGCCGAGTCCGTGGTGGAAAGCGAATTGTTCGGCCATGAACCTGGCGCCTTCACTGGCGCGCAGAAGCGCCGTATCGGAAAATTCGAGTTCGCCAACGGCGGCACATTGTTCCTCGATGAAATCGAAAGCATGAGCCTGGACGTACAGGTCAAGCTGCTTCGCCTGCTGCAAGAACGCATGGTGGAGCGCCTGGGGGGCAATCAGCAAATCCCCCTGGACATCCGGGTCATCGCCGCCACCAAGGAAGACCTGCGCCAAGCCGCCGACCAGGGCCGTTTTCGCGCCGACTTGTACTACCGCCTGAACGTCGCGCCGCTGCGCATCCCACCGCTGCGCGAACGGGGCGAGGACGTGCTGATGCTGTTCCAGCATTTCGCTGATGAGGCCAGCGCGCGCCACGGCCTGCCGCGCCACGAACTGCTGCCGGCCCACCGTGCGCTGCTGTTGCGCCATGACTGGCCGGGCAATGTCCGCGAATTGCAGAACGCCGCCGAACGCTTCGCCTTGGGCTTGGAACTGGCCCTGGACAACAGCGCACCCGACACTGGCCCCGGCGCGCCGGTGGAAATCATCAGCGGCGGCCTGAGCGAGCAGGTGGAGAATTTCGAAAAGACCCTGATTGCCGCCGAGCTGGCCCGCCCCCACGGCTCGGTACGCAGCCTCGCCGAAGCGTTGGGCATTCCGCGCAAGACCTTGCACGACAAACTGCGCAAGCACGGGCTTACATTTGGCGACAGCAACCCTGGCTCTGCCGATGAGTCCGATTGAGCGCCTGCCAACTCACCTTCAAACAAGAGGGCCTGCATGAACCGCGACAGCCGTTACCTGGAAACGACCCTGCACCGGGACATCCCGTTGACCCAGGACATGGGCCTGAGAGTGCTCGATTGGCAGGCGCGACAACTGCGCCTGTTCCTGCCGCTTGCGGCCAACGTCAATCATAAAAGCACCATGTTCGGCGGCAGCCTGTATTGCGGCGCGGTACTTGGCGGCTGGGGCTGGCTGCACCTGGCCTTGCGCGAGGAAGGCATCGAGGATGGACACATCGTGATTCAGGAAGGGCAGATCACTTATCCGCTGCCCGTCACTGGCGATGCGACTGTCATTTGTGACGCACCGGAGGAAAAACCCTGGAAACGCTTCCTGGCCACCTATCGGCGTTATGGCCGGGCGCGGCTGGCGTTGCAGACGCGAGTGATGAATGCAGGCAGCGAAGAGGTGGCGGTGCAATTCGAGGGGCAGTACGTGTTGCACCGTTAATTGGCGCAACAGCTCCCTCGCCACAAAAGCTTCCTGGCCAAAGATCAGGGTTTAAGAACGAGCAAGCTCCAGCAACTTTCCACGCCATGCCGCTTTGGCCGGCAGCGCCAGGAACGAAGTGTTCAACAGTGACTCCCGCGCCGGATAACAAAATGGCTGGCCGCTCAAGTCCAACACTTCGCCACCCGCGCCTTCCAATACGCCCTGGGCGGCGGCGGTATCCCACTGGGACGTTGGCGCCAACCGCGGATAACAATCAGCCGCGCCCTCGGCCAGCAGGCAAAACTTCAACGAACTGCCAATGTTGGTCAACTGCAAGGGGCCCAGGCTTTCGCTTAACCCGCTCAACAGGCGCTCCTGCTCCGGGCTGGTGTGGCGACGGCTGGCGACTACGGTAAACACGTCACCGGGCGCCATCGCGTGCCGTGCTGCGATAGGCGAAGGCTCGGCGTCCTTGTCGGCACGCCAGGCGCCCAGTCCCGCTCCGCCAACATAAAAGCGGCCACTGGTGGGCATCGAGACCACGCCGAACACCACGCGACCGTCCTCGATCAACGCAATGTTGACGGTGAATTCCTCACTGCCGGAAATGAATTCCTTGGTCCCATCGAGCGGGTCCACCAACCACCAGCGTTTCCATTCGGCGCGAACGCTTCGGGCAATATTGGCGTCCTCCTCCGAGAGGATCGGGATATCCGGTGCCAGCGCGGTCAGCCCAGCCACGATGACATCGTGGGCAGCCATATCCGCAGCGGTCACTGGTGATTCGTCAGCTTTGTGCGCAACTTCTACGTTGGCTCGCCAGAACGGCAGGATCGCCGCACCAGCTTCAAGCGCCAGCTCGATGACGGGCGCCATCAGGGGATGGGGGAATTTCATGGCAGGTAGGCTCCGCGCTGGGTCAGCAGGTCACGCGCCAGATACAACGCCGCCAACGCTCGGCCTTCGGTGAATTGGGGATTCTGGGCCAGGGCCGACAATTCGCCCAGGTTGACCTTGTCCACACGCATCGGTTCGGGCTCGTCGCCCTCCAGCCGCTCTTCATACAGGTCGGTCGCCAGCACCACTTGGATCTTCTGGCTCATGTAGCCGGGAGACAACGACAGTTCGGTCAGATGCTCCAGTTGACGCGCGCCAAAACCGGCCTCTTCCTTGAGCTCGCGCTCGGCCGCCGCCAGCACATCTTCGCCCGGCTCGATCAGCCCCTTGGGCAGCGAGAGCTCGTAGGCATCGGTGCCGCCGCAATATTCTTCCACCAGCACGGCATGGTCGGCATCAAGCATCGCGACGATCATCACCGCGCCGTAGCCTGCGCCCTTGCCCGCCAGGCGTTCGTAGGTGCGCTCAACACCGTTGGAAAAGCGCAGTTTCAGTTCCTCCACGCAAAACAGGCGGCTGGTGGCGACGATCCGTCGGTCGAGTATGGTGGGTTTCTGGCGCATAAACGGCTCCCTGGGCGATAGCGGGCTACTATACCCGGCCTATTCTGATTGTTTGTGTCGGATATCTGCTTACCGCTGGAGAAGTTTTATGGCCTTGTTGCCCTGGCATGAGATCGATACGGTTCTGCTGGACATGGACGGCACCCTGCTGGACCTGCATTACGACAACCACTTCTGGCTGGAGCACCTGCCCCAGCGTTATGCCGAACTGCATGGGGTCAGCCGCGCGATGGCCGAGATGGAGTTGCAGCCGCTGTTCGAGCGCAACGCCGGTCAGTTGCAGTGGTACTGCCTGGATTTCTGGAGCGCCGAGCTGAAGCTGCCGGTGCGTGAACTGAAACTTGAAACCGCCCACTTGATTGCCCTGCGCCCAGACGCGGATACATTCCTCGCGGCCATCCAGCGCGCAGGAAAACGGGTCGTGATGATTACCAATGCCCACCGGGATTCGCTGTCGCTGAAGCTGGAACGCATCGAACTGGCACCCTACTTCGAACGCTTGATCAGCTCCCACGACTACGGTTTCCCCAAGGAGAGCCCGCAGTTTTGGGACGCGCTGCAAGCCGACCTGAGCTTCGACCCAGCCCGCAGCCTGTTTATCGACGACACCTTGCCGGTGCTGCGCAGCGCCCGGGACTTCGGCGTGGCGCACCTGCTGGCGGTCAGCGAGCCGGACAGCCGCAAGGGGCCGAAGGATACGGGGGAGTTCGACGCGGTAACGGATTATCGGACGCTGATCCAAGGGCTCTAGTGCAAGCCTTTGGCGAGGGACTTACTCCCTCGCCACGGGGGTACGGGTTACTCAGGGATACGCAGTGACTGCCCGGGGTAGATCTTGTCTGGATGCGACAACATCGGTTTGTTGGCTTCGAAAATCTTGTTGTACTGGCTCGCGTCACCATACTCGGCCTTGGATATGGCGCTGAGCGTGTCACCTTTTTTCACCGTCACGAAACGCGCGGCCTTTGCCACCGGCCCAGTCACGGTGATCTGGTCATCCACGCTGCCGACACCGACGATGTTGCCCGCGGTCAACAGGATCTTTTCTTTCTCCTCCTGGCTACCGACTTCACCGGTCAGGGTGACTTTGTCTCCGTCTATCGTCGCTTGCACATTCGGATTGCCCAGCCCGACCTTGCTGATGTGTTCCTTCAACTGCTCGCTGGCATTGGCATTGCCGGGAGTCAGCAGGTCGATAAGCTTTTCTCCCGCTTCCTTCACAAAGCTAAAAATACTCATGGCGCACGCTCCTTGGGTTTAAATGTCCAGACGGATAAGACTAGACCAAGCCAACCGAGCCCATTCTCCAACCGACCAATGACCTCACCACGCCCAAGGCGCTAGAATCACAATCTTCCCGCGCCCAGGAGCGAAGATGGACATCAAGCAGCTGAAATTTCTCATCGCGCTCGAAGAAACCCGCCACTTCGGCCAAGCCGCCGCCCGTTGCCACATCACCCAACCCACCTTGTCAATGCGCCTGCGCAGCCTGGAAGAAGAGCTCGGCCTGCCGCTGGTCAACCGCGGCCAGCGCTTCGAGGGCTTCACCGCACCGGGGGAGCGGGTGCTGGCCTGGGCACGCACGGTGTTGGCGGCTTATGACGGGCTGCAGGCCGAAGCGGCGGCGTGCCGCGGCAATCTGGTGGGTACGCTGCGCCTGGGCGTGGTGCCGCTGTCGGACTTCGACCCGCTGTCGATGATGCAGCGCCTGCACACCGACCACCCCAGCCTGCGTTTCGAATTATCGTCCTTGAGTTCCGAACGCATCCTCGAACAGCTGGCGAACAACCGCATCGACTTGGGTATTTCCTACCTGGAACGCCTGGACAACGATCGTTTCGAGGCCCTGCCCTTCAGCCATACCCGCATGGGCCTGCTGTATGACCAACGCTTTTTCTTTTTTGGTGAAGAACCGCTGACCTGGGAAGCGCTGGTGGAGCTGCCCCTGGGCATGCTTACCAGCGGCATGCATTTCCGCCAATCCATCGACCACAGTTTCCACAGTCGAGGCCTAGCCCCCCAACCGCTGCTGCAAACCGACGCGGTGCATCAATTGTTACAAGCTGTGCATGGTGGATTGTGCTGCGCCGTGGTGCCGCTGGAGAGCGGACTGAACGTCCTCACCGAAGACCTGCGGATCCAGCCTATCGAAAGCGCCCAGACCCTGGTCCCGCTGGGGCTGATCATGCGGCGCGGCGCTCCACGTTCGGCCTTGGCCGAGGCTTGTTTCGCCCTCTATCAGAAATCAACGACCATCTCTTGATCGACGTCATCTATTGGAAGATCAGTAATAGCAATTAGACGTGGCAGATTGCCGCATTTAGTCTTAACACTATTCTCACTTTCAGTGATGCCCATGAACGACAAGCCTCCGGTCTGTCCAGTGCCTGCTGTGGAACCCTCCACGCCAGCCGCCAGCCAGAGCTATCGCTACTGCAACCTCGATCACTCTCAATCGGACAGCACCGCGCTGGCCGAGGAAGTGGCGTTGGCGATCGCCTATAACGGCATCAGCCAAGCGGTGATGTTGGTCACGCCCACTGACCTTGAAGACTTTATCGTCGGTTTCAGCCTCGGCAGCGGCATCATTGAAGACCCGGCCGATATCTATGACCTGCAGCTGAGCGGGGCGGGTTCCGCGCAATACGCCCAAGTCACGATCGCCAACCGCGCTTTCTGGAATCTCAAGCAGCAACGCCGCCAGCTAGCTGGCACCAGCGGCTGCGGACTCTGCGGAGTCGAAGCCGTTGAACAAGCGCTGCCAAACCTCAAAGCCTTGCCCGGCGCCCCGCTACCGCCTGCGCAATGGCTCGACGGCCTGCGCCAGCGTATCAGCCAGTTCCAGCCGTTGGGCCAGCACTGCGGCGCGGTACACGCAGCGCTGTTCATGAACGCACAAGGCGAACTGCTGCTTGGGCGCGAAGACATTGGTCGCCACAACGCACTCGATAAATTGATCGGAGCGCTGATCCGGCAGCAAGTCCCGGTAGCTGGAGGGTTGGCGATCGTCACCAGCCGCTGCAGTCTCGAACTGATTCAAAAAGTATTGCGCGCGGGCGTCCAGACCCTGGTCAGCCTGTCGTCACCCACGGGCCTCGCCGTGCAGTGGGCCCGCCAACACAACCTCAATCTCATCCACCTGCCGCAAAAAAGTGCGCCGCGGGTCTACAGCCCTGCGATGGAGAATCAAGCGTGAGCAATCATCAACAAGCCAACCAGAAACCCGCACCGCGCTACAAGCCCTACAAGGGCCCGGCCGGTGGTTGGGGCGCGCTGATCAGCGTTGCCCAGGCCTGGCTGACCAGCGATAACGCGCTGAAGAATATCCGCATGATGCTCAAGACCAACCAGAACGGCGGCTTCGACTGCCCGGGCTGCGCCTGGGGCGACTCGCCGGAAAGCGGCATGGTCAAGTTCTGTGAGAACGGCGCCAAGGCGGTGAACTGGGAAGCCACCAAGCGTCGCGTCGACGGTGCGTTCTTTGCCAAGCACAGCGTGACCTCGTTGCTGGAGCAGAGCGATTACTGGCTTGAGTACCAGGGCCGCCTGACCGAGCCGATGAGCTATGACGCCGAAACCGACCGCTACAAGCCCATCAGTTGGGAGGCGGCATTTGCCTTGATCGGCAAACACCTGCAAGGACTTTCCAGCCCGAACCAGGCCGAGTTCTACACGTCGGGCCGAGCCAGCAACGAAGCGGCCTATCTGTATCAGTTGTTCGTGCGCGCCTACGGCACCAACAATTTCCCCGATTGCTCGAACATGTGCCATGAAGCCAGCGGCGTAGCGCTGTCCCAGAGCGTCGGCGTGGGCAAAGGCACGGTAACCTTCGACGACTTCGAGCACGCCGATGCTATTTTTGTCTGGGGCCAGAACCCGGGTACCAACCATCCGCGGATGCTTGAACCACTGCGCGAAGCAGTGAAGCGCGGTGCACAGGTGGTGTGTATCAACCCGCTCAAGGAGCGAGGCCTGGAGCGCTTCCAGCATCCGCAACATCCGCTGGAAATGCTCACCAACGGCGACAAACCGACCAACACTGCCTATTTCCGCCCGGCCTTGGGTGGCGATATGGCCATACTGCGCGGCATGGCGAAGTTCTTGCTGCAATGGGAACGTGAAGCCCAGAAAAACGGTGCTCCCGCGGTGTTCGATCATGCATTTCTCAATGAGCACAGCGCCAACACGCTGGAATACCTGGCGGTGGTCGATGACACCTCGTGGGAGCAGATCGTCGAGCAATCCGGCCTGACCCTGGCCGAGATCGAGCAGGCAGCCCGTATGTACGCCAAGGCCAGCAATGTGATCATGTGCTGGGCGATGGGCATCACCCAGCACCGCCATTCGGTGGCAACCATTCAGGAAATCGCCAACCTGATGATGCTGCGCGGCAACATCGGCAAGCCAGGCGCGGGACTCTGCCCGGTGCGTGGCCATAGTAACGTGCAGGGCGACCGGACCATGGGCATCAACGAGCGCCCGCCCGTTGCATTCCTCGACGCGCTGGAGCGGCGCTTCCAGTTCAAGGTGCCGCGTGAAAACGGCCACAACGTGGTCGAGTCGATCCATGCCATGGCCGAGGGCCGGGCAAAAGTGTTTATCGCTCTGGGTGGCAACTTCGCCCAGGCGACGCCAGACAGCCATCGGACCTTCGAAGCTTTGGGCAACTGCGACCTGACCGTCCAGATCAGCACCAAGCTCAACCGCAGCCACCTGGCCCACGGGAAAGAGGCGCTGATCCTGCCGTGCCTGGGCCGTACCGACATCGACGTGCAAGCAGAAGGCCCGCAAGCGGTGACGGTGGAAGACTCCTTCAGCATGGTCCACGCCTCGAATGGCCAATTGCAGCCGCTGTCGAACCAGATGCGCTCCGAGCCGTGGATTGTTGCAGGCATCGCCGCTGCCACGCTGGGCAGCCGTCCGGTGGATTGGAACTGGCTCGTGGCCGACTACAGCCGTGTTCGCGACTTGATCGCCGAGACCATTCCCGGCTTCAAGGACTTCAACGAAAAGCTCAAGAACCCCGGTGGCTTTTATCTGGGCAACAGCGCTGGCGCCCGTCGCTGGAATACCCCATCGGGCCGCGCCAACTTCAAGCCTAACCGGTTGCCGACCGATTTGATTCATGAGCGCACCCACGCCACGGGCAAAGTGCCGGACCTGATCCTGCAATCCATGCGCTCGCACGATCAGTACAACACCACCATTTATGGCCTCGATGACCGTTATCGCGGCGTAAAGGGTCAACGTGATGTGTTGTTCGTCAACGAAGCGGACATCATCCGCCTGGGCTTCAAGCCGGGGCAGAAGGCTGACATCGTCTCGCTCTGGGAGGACGGGCGTGAGCGGCGCGTCAAGGGCTTCACGTTGCTGGCCTTCGACATCCCGGCCGGACAAGCTGCTGCCTATTACCCTGAAGTGAACCCCTTGGTGCCGCTGGAAAGCACCGGCGACGGCAGCCACACCCCAACCTCGAAGTTCGTGGCGATCCGCCTGGAAGCAGCGAGCGAGAGCGGGTTGATCATGGCCAAGTCAGCCTGACATGATCCTGTGCGAGGGAGCTTGCTCCCTCGCCACGTTACGATCGTATTTTCAAACGCCCACAAAAAGGCCATTTCCCAAAGAAAACGGCCTGTCCGAAGTAGCTAAAGACCGGCAAAAACACCTTAAGTTCCGCACTAAAAACAATAACTTAGCCAATTGTGCACAAGTCGTGTTACTCGTCGGATTTCGATTGTAACCAAGCGAAGCCAGCCTCAGGATCGCGCCGTCATCCCTTTGAGGCTCCTCTATGAAGTTCTCCTCCATTCTCTTGTTGTCCCTTGGCCTTGTCAGTGGCGTCGCTTCTGCCGGCGGTACTGCCGAAGCAGGTGTAGGCGGCGCATTGGGCGGGGTTTTGGGTTCGGTCGTCGGCCAGTCCCTGGGCGGCAACACCGGCTCCACTATCGGCGCAGCCCTGGGCGGCGCGGGCGGTAGCGCAGTCGGCGCAGACAAACATAGCCGCGGCGAAGCGGCAATCGGCGGCGCGCTGGGCGCAGCCGGTGGTAACGTGGTCGGCCGTAGCGTAGGCGGCAGCACAGGGAGCCTGATCGGTGCCGCAGCGGGCGGCGGCGCCGGTGGCGCGCTGGGTAACTACATGGGCAAGGACGACGATGACGATCGTTATGAAGGTCGTCGTGGTGATCGTCGCTACTACCGTGATGGCCACCCGGGCCGCGGCCATGCCTATGGGCATCGCAAGCACAAGCACAAACATCGCTATCACGATGACTGACGGTTGGTTTAATCCAGACCGTTAAAAAGATCGCAGCCTTCGGCCGTTCTCGTCAGAGAATATCCGGAGGCGGCGATTTTCGTTTCAGACCACCAGCCGCTCCAAGGCCCCACGCAACCGCTCCGGAATCGCTGCCGGCCGGTTCGACGCGCGGTCCACGAACACATGCACGAAGCGCCCCGCCGCACAGGCTTCATCCTCCCCCGCCTTGAACACCGCGAGCTCGTATTGCACGGAGCTGTTGCCCAGTTTTCCGACGCGCAGGCCAATTTCAATCCGATCCGGGAAAGCGATTGACGCAAAGTAATCGCACGCCGAGCTCACGACGAAACCCACCACGTCTCCCTCATGAATATCCAGGCCGCCGGTCTCGACCAGATAGGTATTCACCGCCGTATCGAAAAAGCTGTAGTAGGTGACATTGTTGATATGGCCGTACACGTCGTTGTCGTGCCAGCGTGTGGTCACGGGCTGGAAGTGCAGATACTCGCTGCGTTGGGGCATCACGTGTCCTTAGGGTTATCAGTTTTGGGCTTGTTGCCGGCCCCTGGGCTACCGCTGCGAGAAGCCCTTGCCTTGCGCCGCCAGTTCGCCGATCAAGCGAGCAGGCTTCCATTGGTCGCCCTGCTTCGTTTCGAGCTCCAGCAAGCGCGCGTGGATGTCCCCAAGCCCTTGCTGGTCAGCCCAGGCCATCGGGCCGCCCTTGTCTGCCGGAAAACCGTAGCCGTTGAGGTAGACCAGGTCGATGTCGTGGGAAGACTCGGCAATGCCCTCCTGGAGAATCTTCGCGCCTTCGTTGATCAATGCCAGCAGGCAACGCTCAAGAATTTCCTCAGGGCCTATCTCGCGCCGCTGGAAACCCAGCTCTTCGCTGACCCGCTGCACCAGCGCGTCGACCTCGACATCGTGTTCAGCCTGACGACTGCCCGGTTCGTAGTGATAGTACCCGTTGCCGCTCTTCTGGCCGAACCGTCCCAACTCGCACAGGCGGTTATCCACCTGCACCTCGGGCGCATCCTGGCCTTGGCCCGCCAGTTCGCGCGCACGCCACTCCAGGTCGATCCCGACCACGTCGTACATGCGAAACGGCCCCATTGCGAAGCCAAAACCTTGTAATGCCGCGTCGACTTGATAGGGAAACGCCCCCTCCAGCAGCATCTTGCGCGCCTCAAGCACATAAGGCCGAAGCATCCGGTTGCCAATGAACCCGTGGCAATTACCCGAGATCACGCTCACCTTGCCCATGCGTTTGCCCAACACCAGGGCAGCGTCCAGCACAGCTTTTGACGTCTGCGCGCCGCGGACGATCTCCAGCAGCTTCATGATGTGAGCGGGGCTGAAGAAATGCAGGCCGAGCACTTGGGTTGGCCGGCGTGTGGCCGCGGCAATGGCATCGATGTCCAGCGCCGAGGTGTTGCTGGCCAGGATCGCTTCGGGCTTGAGCATGCCATCCAGCTCGCGGAATATTTTCTGTTTGAGTTCGAGGTTCTCGTAGACCGCTTCGATGACCAGGTCCACATTACGAATCGCCGCGTAGTCATCCGCCCGTGTTATCCGGGCAATCCGGGCGTCGGCCTCGCTTTGTTCGATACGCCCTTGGCGCACGTTGTGGGCGTAGGTATCGGCCACCGTGGCCAGCGCTTGTTCAAGCATCTGCGGATTGTTATCGACCCACTGCACGGCGACGCCAGCGTTGGCCAGGCACATGACAATGCCGCGCCCCATGGTGCCTGCACCGACCACGGCGGCGCGCTGGATATCGAAGGATGTCTGGCTCATGTTTGCTCTCTTGTTGGCGATCCAAAGACAGCCTTCACAGTAGTCAGCCACCGAACATTTTTGAAATTTATTCGTGTGATGGAGGGCATTCAGCAGATGGATGCAGCTTACAGGTGAGCCTGGGTCCAATGACGCACCTGCGCGTAGGAATACTCCTCCAACGCGGCATATCCACGGATCGTCCGCGCCTTCAGTTTGGTGAACAGCGGTACGCTGATTCCGCACAGGAAGCGGGTCAGCCGCTCGGCGGTCGGCAAACTGCCGATGACTTGCTCATGCTTGTGGATAAAATCGCCACACAAATCACCGAAATTCTTATCCACAAGCGTCGGCAGCGGTGGTGGTTCCGGCAGGCAAGCGACATGCCCGTGACACACCGAACAGTGCCCACACTGTGGTGGCGCATTTTCATCGCCAAAATACTGCGCCAATCGGTAACCGAGACAGCGGTCCGTGGCAAACAGCTCGAGCATGGCGTGAACCCGGGCAATTTCAGCCTCCTCATGCCGGGTGAAATCAGCATGCAGCTCGATGCTCAAATCCTGAGAATCGAAGTTCGCTTCCAAGACGTTGTAGACCTCGGTCATCTGCTTGCTTTCCAGCTCGATCCAGCCCTTCTCGTGAAAAAAATCCAGCGCCTTGACCACACGACTGCGCTCGGCGCGATATTGCTGGTACATCCCATCGAAATTCACCGTTGCCCAGGTCCGCGCGCGGCTGGAGGTCTGGATGATGGCCGCGACAAAGTCCTTTCGCTCACCTTCGAAGCGTTCCAGCAGGACCTGCGGTTCGGTGAGGAATTTGAAGCGATACTCAGCGTAATAGGCATAGCGCGGTGCGATCAGCCGTCGCAGTTCGAGCTGGACCAGCAGCGTCTTGAGCGGCAATTGCCGGATGTTGCTCTGATCCGCCAACGGCCCGAGCAAGAACTCCCATTGACCTTCGCCGGCAGCGGCTTTCAGCTCGTCGAGCACGCAACGAATGCCCGCCAGTTCAGGGGTATCGCCGTACACAAAATTCTCAAGAATGTTCAGGCTGTCCCGGTTGGCCAACACCAGGCAATCGGACGGCTGGCCGTCCCGTCCCGCGCGGCCGATTTCCTGGCTATAGTTTTCGATGGATTTGGGCAGGTCGAAATGCACCACGTTGCGAATATCGCTTTTGTCGATGCCCATGCCGAACGCGATAGTCGCGACGATGCAATTGCATTGGCCGCCCATGAAACGCCGCTGGATAGCTTCGCGCTGCTCATGAGGCAGCCCGGCGTGATAGGCCTCGGCCTCGATGCCGTGCTGACTCAGGTGCCCAGCGATCTGCTCGGCGGTGCGCTGCAAGGTGACGTAGACGATGCTCGGCTGCCCGGCCCGCTCGCCCAGCCACTGCACCAGCCGCTGACGCTTGTCCACGCCACGCACGGGTTCGACCAGCAAGTTGAGATTGGGACGGTAGAAACCTGTCGTCACCACATCGTCGGCGGCGATGGAGAACTTCGCCTGCATGTCGGCGATGACCTTCGGGGTCGCGGTGGCCGTTAGCAGCAGCACCTGGGGGATATTGAACTGGCGCTGGTAAGCGGGAAGCTTGAGATAGTCCGGGCGGAAGTTGTGCCCCCATTCGGAGATGCAATGCGCCTCGTCGATCACCAGCAATGAAATCGGCACCTGCTGCAGGAAATTGCGAAAGCGCTCGTTCTTCAGTCGCTCCACAGAAACCATCAGGACCTTCAACTCACCCGAGCGCACCCGCGCCATCGCGTCGTTGGCTTCATCGCGGCTCTGGGCCGAATCGATACTGGCGCAGGCAATACCGTGACGCTGCAGGAACGCCAGTTGATCCTGCATCAGCGCCAACAGCGGCGAAACCACCAATGTCAGGTGGGGCAACAGCAAGGCCGGCAACTGATAACACAGGGACTTGCCCGAGCCGGTAGGAAAAATCGCCGCCGCCGACCGACCGGCAAGGATCGCGCCGATGGCGGCTTCCTGACCGGGGCGAAACTGTGGATAACCAAAAACCTGTTCCAGGGTGCTGTGCATAAGCGGTCGCTCCTTTGACTGCTGTGATGCCCAAAGCCTAGCCGGGCAGCGCAGCGGGTCGAGAAAAGGTTGGGTTAAAAACGATACCGGATGATACAGCCTGGTTGCCTCTGGCTTGACCATAAGGCGATACAACTCCGGGGCGAACTGACCTTTCGTCTTAGCTCCTTTCGCTCGTTAAAGTGCGCCGTTGGAGGTTATTCACCTGATGTTAGGTACAGATCAAGATCTTCGGGTAAAGCCAGCGACGCCAAGCGCTCGATTTCAAGAATTTGTTTCGTAGTAAGCCTGAAATCAGCACCGATATGATCGATGTTATTGGTCCAATCCATCACGGGCAGCAAGTCCTCTACTGATAGGTTGATGCTCTGCTCAAATACCAATTCTTCCTTGCCTGGATAAAATCCCAATACAGCAAAGCTCATGGCTCTACCTCCCTTGTCTTAATCGCTTTTTTGGTCTGTTCGCCCGTGATGTGATTAAACTCACCTAAATGTTTTCCACGCGGATTGTACTTTTCAAGGGCGCCATGCTGCCGGTCCCATTCATAAATATTTCCTTTCCGGTCGTGCCAACGTGGACGTAATCCTCCACCTCCTTGTACGGGAGTTTTAGCCCGACCGCGAACAAGGTCAGGAAAAGCAGGAAGTACGCCTTTCGGTGTCGGGTGATACTTGTGGTCAGAAAGGCCGTACACGATATATAACGGCGAAACCCCCGACCCCACCGGAAACACAAGAATGAAATCCTTGAACTCCGGCGGATAAATCGGGTTGACGATGATGCTGTCCGCCATGGGCGTCGGCGGGAATATCCAGATGCGCGGTGCCTGTGGCGCAGCCTCCAGCGCCGGGATGCCTAACGTGGAAGCGGGATCTACTGCCGGGGTCCAGATCAACTCGACCCCATCGCCGAAGTCAGCCACTTGTTGCTCGCCACGAGTCTGGAACGTCACCACCGGGATCATCTCCCAGTCACGCCTTGACTGGGTGTTGTAGCCATACCCTTTAACCGTCCCGTCGACCTGGGGTTCGACATGTAGCCGAACCCGAGTGCGCGCCTGTTCAAGGGAGCGCAGTTGCTCTTCGGTGTAAAGCGAACCGTCAGCCAGATTCGAGGGCATCAGCAGCCCTACCAGCCCCACCAGCGCGCCCGCCGCCACGGGTGCAGTGACCGCCGCGCCAGCGCCCAGCGAGGCCAGCGCCGTCCCGCCCAGCGCCAACGTGCCGATACTTGCCGGAAACGCTCCGCTGATTGTCTTCAGCGGTACGCAGCCTGACTCGTCAACCTCACGACCACCTAACAATGTGAACGCGCCATAAGCGCTCAACATTTCCGTCGGGATGTAGCCGGTAGGATTTTGGTAGTCGATGATCGCGACAGGCAGTTCGCAGGACTTGGCGAATACACAACCCCTCATGACCACGGGTTCTTTTTCCCGTATCCGAGCCAGACGCTCGTTCATGTAGGCCTCTTGCCTGGCGAGCATGTCCTCAAGGGCCTTCTGATCGGCGTCCCTCTTCGCCAACTCGTCAAAGGTCATGTCCCGCGCCACCCTGTAGCGCCAGTCGCCGCCCTGATATTCCCAGACCTGTGGAACGTCTTTTTTAGCTCTCGTCATCTTTCGACCTTGCCGTTACCTTAAAAGGCGCGGCAAACCTTACCGCGCGCCTCAAGGAGCGCTTGCCGGACGGTTCCGAGACTGTCGTAAGAGCTTTCTTTATTTTTCAGAAGCAATCCAGGCGCAACGACGAGATATGCAGGGAATGGAAAAATAGCCGCCCACAAAAAAGCCGCCCTGAAGGGCGGCTTTCTCATTTTTGAAGCAAACCTTACAACTGCGGACCGGCCGCCTTGATCGCGTCGCTCACTTCGAACTTCTTGAAGTTCTCGATGAACAGACCGGCCAATGCCTTGGCCGCTTCGTCGTAGGCGGATTTGTCGGCCCAGGTGTTGCGTGGGTTCAACAAGCCAGTCTCGACGCCTGGAACAGCCAGCGGCACGTCCAGGTTGATGATGTCCAGGTGTTCGGTTTCAGCACCGATCAGCGCGCCGCTCTGGATCGCCGCGATCACCGCACGGGTGGTCGGGATGTTGAAGCGCTTGCCGACACCGTAGCCGCCGCCGGTCCAACCGGTGTTGACCAGATAGACCTTGGAGCCGAAACCACGGATGCGCTTGATCAGCAGCTCAGCGTATTCACCGGCTGGGCGCGGGAAGAACGGGGCGCCGAAGCAGGTGGAGAACGTCGACTTGATGCCGCTGCCCGAGCCCATTTCGGTCGAGCCCACCAGTGCGGTGTAGCCGGACAGGAAGTGGTAGGCGGCTTGCTCTTCGCTGAGGATCGACACGGGCGGCAATACGCCGGTCAGGTCGCAGGTCAGGAAGATCACCGCGTTTGGCTCGCCACCGAGATTTTTTGGCGCGCGCTTTTCGATCAGCTCACGCGGGTAGGCAGCGCGGCTGTTCTGGGTCAGGCTGTCGTCGGCGTAGTCGGCTTTCTTGGTGACTGGGTCGAGGACGACGTTTTCCAGTACGGCGCCGTGCTGGATGGCTTTCCAGATGACCGGCTCGTTCTTCTCGGACAAATCGATGCACTTTGCATAGCAGCCGCCTTCGATGTTGAAGACCACACCCACGCCCCAGCCGTGTTCGTCGTCGCCGATCAGGTAACGGCTTTCGTCTGCGGACAGGGTGGTCTTGCCGGTGCCCGACAGGCCGAAGAACAGGGTCACGTCGCCGTCTTCGCCCATGTTCGCGGCGCAGTGCATTGGCAGCACGTCAACAGCGGGCAGCAGGAAGTTTTGCACGGAGAACAGGGCTTTCTTCATTTCACCGGCGTAGCGCATGCCGGCGATCAGCACTTTCTTGGCCGCGAAATTGATGATCACGGTGCCATCGGAATTGGTGCCGTCACGCTCAGGCTCGCAGACGAAGTTCGGTGCGTTGAGGATCTGCCACTCGTCCTTGCCGCCGGCGTTGTATTGCTCGGGGTTGATGAACAGGCAACGGCCGAACAGGTTATGCCAGGCCGTCTCGGTGGTCATCTTGACCGGCAGGTAGTGCGCAGGATCGGACCCTACATGCACGTGGGAGACAAAACGCTCGCGCTCGCCCAGGTAGGCTTCGACGCGGTTCCACAGGGCGTCGAACTTGTCGGCCGGGAACTTGCGGTTGATCGGGCCCCAGGCAATGGCGTCCTGGGTGGTCGGCTCTTCCACGATGAAACGGTCAACCGGCGAACGACCGGTACGATGACCGGTACGAACAACCAGCGCGCCAGTATCGGCAAGCTCGCCTTCACCGCGATTCAGGGCTTCTTTGACCAGATCATCGACACTCAGATCGGTGTACACGGCGTTATTGGCTTGCGTCATGAGATTCCCCGTCGGCCCGTGGCCGAGTGCTCCAAACGTTTTGTAGTAGGAAGTCGCGCACTACTACCCGAAAAAAGTGGGCCGGATTATGCCAGAAAAGCCCAAAAAAAGTAGGGCCCTCCCGTCAGTACGGCGTAAAACCGGCGTTTGCTAGGAGATTTACCTGCGCTGAACCGTTTTAGTGACGAGTATCTGACGGTATGTCGACACCCGCCCCAGCGAACAATTGCGTAATGTCCGCCGCGTCGAACAGGTAGCGCTCATTGCAAAACTGGCAATCGACTTCGATGGCCCCGCCATGCTCGATCACCAGTTGCTGCGCATCTTCCAGACCCAGACTGACCAGCGCATTAGCGGAACGTTCACGAGAGCAACTGCATTCGAAGCGCAACGGCTGCCCCTCGAACAGGCGTACCTGCTCTTCGTGGTAGAGGCGATGGAGGATGGTTTCGTTGTCCAGGCCCAGCAATTCATCGGCGCTCAAGGTGCTGGCCAGAGCGGTAACGTGCTGCCAGCTGGCATCGCGATCTTCCGGGTCTCGGATGCGGTCGGCGGGCAGTTGCTGCAGCAGCAGACCACGGGCGCGCCGGCCGTCGGCGTAGAGCCAGAAACGGGTGTTGGTCTGTTGGGACATGACGAAATAGTTGGTGAAGCAATCGGCCAACGTCGCCCCGTCGAGATCGACGATGCCTTGGTAGCGCTGGCCTTGGGTCGGGTCGACCGTCAGGGCCAGCACGCCGTTGGGCATCATGTCGGCCAGCGTCGCGTCGGGGGCGATCTGCTCGGCGTGATAACGGGCCAGGCCACGAATCTGGCGCTCGCTGGAGCATTCGATCATCAACAGCGGCACCGGGCCCTCGGAACGGGCCTGCAGAATCAGCAAGCCATCGAACTTCAAGGTACCCACCAGCAACGCCGCCGCCGCCATCAATTCGCCGAGCATTTGCGCGACCGGCTCCGGATAGGGGTGCTTGGCGAGGACTTCGGCGTAACTACGCTCCAGCGCCACCAATTCGCCACGAGCATCGCTGTCATCGAAGATGAAACGCTGGGTGTAGTCGGTATCCGGTAAATCAGTCATAGGGTCTGGTATCTGAGGTGATGACAAATGATGGCGGGCATTTTATGGGCATTCAGGGTGGGTTCCAAGCAAGGCATGATGTTGCCTGACGGGAAGGGCTGAGCGCCTGTCTGCATGATAATGCTGTTGTGGCGAGGGAGCTTGCTCCCGCTCGGTTGCGTAGCGACCGCAAGATTTTGTGACTGCCGCGCCATCCAGCGGGAGCAAGCTCCCTCGCCACGGGGCAACCTCAATGCCATGTTAATCGCTATTACTGCCATGAAACTTGAACAGGTCCCGTCGCTGTTTCTTGCTCGGCTTGCCATCGGTGCTCACACCCAAGGCGCCGGCCTTGCGTTGCGCCGCCGCAGCCTCACGCTTGGCAATGCTGGCTTCGGTTTCCCGATACAGCGCCTGCGCTTCTGGCGCGCCGCGACGCACGATTGACAGGGCCTCGACCACCACGGTCTTCTCATCGAACCCAGTACGGATGACGAATTCATCACCGATGCGTGGCTCTTTGCCAGGCTTGCAACGCTCGCCTCGATGATGAACCTTACCGCTTTCGATGGCCGCCTTGGCCAGTGCACGGGTCTTGTAGAATCGCGCCGCCCACAGCCATTTATCGAGACGAACCTTGTCGTCCTCTTCGTTTTTTTGTGCCACTGCCATTCCTCATTCCAACCAATAGCCAGAACTGTACTACCGTTTTTGTCGGGCGCACGAATCCGATCAGACAGATAGAATGCCCGCCCGAACCGCCCACGCGCTTGGCCAGGGTCGCTATCGGTTACAAGCGCAAACATCTGTGTAGATAACTGTCGCCATTTTGTGATTATTCTGCGTGAATACCGCGATTCGCGGGCCCACGATCCGATGTGCCGATTGCAGGTTGTTTTTATTGAAGACTTTTGACCATCTGACCGTCGTCGGTCTGCGCGAATGGGTGGCGCTCCCGGATCTGGGAGTCGCTGGCTTGCGGGCGAAAATCGACACCGGCGCCAGCACTTCCAGCCTGCACGCCACCGACATCGAGCCCTTCGAGCGCGACGGTGAAAAATGGGTACGTTTCACCGCGCACCTAGGGACGGTGGTGCAGTTGCGCCATCGTCGCTGCGAAGCGCCACTGGTGGCGCGCAAGACCATCAAGAGCTCCAACGGCCACGCCCAGGTCCGCTACGTGATCAGCACCACGTTGGCGCTGGGCGATCGGTTCTGGCGGGTCGAGTTCACCCTGGCCTGCCGCAAATCCATGCGATATCGCCTTTTGCTGGGTTCCAAAGCCTTGATCGACGGCCAACTGGTGGTCAATCCAGGCATCAAATACGTTCAAGACAAGCCGGCATTCCCGGCGTCCACTACCTCCGCCACAGGTGTTGCATGAAGATCGCTGTGCTGTCGCGAAATCCGCGTCTGTATTCCACTCGTCGCCTGGTTGAGGCCGGAACCGAACGTGGCCATGAAATGGTGGTGATCGATACCCTGCGCGCCTATATGAACATTGCCAGCCACAAGCCGCAGATCCATTACCGCGGCAAACCGCTGGAAGGCTTCGATGCGGTGATTCCACGCATCGGCGCATCCGTGACGTTCTATGGTTGCGCGGTATTGCGCCAGTTCGAAATGATGGGCGTGTTTCCCCTCAATGAGTCCGTCGCGATTGCCCGCTCCCGGGACAAGCTGCGCTCTCTGCAATTGCTGTCCCGGCGCGGTATCGGTTTGCCCGTGACCGGCTTTGCCCATTCTCCCGACGACATTCCTGACCTGATCGCGATGGTCAACGGCGCGCCGCTGGTGATCAAGGTATTGGAGGGCACACAGGGCATCGGCGTGGTCCTCTGTGAGACCGCGACGGCGGCGGAATCGGTGATCGAGGCGTTCATGGGCCTCAAGCAGAACATCATGGTCCAGGAATACATCAAGGAAGCCGGTGGCGCGGACATTCGCTGCTTCGTGGTCGGTGACAAGGTCATCGCCTCGATGAAACGCCAGGCCAAGCCAGGCGAGTTTCGCTCCAACTTGCATCGCGGCGGCAGCGCGAGCCTGATCAAGATTACCCCGGAAGAACGCATGACCGCCCTGCGCGCGGCAAAAGTCATGGGCCTGGCCGTGGCGGGCGTGGACATCCTGCGTTCCAATCACGGGCCGCTGGTGATGGAGGTCAATTCCTCGCCGGGGCTGGAAGGGATCGAGACCACCACCAGCAAGAACGTGGCGGGGATCATCATCGAGCATTTGGAAAAGAATGGCGGGCCGAACATGACCCGGACCAAAGGGAAAGGCTAAGAAGCAGCTATGAGCCGCAAGCTACAAGCTGAACCGCTTTAACTTGCAGCTTGCAGCTTATAACTCGTAGCTGCCTCTATACCGCATCCCTGGGCAACATCAACCCCAACGGCAAGCGCACCCGAGCCTCCAGCCCGCCGCCGACGCGGTTGCGCAACTCCACGTTGCCGCCATGCATCGAAGCAATGCGCTTGACGATAGCCAGGCCCAGGCCGGTGCCCTTCCCTCCCCGGGCGCGGTCGCCGCGGGTGAACGGGTTGAAAATGGCTTCCAGTTCGGACGGATCAATACCGGCGCCTCGATCCATGACGCTCAGCACCACGTAAGGCGCGCTGGTGTCGCCAGAAACATAGGCAGCGACTTCCACTCCGGTGCCGGCGTGATTCAGGGCGTTGCCAATCAGGTTGTTCAGCAAACGCTTCATCGACACGCGGCGTAGCGGGAACGGCTGGATCGGTTCCAGGCGCAAGTGGACTTTTTCCTCGTTCTGGTTATAGGGCGCGGCCACCTCCCGCACCAATTCGCTGAGGTCCACTTCTTCCACCGACTCATCGCGACCGTCGCGAATAAACGCCAGGAACTGGTCGAGAATCGCATCCATGTCTTCGATATCGCGAACCATTTCATCGGTCAGGTCGGTATGCTCACCCATCAGCTCCAGTGACAGCCGTAACCGGGTCAAGGGCGTGCGCAAGTCATGGGAAACACCGGCGAGCATCAGCTCGCGCTCGCGCCCGGCCTGTTCGACATCCTCCGCCATCTGGTTGAAGGCGCGGTAGACTTCGGTCATCTCGCTGGGCGTATCGCTGACCGGCAACCGCACGCTTCGACCCTGGCCCAGTTGGCGAGCGGCGTAGACCAGGCGCTTCAACGGCTGGTTGAGCTGGCTGACGAAGATCCACGCCGAAGCGGTTGATAACAGGCCGATTGCGAGGAACCAACCAAGCACGTTCCAGATTTTCTGGCCGCGCAATGGATGAGGGTACAGCGGCACCTTCAGCCAACCGTCCCCCAGGCTCGGGGCACGCACCCACAAGGCCGGCGGCGAGTGCATGCGCAGTCGCACTTCGGTATCGGCGCCCAGTTCGTCCTGCATCTGGCGTTGATAGATCTCGCTGTACGGCCAGTGCTGCTCCCCTTCTGGCACGCCGGCACCGACGACCCGGATCAACGTTGCCGCTTCTGCGATCTTCGCTCGATTGGTTTCGTCGGCTGCCCAGTAGGCGCGCAAGGTCAAGGCAACGCCGTGACTGTATTGGCGATCCACCAGCACGTCCTCGTTCATCAATAGATAAACCAACGTCAGCGCCTTGGAAAAAAGCACGACGATCAGCACCAGCCAGAGGGTGCGAGAGAAGAAACTCTGGGGGAACCACACAGGGGTTTTCATGAAATAACCGCTACATACTTGCAGGAGCGAGCGATGCTCGCACAATGACGGATCGCGAGTCGCCTGGAAAATATCCAGCCAGGCCACCCGCTCCTACAAATCGCCGATCACTTGCTGGCGGCGCCATCCGGCACGAACACGTAGCCTACGCCCCAGACGGTCTGGATATAACGCGGCTTGGACGGGTCGGGCTCGATCATCCGACGCAGGCGGGAAATCTGCACGTCGATGGAGCGCTCCAGCGCATCCCACTCCCGACCGCGGGCCAGGTTCATCAACTTGTCACGGGTCAGCGGCTGGCGCGCATTCATCACCAGGGCCTTGAGTACCGCGAATTCGCCGGTGGTGAGCATGTGGATCTCGTTGCCACGCTTGAGCTCGCGAGTGGCCAACGACAGCTCGTAGTCGCCGAAGGTCACGCTTTCGTCTTCGCTGCCCGGCGCGCCTGGCACCGGGGCCGACTGGCGACGCAAGACCGCCTTGACCCGAGCCATCAGTTCATCCGGGTTGAAAGGCTTGGCCAGGTAATCGTCGGCGCCCAACTCCAGCCCTTTGATACGGCTCAGTTCGTCGCCCTTGGCGGTGAGCATGATGATCGGGATCTGGTTGTTGGCACCGCGCAGGCGACGGCAGGCTGTCAAGCCGTCTTCGCCGGGCAGCATCAGGTCAAGGACCACGAGGTTGAAAACCTCACGGGCCAGCAGCCGATCCATTTGCTCGGTGTTTGGTACGGTACGGGCGCGGTAGCCCTTGCTGACGAAAAAGCGTTCCAACAGGCTGCTCAGCCCTGGATCGTCATCAACAATCAGAATTTTTTCGCCTTCAGCAGTTTGTGCAGTGCTGCTCATAGGAAGCTCCTTTGATCTTGGCGCGCATTATGGCTTAGCTGCCGTTATACGCACCGTGTGCATTGTTAGCAGATTTTTCCTCTATCTCCAGCGATCGTCCTATCAAGCGCACGTTTCACGACGCCCCCGAACAGCGGAACGCTGGTTATAATGCGCGGCCTTTGGCGCCAGGATGTGCCGGATCGTTACACCGATGCGGCGGTTTCCCCTCTGGCCAGGCAGCACTTTTTGAATTTAACGGGTCAATTGGCAGCCTCTTGACCCAGGCAGCGGCGCACCCCGGGCCGCTCAACCAGTCTCGTCGAGCCCGGCTTCTGTGGTGGCGAGCCTGATTTCACAATTTGTCAGGTGGTTTTATGGACAGCATCAACAGCCGCATCGCCGAGGAACTCGGCGTACGCCCACAACAGGTCGAAGCGGCCGTCGCGCTACTGGATGAAGGCTCCACGGTACCTTTCATCGCCCGTTACCGGAAAGAAGTGACAGGCAGCCTCGATGACATCCAACTGCGTCATCTTGAAGAGCGCCTGCGCTACCTGCGAGAACTCGACGAACGGCGCATCAGCATCCTGGCCAGCATCCAGGAGCAAGGCAAGCTGACCCCGCAACTTGAACGCGACATCAAGCTGGCCGACACCAAGACCCGTCTCGAAGACTTGTACCTGCCCTACAAGCAGAAGCGCCGCACCAAGGGCCAGATCGCCCTGGAAGCCGGCCTCGGCGAGCTGGCCGACGGCCTGTTCAGCGACCCGACCCTGGCGCCGGAAACCGAAGCCGCGCGCTTCGTCGATGCCGAAAAAGGCGTGGCGGACGTGAAGGCCGCGTTGGAAGGCGCCAAGTACATCCTCATGGAGCGTTTCGCCGAAGACGCCAATCTGTTGGAAAAACTGCGCAACTTCCTCAAGCAGGAAGCCATCCTCAGTGCCCGAGTGATCGCGGGCAAGGAAGAGGAAGGCGCGAAGTTCCGCGACTACTTCGAACACGACGAGCCGCTCAAAAGCATGCCATCCCACCGCGCCCTGGCGATTTTCCGCGGTCGCAACGAAGGCATCCTCAGTTCCGCGCTGAAGGTCGGTGAAGAATTGCCCGGAACCATGCACCCGTGCGAAGGCATGATCGGCCAGCAGTTCGGCATCCAGAACCAGAACCGCGCAGCCGACAAATGGCTGGCCGAAGTGGTGCGCTGGACCTGGAAGGTCAAGCTCTACACCCACTTGGAAACCGACTTGCTCGGCGAATTGCGTGATAACGCCGAGACCGAGGCGATCAACGTGTTCGCCCACAACCTCCACGACCTGTTGCTGGCCGCACCGGCCGGCCCGCGGGCCACGCTGGGCCTGGACCCGGGTCTGCGCACCGGTTGCAAAGTGGCGGTGGTGGATTCCACCGGCAAACTGCTGGACCACGCCACGGTCTACCCGCACGTGCCCCACAACAAGTGGGACCAGACCATCGCCATCCTTGCCGCCTTGTGCGCCAAGCATTCGGTCGACCTGATCGCCATCGGCAACGGCACCGCCAGCCGTGAGACCGACAAGCTGGCCGCCGAGCTGATCAAGAAATACCCGGCCATGAAAATGACCAAGGTCATGGTCTCCGAGGCCGGCGCTTCGGTTTATTCGGCGTCGGAACTGGCGTCCAAGGAATTCCCCGACCTGGACGTGTCGATCCGTGGCGCGGTGTCCATCGCCCGTCGCTTGCAGGATCCGCTGGCGGAACTGGTGAAGATCGACCCGAAATCCATCGGAGTCGGCCAGTACCAGCACGACGTTTCCCAACTGAAACTGGCGCGCGGCCTGGACGCGGTGGTGGAAGATTGCGTGAACGCCGTGGGCGTGGACGTGAACACTGCTTCGGTGGCGTTGTTGGCGCGCATTTCGGGCCTGAACGCCACGCTGGCGCAGAACATCGTCACCCACCGCGACGAACACGGCGCATTCAAGACCCGCGCCGCGCTGAAAAAAGTGCCGCGCCTGGGTGAGAAAACCTTCGAACAGGCCGCAGGCTTCCTGCGTGTCATGAACGGCGATAACCCGCTCGATTCCTCTGCGGTCCACCCGGAAGCCTACCCGCTGGTGCAACGCATCGCTGCCCAGACCGATCGTGACATTCGCTCGCTGGTCGGTGACGCCGCGTTCCTCAAGCGCCTGGACCCGAAGAAATTCACCGACGAAACCTTCGGCCTGCCGACCGTCACTGACATCCTGCAGGAACTGGAAAAACCGGGGCGCGACCCGCGTCCTGAATTCAAGACCGCCGAGTTCCAGGACGGCGTCGAAGACCTCAAGGACCTGCAACCGGGCATGATTCTCGAGGGCGTGGTGACCAACGTCACCAACTTCGGCGCATTCGTCGACATCGGCGTGCATCAGGACGGTCTGGTGCATATCTCGGCGTTGTCCGAGAAGTTCATCAAGGACCCGCGCGAAGCGGTGAAGGCCGGTGATGTGGTGAAAGTGAAGGTCATGGAAGTCGATATTCCGCGCAAACGCGTCGGCCTGTCGATGCGCATGAGCGACACGCCGGGCGAGAAAGTCGACGGTGCCCGCGGTGCGCGTCCTGGCTCGACGCCACGTCAATCGCAGAACACCGCGCCGCGCAAGGAAACCGCTACGGCGGCTCCTGCCAACAACGCCATGGCCTCGCTGTTCGCCAACGCCAAGCAGTTGAAGAAACGCTGATGGACGCGCCGGCCGGGTTAGTGGAAAGCGCCTTTTTCAAGCTGCTCGGCTGCCGCCTGCAAAGCCTTGGGGACGGGGTGGCGCAAGTCGCCCTGAGCCTTGAGCCGCCGTTGCGCAACCGTGGCGGCAAGCTGCACGGTGGCGCGCTGTTCAGCCTGGTGGACATCGCCATGGGACTGGCCTGCTCCAGCGTCCATGGCTTTGACCAGCAGAGCGCGACCATTGAATGCAAGATCAACTACATTCGCGCCGTGTCCGACGGCGAGGTTCTATGCACTGCCCGGGTCATCCACCCCGGGCGGCGCACGCTGGTGGTCGAGGCCGAGGTGATGCAAGGCGACAAGCTGGTCGCAAAAGCGCAAGGCACGTTCGCTGTCCTATAGCTCAGTGTCATCGATTTGGGTTAATTTCGACGCCATGAATGCAGCGGCGAAGCCCCTGTGGGTTGCGATGACTAGCCTTTGGCATACAAACCAGGCGACTACGCCAGTTTTAACTTCACCCTTGTAGACCGTCTTGCCCACCCCCATATTGGGGCGACTGACGCGTGAAGGAATTCAACTTGAGCGACCTTTTAAACCGCCGCCTGGCCCTGCTCGGCGAGCGCGCCAACCTCTCCCTGCTCGAACAATGCCTGCATGGCATCGAGCGTGAATGCCTGCGCGTCACGGAAAACGGGCAACTGGCGCAGACGCCGCATCCCCAGGCCCTGGGTTCGGCGCTGACCAACGAACAGATCACCACCGACTATTCCGAGTCGCTGCTGGAATTCATCACGCCGGCGCTGGCCAACCCGGCCGACACCCTGCGCAGCCTCGACAAGATCCACCGGTTTGCCTACAGCAAACTCGGCGACGAGTACCTGTGGAGCCCTTCGATGCCGTGTCCGCTGCCGGCCGAAGAAGACATCCCGATTGCCTATTACGGCACCTCGAATATCGGCCGGCTCAAATATGTCTACCGCAAGGGTTTGGCCCTGCGCTACGGCAAGACCATGCAATGCATCGCCGGCATTCATTACAATTTTTCCCTGCCGGAAAAGCTCTGGCCGCTGCTCCGGCAGGACGAAGCCAGTGACGTCAGCGACCGCGATTTCCAGTCGTCGGCCTACATCGCGTTGATCCGCAATTTCCGGCGCTACAGCTGGCTACTGATGTACCTGTTCGGCGCCTCGCCGGCCTTGGACGCCGGCTTCCTGCGTGGCCGCCCGCATCAGTTGGAACAGCTGGATCCGGACACCTTGTACCTGCCGTACGCCACCAGCCTGCGCATGAGCGACCTGGGTTACCAGAGCAACGCCCAGGCCGGCTTGACCCCCTGCTACAACGATCTGACAAGCTACACCGACAGCCTGCGCAAAGCGGTGGCAACCCCTTACGCGCCGTATGTGGAAGTCGGCACTCACCAGAACGGCGAATGGGTGCAGCTCAACACCAACATCCTGCAGATCGAAAACGAGTACTACTCCAACATCCGCCCCAAGCGCGTGACGTATACCGGCGAGCGCCCGATCCAGGCGCTGATGGCCCGTGGGATCCAGTACGTCGAAGTGCGTTGCCTGGACATCAACCCGTTCCTGCCGATGGGCATCGACCTCACCGAGTCGCGGTTCCTCGATGCGTTCCTGTTGTATTGCGGCCTCAACGACAGCCCGCAGTTGGAAAACAACGAATGCAGCAACGCTACGAGCAACTTCCTGACCGTGGTCAAGGAAGGCCGCAAGCCAGGCCTGCACCTGCAACGCCAGGGCCAATCGGTGGACATGCAAGCCTGGGCCATGGAATTGCTGGAAAAGATTGCTCCGCTGGCCGCCCTGCTTGACCAGAGCCAAGGCGGTGATGCCCATCGCCAGGCTCTCGACGCGCAACAGGCAAAAGTCCGCGACCCGTCGCTGACGCCGTCTGCCAAGGTCTTGGCCGCCATGGCCGAGCACCGCGAAAGCTTCGCCCAGTTCTCCCTGCGCCAGAGCAAGGCCCACGCCGAGTTCTTCCGCGCCCAGCCGCTGTCGACCGAAGAGCAAGCCGCGTTCGAAGAAACCGCCCGCCAGTCCTTGGTCCAGCAAACCGAGCTGGAGCAGAACGAGGTGGGAGACTTTGACGTGTTCGTGGGTTCGTATCAGGCGAGCATCCTGGCGATCAGTAACTGACTTTCCTCTTGATGAGGACGCTTCTGTGGCGAGGGAGCTTGCTCCCGCTCGGCTGCGCAGCAGGCCCATTTTGCGGCCGCTACGCAGCCGAGCGGGAGCAAGCTCCCTCGCCACGGGGTTATTAGCCATCTTGGATAGATATGTTCGCAAATAAGCTAATTCGAAAAAGTTATTTATTTACTAATTCTTAGATCATTTAGTCTCCTCCAACGCCGAACATCCGGCGGCCTGTTGAGGAGCTTTGCCATGTCTCTGACTTTCCCCCTTCGCTTTCTCGCGGCCGCTTCCCTGGCCGCGGCGAGCCTTTTTGCCCAGGCGACGGATCTGACCGTCGCCTACCAGACCACCGTCGACCCGGCAAAAGTCGCCCAGGCCGATGGCTCGTATGAGAAAGCCACCAAGGCCAACATCGACTGGCGCAAGTTCGACAATGGCGCCGATATCATTGCCGCCATCGCTTCGGGCGATGTGCAGATCGGCTACCTCGGTTCCAGCCCGCTGACCGCTGCCATCACGCGCAAGGTTCCGGTAGAAACTTTCCTCATCGCCACGCAGATCGGCGCCGCCGAAGCCTTGGTGGTGCGTGACGGCTCCGGCATCAAGACTCCACAAGACCTGATCGGCAAGAAAATCGCCGTGCCATTTGTCTCCACCGGTCATTACAGCCTGCTGGCCGCGCTGAAACACTGGAATATCGACCCGTCGAAAGTCACCGTGCTCAACCTCGCGCCACCGGCCATCATCGCCGCCTGGAAGCGCGGCGACATCGATGCCACGTACGTCTGGGACCCCGCTTTGGGCGTGGCCAAGGAAAACGGCAAGGTGCTGATCACTTCAGCTGAGCTGGCCCAGTTTGGCGCACCGACGTTCGATGCCTGGATCGTGCGCAAGGATTTCGCCCAGAAGCACCCCGAAATTGTCACGGCCTTCGCCAAAGTCACCCTGGACGCCTACGCCCAGTACCGCAAGGATCCACAAGCCTGGCTGGCCGATGCGTCCAACATCGACAAGCTGGTGAAACTCTCCGGGGCCAAGTCCAGCGACATCCCCCTTTTGCTACAAGGCAACGTCTTCCCGCTGGCCGCCGATCAAGTGGTGAGCCTCGGCGCACCGACCACCCAAGCTATCACCAACACCGCCGCGTTCCTCAAGGAGCAAGGCAAGGTCGAAGCCGTGCTGCCGGATTACGCGCCATACGTCAGCGCCCAATACATCACGCGCTGATCCAGACGAAAAAGGGAGACGCCAAGATGGCCTTGCTACAGCTGGAGCGCATCAGCGCACAGTACCCCGGCGCAACAAAACCGGTGCTGGCGGATATTTCACTGACCCTGGGTCCGGAGCAATTGCTGGTTGCCCTCGGCCCCTCCGGCAGTGGCAAGACGTCGCTATTGAACCTGATTGCCGGGTTCGTCGAGCCCAGCGCTGGGCAGATCACCCTGGACGGCGTGCCAGTGTCGGGTCCGAGCGCCGAACGCGGCGTGGTGTTCCAGGACGATGCGCTGTTGCCTTGGCAGGACGTGCTGGCGAACGTCGGGTTCGGCCTGGAACTGGCAGGCGTCGCGAGGGATAAGCGCGAGGCCCGCGCCCGGGAAATGCTCGCCTTGGTCGACCTCGCCGGTTTCGAGAAACGTCGCGTCTGGCAGCTTTCGGGCGGCCAGAAGCAACGCGTCGGCCTGGCCCGCGCGTTGGCTGCCGATCCGCGCGTGTTGTTGATGGACGAGCCTTTCGGCGCCTTGGATGCGTTCACTCGCGAACAGATGCAGGAACTGCTGTTACAAGTCTGGCAACGCACCGCCAAGCCCGTGTTCCTGATTACCCATGACATCGAAGAAGCCGTGTTCCTTGCCACCGATCTGATCCTGCTGGCGCCCGATCCTGGGCAGATCGTCGAGCGCCTGAGCCTGGATTTCGGCCGCCGTTACGGGGCCGGGGAATCAGCGCGGTCGATCAAGTCCGACCCACGCTTCATCGAGACTCGCGAGCACGTGCTTGCCAAGGTATTTTCCCAACGCAGCGCCACTCGGCAGCAGGAGCGCGCATGAGCAGTTACGAAATTCCAGCCGTGGCCCACGACCCCGAGCCCGCGCGCCCTCCTCTACGCGCTCAATGGCAGCTGAGTACGCGCTGGATCAGCGGCCTGACCCTGATCGTATTGTTGGCGCTTTGGTGGGCAGTCACCGCCAGCGGCCTGATCGAACCGCTATTCCTGCCGCCGCCCTCCGCCGTGCTGCAAAAAGGTTGGCTGCTGGTTACCAGCGGCTACATGGACTCCACGCTCTGGCAACATTTGGGCGCAAGCCTCGGGCGGATTGGCC
Source organism: Pseudomonas sp. SWRI92 (assembly GCF_014268685.1). Lineage (NCBI taxonomy): Bacteria > Pseudomonadati > Pseudomonadota > Gammaproteobacteria > Pseudomonadales > Pseudomonadaceae > Pseudomonas > Pseudomonas sp. SWRI92. The sequence goes on from NZ_JABWQY010000010.1 coordinate 137,797, forward strand.
TGGGTCTGTTGTTCGCGGTGCTGACCGCCGTGCCGGTGGGCATTGCTATCGGCGCGAACCGAATCGCCCGCGGCGTGCTCGATCCGTTGATCGAGTTCTACCGGCCGATTCCGCCGCTGGCTTATCTGCCACTGATCGTGATCTGGTGCGGCATCGGTGAGCTGTCGAAAGTCCTGCTGATCTACCTGGCGATCTTCGCCCCGATCGCCATCGCCACCGCCACTGGGGTGCGCACCGTCGACCCGGCCAAACTGCGAGCCGCGCAATCGCTGGGCGCCACGCGCGCGCAGTTGATTCGCCATGTGATCGTGCCCAGTGCCCTGCCGGACATCCTCACCGGTGTTCGCATCGGCCTGGGCGTGGGTTGGTCGACGCTGGTGGCCGCCGAACTGATCGCCGCCACCAGTGGCCTGGGGTTCATGGTGCAGTCAGCGGCGCAGTTCCTGGTCACCGACGTGGTGGTGCTGGGGATCCTGGTGATCGCACTGATCGCCTTCGCCATGGAAATGAGCCTGCGCGCCCTGCAACGCAAACTGGTGCCCTGGCACGGCCAGACCCATTGATCCCCAATGACCACGCCGACGATTCGGCGCCCAGACCGAGAACATTGAGATGAATCGCCCGACCATTACGCCTTTGAGCTCCGCCCTCGGCGCGCAGATCGAGGGGATCGATATCAGTCAGCCGCTGAGCCTGGAAGATCGCGACATCCTCGAGCAGGCGTTACTCGATCATCAGGTGCTGTTTTTCCGCGACCAGCCGATCGAACCGCCACAGCAGGCACGTTTCGCCGCGTATTTTGGCGACCTGCACATCCATCCGATCTACCCCAACGTGCCGGAGCAACCCGAAGTTCTGGTGCTCGACACCGCCGTCACCGACGTCCGCGACAACGCTGTGTGGCACACCGACGTGACCTTTCTCCCGACACCCGCCCTGGGCGCGGTGCTCAGCGCCAAGCTGCTACCGGCGTTTGGTGGCGACACATTGTGGGCCAGTGGCATCGCGGCATACGAAGCCTTGTCGGCGCCGCTGAAAATCTTGCTGGAAGGGCTGACGGCGACGCACGACTTCACCCGCTCCTTTCCCTTGGAGCGCTTCGGCAATAGCGCCGAAGATCTTGCGCGCTGGGAACAAGCACGCCGCAAGAACCCACCGCTGTCCCACCCGGTGATTCGCACGCACCCGGTGAGCGGCCGTCGCTCGCTGTTCGTCAACGAAGGCTTCACCACGCGTATCAACGAACTGTCGGAAACCGAAAGCGAGGCGATCCTGAAACTGCTCTTTGCCCATGCCACCCGCCCGGAGTTCACCCTGCGCTGGCGCTGGCAGGTCAACGACGTGGCGTTCTGGGACAACCGCGTCACCCAGCATTTTGCCGTCGACGACTACCGTCCCGCCCGACGGGTGATGCACCGGGCGACGGTGTTGGGGGATGTGCCGTTTTTCAGGTAAGTCGCTGAAACTGAATTGCTCTGTGGCGAGGGGATTTATCCCCTCGCCACAGAGGTGTTCGGCATTACTCAGCCGACGAAGGCTTCTCCCAAAGATTGATCCCGCCTTCCTGGGCAAACCGATCGATCTCGGCCAGTTCCTCGGCGCTGAAACTCAGATTCTTCAAGGCGCCGACGTTCTCGATAATCTGCTCCGGCCGGCTGGCGCCGATCAGTGCGCTGGTGACGCGCGGGTCGCGCAAGGTCCAGGCCAAGGCCATTTGCGCCAGGCTTTGGCCGCGACGCTGGGCGATTTCATTCAGGGCGCGTACGTGGGCAATGTTTTCCTCGGACAAGTGCGAAGCCTGCAACGAACCGCCACCAGGACGGTTGACCCGAGCATCGGCCGGAATGCCTTTGAGATACTTGTCGGTCAGCAGGCCCTGGGCCAGCGGCGTGAAGGCGATCACGCCGGTGCCCAGCTCTTCGGTGGCATCCAGCAAGTCTTTCTCCACCCAACGGTTGAGCAGGTTGTAGGCCGGTTGATGGATCAACAGCGGGACTTTCCATTCCTGGAGCAGCGCGGCCATTTCCCGGGTTTTCACGCCGGAATAGGAAGAAATGCCGATGTACAACGCCTTGCCCTGCTGCACCGCAGTGGCCAGGGCGCTGGCGGTTTCTTCCAGTGGCGTGTCGGGGTCGAAACGGTGGGAATAGAAGATATCCACATACTCCAACCCCAGACGTTGCAGGCTCTGGTCGAGGCTGGCCAGCACGTATTTGCGCGAGCCCCCGCCCTGGCCGTAAGGCCCCGGCCACATGTCCCAACCCGCCTTGCTGGAGATGATCAACTCATCGCGGTACTGCTTGAAATCTTCGCGTAGCAAGCGGCCGAAATTGATCTCGGCGCTGCCGTAGGGCGGGCCGTAGTTGTTGGCCAGGTCGAAGTGGTTGATGCCCAGGTCGAACGCCGTGCGCAACAAGGCACGCTGGGTGTCGATGGGCGTGCTGTCGCCAAAGTTGTGCCACAACCCCAGCGACAACGCCGGCAGCACCAGCCCGCTGCGCCCGACGCGGCGGTAAGGAATGGACTCGTAGCGGTTTTGCGCAGCGGTGTAGGTCATCGAAAAGGCTCTCTGTTCGGACGGCTGGAGGCAGAAGCTAACATTTCACAGACGCCTCGGTCAGGCGGAAAGTTCGCGCAAGGCCGCCGCGGCCAAGAAACCCGAACGCGAGCTGTAACGCTGGTCCCGTCGCACGGTTTGATCGATGCGCTCAAGCAATTGCTCGGGCAGCGTGGCGTTGAACCGCACTGATTTTCCGAAATAGGGCGTGACATCGAACTCAACCACGCCCCAGATCCCCCCGGCGTATTGCGGATCGTCGAGATGATCGTCAATGTCATGGATCTGTGGCAGCGGTTCGCCGTCGGCTATCAGGCCTTCATAGTGCAACGAAAGCGCCTCTTTCACATTTTCGAATGCCTGGCTCACAGTACTGCCTGCGGAGAAACAACCCGGCACATCCGGGACCGTCACGCCGTATTCGGAGTCGGCATCCTTGTGCAGAACGACCGGAAATTTCATGTGGACGAATCCTTCCTCAAGATCCGGCAACCGCAGCAACCGGTCTGATAACAATGCATCCCCACCGGGGATTTCGTAATCGGTCATGGGCTTCATTTCAGGCCCGCCTGTTTCAATATGCTATTGATCGTGCCCCTGGGCAGATCCGCGTCAGGGTGCTTGATCGTCACCTAGCTCAACTCGCCAACCAATGTACCGTCACCCCAATCCAGTCATCTCGCGTGCGCAAACACCTCGGCCACCCAATCCACGAACACCCGTACCCGCGGCGACATGTGCCGGTTGTGTGGATAAAGCACCGACACCGGCATGGGCGGCGGTGGGGTGGCGGTAAGGACTTCCTGGATCAGGCCCTGCTTGATCTGCTCTTCCATCCGGTAGTGCGGGCATTGGATCAGGCCCAGGCCGGCGATGGCCGAGGCGGCGTAGATTTCGGCACCGGACACCGACAACGCACCGCCGATGGGTACCTCCTTGAGTTCGCCATCGACCATGAACTCGAATGGATACAGTTTGGCGGTGGTGCGCGAGACGTAGTTCACCGCCCGATGGTGGCGCAAGTCATCGAGGCTTTTCGGTTCGCCGTACTCGCGCAAGTAGCCGGGGCTGGCACAAGTGATCTGCCGAAGAGTGGCGACACGCCGACCGATCAATGACGAATCCCCCAGCGTACCGGACCGCAGCACGCAATCGACACCTTCGGCAATCAGGTCGACGAAGCGATCGGCCTCGCTGATGAACAATTCGATCTCCGGGTAGCGGGCCATGAATTGTGGCAACGCCGGAATCACGAAATACCGGGCCTGGGTTCCGTGAAGGTCCACCCTCAACTTGCCTTTGGGCGCCACGCCGCGAAACGCCAGCTCGGCCTCTTCGAGTTCCGCCAGCAACTGCACGCAGCGCGGGTAGTAGGCCTCGCCATCGAGGGTCGGGCGCACCTTGCGGGTGCTGCGCTCGAGAAGACGCACGCCCAGCCAGGCCTCGAATCGATTGAGCGTATGGGTCAGCGTGGCGCGAGGCATGTTCAAGTCTTCGGCGGCCAGGGTGAAGCTGCTGCGCTCGTATATTCGAACAAACACCCTCATTGCCCTGACTTGATCCATCTGATCGGCGCGCCTTGATTGTTGCTGGATATTGAACAGTCAAGACAACTCTCGTGCATTTATCGCCAGTAGTAAACATGTGAATCTGGCTCCAACGAATCACAGCACTCCCCGAAAGGAACTCTTGCCATGACTGTCCAGAACTCGAAAGTCGCCATCGTGACCGGTGCCTCCCGCGGCATCGGCGCGCAGATCGCCAAGCAACTGGCCAGCGACGGTTTTGCCGTTGCCCTCAACTTCGCCAACAGCGCCGCCGAGGCCTCGAAGCTCGTGGTGCAGTTGCGCCAGGCCGGGCACCAGGCCATAGCGGTGAAAGCCGATGTGTCTGTCGCGGCGGATGTCAGCCGGATGTTCGATGAAGTCGAAACACAGCTGGGCAAAGTCGATGTGCTGATCAACAACGCTGGCATTCTCCAGGTCATGCCCCTGGCGCAGCACAGCGACGAGCTGTTCGACCGCACATTCGCCATCAACACGCGCGGCACCTTCAACACCCTGCGCGAAGCCGCGACCCGGTTGAACGATGGCGGCCGCATCGTGAATTTTTCCAGCAGCACCGTAGGCCTCAACCTGCCCGGCTACTCGGTGTACATTGCCAGCAAGGCCGCCGTGGAATCCCTGACCCAGGTGTTCGCCAAGGAGCTGCGCGGTCGCCAGATCACCGTCAATGCCGTGGCCCCCGGGCCAGTCGCCACCGAGCTGTTCATGCACGGCAAGAGCGAAGAGCAGGTCCAGCACTACGCCAAGATGCCGCCCCTGGAGCGCCTCGGCCAACCGGAAGACATCGCCAGCATCGTGTCCTTCCTGGCCAGCCCGGCCGCCGGTTGGGTGAACGGGCAGATCCTGCGGGCAAACGGTGGGCTGGTCTGAGGCCCCTTCCGATCAGCGCACCAGATGCAGGAACTGCATGTGCCGCTCGTACTGGTCGAGGATGTCGTTGATGACCTGCTCCTTGGAATAGCCCACCAGGTCGTAATCCTGACTGCCTTCGCTCAGGTGCACTTCGGCACGGTAATAGCGGCGATTGTTGATTTGCTTGGAGCCCATGCCGCCGCGGGCGAAGGACGGCGTGAAGTAGCCACGCATCTGCACCTGGTAGATGAACGAATGCTGCTCGCCGTGACCGATCTCCAGGCTGACGCTGTCGTTGGCCGGGTCTGGCTGGGTCATCACGGTCAGGCCTTTTTCGGCGAATACCGCTTTCACTTCCTCGATGGCCGGACGCACCGTGGTGTCGAGGAAGCGGTATACCTCGTCGCGAGAAGGAAAGTGCACCGCCTGGCTCAGGCGCTGGCGCCAGCCACCCGTGCCGCGCCGTGAAGCCGACACCGGTGCCAGGGAATGCAATTGCGCGATCTGCTTCTGGGATTCGAGGTAGAACGCCTTGTGCAGGCCCCACATCATCAGCAAGAGAATCAACGAGAACGGCAAGGACGTCAGCACCACGGCTGACTTGAGCGCATCGATACTGCCGGAAAACAACAACGCACTGGTCACCAGGGCGGTCATTGCGCCCCAGAACACTCGCAACCATTTCGGCCCGTCTTCATCCGGGTTGCCGCCCTTGGCGGACAGCGTCGACAGCACCACGGTGCCGGAGTCGGCGGACGTAACGAAAAACACGAAGCTGATGAATACCGTGACCGCGATGACCGTCTTGCTCCACGGATAGGTTTCCAGCAGCAGATAAAGGCTCATCGACGGATTTTCCAGGGCCGACATGCCCAGGGCGCTCATGCCGTGGTTGAGCACCTGGTCGATGGCGCTGTTGCCGAAAATCGACATCCACGCCAGGGTGAAACCCAAAGGGATCAACAGCACGCCAAACACGAATTCGCGAATGGTGCGGCCACGGGATATACGCGCGATGAACAGTCCCACGAACGGCGACCAGGCGATCCACCAGGCCCAGTAGAACACCGTCCAGCCGCCCAGCCAGTCGCTGGGCTCGTTGTAGGCGTAAAGGTCGAAGCTCTTCATCGGCAGGGCGCCGAGGTAATCGCCGATGTTCTGGATCAAGGTGTTGAGCAAATGCTGGGTCGGCCCGGCAAACAGCACGAACAGCAACAGCGCGCAGGCCAGCAGCATGTTGATGTCGGACATGACCCGCACGCCTTTGTCGACACCGGCCACCGCGACGATGATCGCTGCCCCCATCATCAGCACGATCAGGCCGACCTGGATCCATTGGGTGTGGGCGATGCCGAACAGGTAATCCAATCCGGAATTGAGGTGCAGCACACCAAACCCCATGTCCGCGCCAAGGCCAAACACCGTCGCGATGATGCCGAAGCCGTCCACCGCATAACCGATTGGGCCGTTGATGCGTTTGCCAATCAGCGGATACAACGCCGAACGCAAGGCCAATGGCAGATTGTGCCTATAGGCAAAGTACGCCAGCGCCATGCCGACAAACGCAAACACTCCCCAGCCGTGCAGGCCCCAGTGCAAAAACAGGATCTGCATGGCCTGGCGCGCCGCGTCGGCGGTTCCGGCCTCGCCCTGGGGCGGCTGGACCAAGTGGGTCAGCGGCTCGGAGACGCAGAAGAAAAACAGCGTGATGCTGATCCCGGCTGCGAACAACATGCCGGCCCAGGACAGGTAGCTGAATTCGGGCTCGTCGTGGTCGGCACCGAGCTTGATCTTGCCGTAGCCGGACAAGGCGGTGACCACCACGAAGACCAGATACAGCGTCATCGCCAGCATGTAATACCAGCCGACCGTGTTGGCCGCCCAGTTCTGCGCCGCCAGCAGCCAGGCGCCGGCCTGCTCCGGCACGGCAATGACGACCAGGCCGAACAGCAGGATGAAGGTCGCCGCAAAGTAGAACACCGGCGGATTCATGCGGACCAGGCCGCTGGATGGAAGGGACGAAGTACTCATCGACGAAGCACCTCGCAAAACGAAATCATGACGTGCGCAAACGGACTCGGCAAAGGCAAGCCTCCTGTTGTGAGCGGGCAGCAAACCAAGGGTTTAACTTGAATGAACGTTCAAGTTAAACATGAATAGGCTGCTAAGGACTAATCGCAGGGCTCGACGGCACGCTTCCTACACTAGTCCATGGGTGGGTATGACGCTGCCGGGAGCGCATTCGTTCAGTGCTCCCTCCCACACGCCAGTTGCCCCTGAATATCGGCGTGCCTATAGTCCGATATCGCCTACAACCAGTACGGACCCCATGATCAAAGAACAGTTGTCTCGCTTCAGTCGTCTCGACCTGCTCGGCCATCCGACACCGCTGGAAAAACTTGACCGCCTCTCCCGTTGGCTCGGCCGGGACATCTACGTCAAGCGCGACGACCTGACGCCCCTGGCACTCGGTGGCAACAAACTGCGCAAGCTCGAATACCTGGCCGCCGACGCATTGGCCCAAGGTGCCGACACGCTCATCACCGCCGGCGCGATCCAGTCCAACCACGTCCGCCAGACCGCAGCCCTGGCCGCGAAGCTCGGCCTGGGTTGCGTCGCCCTGCTGGAAAACCCCATCGGCACCGAGGACAGCAATTACCTGGGCAACGGCAATCGGCTGTTGCTTGAGCTGTTCGACGCTAAAGTCGAGCTGGTGGACAACCTGGACAATGCCGACGAACAGCTGCAGGCGCTCGCCGGCCGCCTGCGCAGCAACGGGAAAAAGCCCTACCTGGTGCCGATTGGCGGCTCGAACGCGTTGGGCGCGTTGGGGTATGTGCGCGCTGGCCTGGAGTTGGCCGAACAGATCAAGGACACCGGCATCGAATTCGCCGCCGTGGTGCTGGCCTCGGGCAGCGCCGGTACCCACAGCGGCCTGGCGCTGGCCTTGAGCGAAACCCTGCCCACGCTTGCGGTCGTTGGTGTAACGGTGTCCCGTAGCGAGGAGGACCAGTTTCCGAAGGTCCAGGGCCTGGCCGAGCGCACGGCAGCGTTGCTCGGAGTCGCCCTTCCGGAGGCGTTCAAAGTGAATCTATGGGACGAGTATTTCGGTCCCCGCTACGGCGAACCGAACGCCGGCACGTTGGCGGCGGTCAAGCTGCTGGCCAGCCAGGAAGGCCTTCTGCTCGATCCGGTCTACACCGGCAAGGCCATGGCCGGCCTGCTCGATGGCCTGGGTCGCGACCGCTTTGACGACGGTCCGATCATCTTCCTGCACACCGGCGGCGCGCCAGCGTTGTTTGCCTATGACTCGGCGCTAGGGGCTTGAAACTCCTGACAATGGCGACATTCCACTTTGGAATATACGGATGATTTAATATTATTTTCCAATCTATGAAACGCAACTTATAGTCGCGCCGCAGGCGTATTTGCCACGAGACGCATCACCTGTTTTTAAGGCAGGATGTGACAGCACTTTCGTATCGCGGCTACGCCTTCTCTTGCCGATAAACGTCTTCATAAGAAAACACAGGGGCTTGTCATGAATTTTTCCGCATTACGTCGCAACCTGCTGGTAGGTTCGCTGGGCCTGGCACTGAGCGCCGGTCTGCTGGGGCAGGCGGTTGCCGGTGAGCAACTGCAAAAAATCAAGGATGCCGGCGAGATCAAGATCGGCTTGGAAGGCACTTATCCACCGTTCAGTTTCGTGGATGATGGCGGCAAGCTGACCGGCTTCGAAGTGGAGTTTTCCGAAGCCCTGGCCAAAGAGCTGGGCGTCAAGGTGAAGCTGCAGACCACGCCTTGGGCCGGTATCCTCGCGGCGTTGGAATCCAAGCGTCTGGACGCCGTGGTCAACCAAGTGACCATCTCCGAAGAACGTAAGAAAAAATACGATTTCTCCGAGCCGTACACCGTCTCCGGGATTCAAGCGCTGGTACTGACCAAAAAAGCCGATGAGCTGAACATCAAGAAAGCTGCCGACCTGGACGGTAAAAAAGTCGGCGTGGGCCTGGGCACCAACTACGAACAGTGGGTGAAAGCCGAAGTACCGGGCGCGCAAGTCAAAACCTATGACGATGACCCCACCAAATTTCAGGACCTGCGCGTCGGCCGCATCGATACCATCCTGATCGACCGTCTGGCCGCGCTGGAATACGCCAAGAAGGCCAAGGACACCACCGTCACCAGCGAAGCGTTTTCTCGCCAGGAGTCGGGTATTGCCCTGCGCAAAGGCGAGCCTGAGCTGTTGGCAGCCGTGAACAAAGCCATCGAAAAACTGCGCGCCGACGGTACGCTGAAGAAGCTCTCGGAAAAATACTTCAGCGCTGACGTCACCCAATAATGGAAGCAGCTCTTCAACTCGCACTGGATTCCGCGCCCTTTCTGCTCAAGGGCGCGTACTACACGGTCATCCTCAGCCTGGGCGGGATGTTCTTCGGCTTGTTGCTGGGGTTCGGCCTGGCGCTGATGCGTCTGTCGCGTTTCAAGTTGGTGAACTGGATCGCGCGTATCTACGTGTCGTTCTTTCGCGGCACGCCGTTGCTGGTGCAGTTGTTTGTGATTTATTACGGACTTCCGCAACTGGGCATCGAGCTGGATCCGCTGCCGGCGGCCCTGATCGGTTTCTCGCTGAACATGGCGGCCTATGCGTGTGAAATCCTGCGGGCCGCCATCAGTTCCATCGAGCGCGGTCAGTGGGAAGCGGCGGCCAGTATCGGCATGACCCGTGCCCAGACACTGCGCCGGGCCATCCTGCCGCAAGCCGCACGCACGGCGCTGCCACCGTTGGGCAACAGCTTCATTTCCCTGGTCAAGGACACCGCCCTGGCGGCGACCATCCAGGTACCGGAACTGTTCCGCCAGGCGCAGCTGATCACTGCTCGCACCTTCGAAATCTTCACCATGTACCTTGCCGCCGCGCTGATCTACTGGGTTCTTGCCACCGTGCTTTCGCACCTGCAGAACGTATTGGAAGCCCGGGTCAATCGGCACGACCAGGAGTCCTGACCCATGATTGTCGTGGAAAAACTGACAAAGCAATTCAAGGGTCAGGTGGTGCTCAACGGCATCGACCTGAGGATTGAAGAAGGCGAAGTGGTAGCGATCATCGGCCCCAGCGGATCGGGCAAGACGACGTTCCTGCGCTGCCTGAATTTCCTCGAAGAACCCACCAGCGGACGGATCAAGGTGGGCGATATCGAGATCGATGGCAGTCGCCCGCTGAACCAGCAGCAAGGGCTGGTCCGTCGTTTGCGCCAGCAGGTGGGCTTCGTGTTCCAGAATTTCAATCTGTTTCCCCATCGCACCGCACTGGAAAACGTCACCGAAGGTCCGCTGGTGGTGAAAAAGACCCCGCGGGCCGACGCTGAAGCCCTGGGCCGCAAGCTACTGGCCAAGGTCGGCCTGGCCGGCAAGGAAGACGCTTATCCCAGGCGCCTGTCCGGTGGTCAGCAACAGCGCGTGGCTATCGCCCGGGCGCTGGCGATGGAACCTGCAGTGATCCTCTTCGACGAGCCAACCTCGGCCCTCGACCCGGAACTGGTGGGTGAAGTGCTGGCAACCATCCGGGGCCTGGCCGAAGAAAAGCGCACCATGGTCATCGTGACTCACGAGATGGGCTTCGCCCGGGATGTAGCCAATCGCGTGGTGTTCTTCGACAAAGGCGTAATTGTTGAGCAAGGTGAAGCCAAGGCGTTGTTCGAAGCCCCGAAGGAAGAGCGTACTCGACAGTTTCTCAGCAAGTTCCTCTCGGCTGGACATGGCGCGCAGTAATTAATTGGCTTGTCGACACTTCCAAGGAGGGAAGTGAAACAAGTCCAACTTTAAAAAGCCAAAACCGCCGCATCAAAAATAACTTTCAATCGTCATCTCTCCACCGCTACCCCAATAACGAACAGACCGACTTTGGGCACGCTCTACTTCCTTTGGTCTCTCCACCGACGCCAGCCCAAAGGTGCCTGTCCTGGCGGCAACGAGCGCGACATTCCGAGGAAAAGTGCGCTCGACGCCGCGCATTAATAACTCCGATGCGTAGGACATTTCTGAAGACTTGCTTAATCAAATATTAGGCAATCGTCGCTATTGACAGTGAAACTGTCAAACCTATATCTAGAATGAACAAGCATCACGCGTTATTTATTTTCGGTAGTAACGCATCACAAAGTGTCGCGACTATCAGCGTCTTTGAACTTTCGGGAACATAGTTCGTTTTAGACATCAAGGAGAACACCATGACAAGTATGTCGAATTTCCCTGAGTTGGCCGCGCCCACCTTGGCCAGCGGCCAACGTACCGGCATCAACATCACCAGCGCCGAGCATCTGGAAGTCGTCATTGCCCCTTACCCAGGCATGGACCCAGGCGACCTGATCGAACTGTTCTGGGACAACTGCTATGTTGGCTCGCGCCTGCTGTCAGAGGCAGATATGCATGGCAGCGTCAGTTTGCGCGTCCCGGAGAGCTTCATCGTCAACGGCACCTCGCGCATCCACTATCGGATCATGCAAATTGGACGAGGGCCGTCGCTGTCAGCAACGCAACAGGTGCAGGTCAAGCTCGATTGCCCCGGGGGGCGGCCTTCATCCTTGCTCGGCGACGAGAACCAGAGCCTGGCGCCGGTGCGTATCCCGGACACCATCCGCCGCCAAGGCGTGAATCCCAATCAGATCAAACGCGGCGTGCCGTTGACCATCGAACCCTACCTGAACATGGCGGCCAGTGATGCGATCACCCTGCGTTGGGGCGACGTACGCATGGATCTGCCACCCATAAAGCCTGGCGAGGTGGGAATGCCGGTTCACGTCTGGGTGCCGCCGGAAGTCATCATGGAAGCAGGTGAAGACCTGCGTCTGGAAGTGACCTATTGCATCATCGACCGGGTCGGCAACAACTCCCACTGGGCGCCACCACGGACTTTGAAAATCGGTTGCGCCAACCCCTATCCGAAGCATCCTGCGAAAGAACCGCTCATGGTCGCCGAATCGCATCACCGAAAATAATGGTGACGCTCGTTTTTTGTGGCGAGGGCTTTTGCTTCATCGCCACAAAAACCGCTTCGCCCAAGGGGCGTACACCTTCGATTTAAAACCAACCTATAGATATTCTTAAAAGTTAGTTCAAAAACTTTTTATACGCGTTTAGGGTATATGAACCGGACCACCGGACATTCTTGATTTTTTGTTCACCGCATTCATCGCGGTGTTTTCTTGAGATGTGAGGTGGGTATGGTACGGAACACAATCACCCCAGTGCAGGGCGCCAAGGCACTGCATGCAGCCACGGAGTGGCTGTGATGTCCGATCTGGCGCAAGCAAAGGTCCAGAGCGACCAAGACATTGCTCCCTTGTTATTGCCGGCACAGGTCCTGCGCACCGACGCCGAAGCCATCAAGGCCGCCCATGAACTGGCACAGGTCGCCCGACAGCAGGCCGCGCGTCGCGACCAGCAGCGTAAACTTCCCTGGTCAGAAATCGAACAGTTCACCCGCAGCGGGCTCGGCAGCATTGCCGTTCCTCGCGAATATGGCGGTCCGCAAGTTTCCGCCGTCACCGTCGCCGAGGTGTTCGCGATCATTTCCACGGCTGACCCGGCCCTCGGTCAAATTCCCCAGAACCAGTTCGGCGTGCTCCAGCTAATTCTCGCCACAGGCACCGAACGGCAGAAAAAAATTCTCCTCCAGAGCGTGCTCGAAGGCTGGCGCATCGGCAACGCCGGGCCGGAGCGTGGCACTCGCAACACCCTGGAACTCAAGGCGCGGATCACCGGCGACGGTGACGGCTTTGTCATCAGTGGGCAGAAGTTCTACTCCACTGGCGCGCTGTTCGCCCATTGGGTCGCGGTCAAGGCATTGGACGACGAGGGTCGCCAGGTATTGGCGTTCGTTCGACGCGGTACACCAGGTCTGCGGATTGTCGATGACTGGTCGGGCTTCGGCCAGCGGACCACGGCCAGCGGCACCGTGCTGCTGAACAATGTGCGGGTCGATGCCGAGCTGGTGCTGGCCAACTGGCGCATCAACGACACGCCGAATGTACAAGGCGCGTTCTCCCAACTGATCCAGGCCGCTATCGACGTAGGTATCGCCCGAGGCGCGATTGACGATGCGATCGCCTTCGTTCGCGAACGCGCCCGGCCGTGGATCGACGCCAAGGTCGAGCGCGCCAGCGATGATCTTTATGTCATCGCCGACGTCGGCCGGTTGAAGATCGAACTGCACGCCGCCGAAGCGTTGCTGCGCAAGGCCGGGCAGGTACTGGACCAGGTCAACACCGCGCCGATTACCGCTCAGTCCGCCGCCCACGCGTCGATAGCCGTGGCCGAAGCCAAGGTGCTGGCGACTGAGGTCGCCCTGCACGCCAGCGAAAAACTCTTCGAGCTGGCCGGCAGCCGCGCCACCCTTGCCGAATTCAATCTCGATCGCCACTGGCGCAACGCGCGGGTCCACACCCTGCACGACCCGGTGCGCTGGAAGTATCACGCAGTCGGCGACTATCGCCTGAACGGCACCTTGCCGGCCCGACATTCCTGGATCTGACGACCCGACCTCTGGAGCAGCACATGACGCTTTCCCAACACGTCGCGGTAATCACCAGCGATGAACAAGCCCTGATCGTGGCCAGCGACCTGGCCGATGACTTCAAGCGCGACAGCGCCCTGCGCGACCGCGAACGTCGCCTGCCATACCCGGAATTGGAGGCTTTCTCCCGCTCCGGCCTGTGGGGCATCAGCGTGCCCAAGGCCCACGGCGGTGCGGGCGTATCCAACGTCACGCTGGCCAAGGTCATTGCACTGATCGCCCAGGCTGACGGCTCGCTTGGGCAGATCCCGCAAAACCATTTCTATGCGCTGGAGGTGTTGCGGGTAAACGGCAGCGAAGCGCAAAAACAACGCCTGTATGCCGAAGTCCTGGCCGGCCAACGTTTTGGCAATGCGTTGGCGGAGCTCGGCACCAAGACCGCCCACGACCGCACCACGCAATTGCGTCGCGACGGTGGGGGCTACCGGATCAATGGTCGCAAGTTCTACGCCACCGGGGCGATCTATGCCCAGCGCATTCCGACCTCGGTGGTGGACGAGCACGGCGTGCAGCAATTGGCATTCGTGCCGCGCAACAGCAAAGGCCTGACCGTGATCGACGACTGGAGCGGTTTCGGCCAGCGCACCACGGGCAGCGGCTCGGTGGTGTTTGAAGATGTACAGGTCGCCGCCGCAGACGTCGTGCCGTTCCAGAGCGCCTTCGAACGCCCTACTCCGGTAGGCCCGCTGGCGCAGATTCTCCATGCGGCCATCGACGCTGGCATTGCCCGCGCCGCCTATGAAGACGCCCTGCATTTTGTCCGCAACAAAACCCGCCCGTGGATCGACGCCACCAGCGACGTCGCCACCCAGGACCCGCACACCCTCAAGAGCTTCGGCCAACTGAGCATTCGCCTGCATGCCGCCGAAGCCCTGCTGGAACGCGCCGGTGAATTTCTCGACCTGGCCCAGGCCGATACGAACGCCGAAACGGTGGCGGCAGCCTCGATCGCGGTGGCCGAAGCCCGGGCCATCAGCACCGAAATCTCGCTGTCCGCCGGCAGCACGCTGTTCGAACTGGCCGGCAGCCAGGCGACCCTCGCCGAACACGGCCTGGATCGCCACTGGCGCAACGCTCGGGTGCACACCTTGCACGACCCGGTGCGCTGGAAATACCACGCGGTCGGCAATTTCTACCTCAACGATGAAAACCCGCCGCTGCGAGGGACCATCTGATGGCCCACGGCAAAAAGAAGATCCTGCTCAACGCGTTCAATATGAACTGCATCGGGCATATCAATCACGGCCTGTGGACCCACCCCCAGGACACGTCTACCCAATTCAATACGATTGAATACTGGACCGGGCTCGCGCAGTTGCTCGAGCGCGGATTGTTCGACGGGCTGTTCATCGCCGACATCGTCGGGGTCTACGACGTCTATCAGCAATCGGTGGATATCACGCTCAAAGAGTCGATCCAGTTGCCAGTCAACGACCCGTTGCTGCTGGTCTCGGCGATGGCAGCGGTTACGAAGAACCTGGGCTTCGGCCTCACCGCGAACCTCACCTATGAACCGCCCTATCTGTTCGCCCGACGCATGAGCACACTGGACCACCTGACTCGCGGCCGGGTTGGCTGGAACATCGTCACCGGTTACCTGGACAGCGCCGCCAAGGCCATGGGCCTGGCCGCCCAGGTCGAGCACGACCGTCGCTACGACCAGGCCGACGAATACCTGCAGGTGCTTTACAAATTGTGGGAAGGCAGCTGGGAAGACGACGCGGTGATCAATAATCGCCAGCAACGGATCTACGCCCAGCCGGAGAAAGTGCACAAGGTCAGCCACCGGGGTGAGTTCTATCAGGTCGAGGGCTATCACCTCTGCGAACCGTCCCCGCAACGCACACCGGTGCTGTTCCAGGCCGGCAGTTCCGAGCGCGGCTTGCGGTTCGCCGGGCGCCATGCCGAGTGCGTGTTCATCAGCGGCCAGAACAAAGCCGCGACCAAGGCCCAAGTCGACAAAGTCCGCACCAGCGCCGTCGCGGCTGGGCGACATCCCGAGGACATCAAGGTGTTCATGGGCCTGAACGTGATTGTCGGGCAGACCGAAGCCGCCGCCTGGGCCAAACATGCCGAGTACTTGAGCTATGCCAGCGCCGAGGCCGGCGTCGCGCATTTTTCCGCGTCGACGGGCATCGATTTTTCCGAGTACGCGTTGGACGAACCGATCCAGTACGTCAAGAGCAATGCCATCCAGTCCGCTACCAAGACCCTGCAGAACAACGACTGGACCCGACGCAAACTGCTGGAGCAACACGCCTTGGGCGGTCGCTACATCACCGTGGTCGGTTCGCCCGCGCAGGTGGCCGACGAGCTGGAATCGTGGATCGCCGAGACCGGCCTCGACGGCTTCAACCTGACCCGAATCGTCACGCCCGAGAGCTATGTGGACTTCATTGACCTGGTGATTCCCGAGCTGCAGCGACGCGGCTCGTACAAGACCGAATACGACGACGGCACGCTGCGCGCAAAGCTCTTTCAGGGAGGCGCCCGATTGCCCGAACAACACACCGGCTCCACCTACCGGCACTCTTAATCAATGACTGGAACAACCGACATGACCAAGCACCTCCTGACCCTGCCATTCAAAGCACTGGCCCTGGCCCTCGGCCTGTTCAGCTCAGCTCTCTTTGCGGCTGATGCTCCGTTGAAAATTGGCACCACCGCCGCCTTCGCCATCCCGCTGGAGGCCGCTGTCGAAGAGGCGGGCAAACAAGGCCTGAAGGTCGAACTGGTGGAGTTCAGCGACTGGATCGCACCCAACGTCAGCCTCGCTTCCGGCGACATCGACGTGAATTACTTCCAGCACATCCCTTTCCTGGAAAACGCCAAGGCCGCCGCCGGATTCGATCTGGTGCCGTTCGCGCCGGGGATCATCAACAACGTGGGGCTCTATTCGAAACGCTACAAAAGCTTCGACGAGCTGCCCGAGGGCGCGAGCATTGCCATTGCCAACGACCCGATCAACAGCGGGCGCGGCTTGCAACTGCTGGCCAAGGCCGGGCTGATCCAGCTCAAGCCGGACGTGGGCTACAAGGCCACCGAAGACGACATCATCGCCAACCCCAAGAAGCTTAAGATTCTGCAAGTCGAGGCCGTGCAACTGGTGCGCGCCTATGAAGATGCCGACCTGGTGCAGGGCTATCCGGCCTACATCCGGTTGGCAAACACCTTCGATGCCACGTCCGCCCTGCTGTTCGACGGCCTCGACCACAAGGAATATGTGATCCAGTTCGTGATCCAACCCAAGAACAAAAACGATCCTCGGCTGATCAAGTTCGTCGACATCTACCAGCACTCCCCCGCCGTGCGCGCGGCCCTGGACAAGGCCCACGGCAAGCTCTATCAAGCCGGTTGGGAAAGCTGATCATGAACGCCGTCAACGCTCTGCTCAAACAGCAAACACCCAAGCCGCGCACTGCCGAGCACACTGAACTGCACCCGCAGCTCAATCGCGCCCACGTGCGTTTCATCGGCCTGGGCAAGACTTACACGGGTGCCCAGGGACCGGTCGATGCGCTGCAGGGCATCGACCTGGCGATCCAGCACGGCGAGGTGTTCGGGATCATCGGCCGCAGCGGCGCTGGCAAGTCATCGTTGATCCGCACCATCAACCGGCTCGAACAACCCACCAGCGGGCGCGTGCTGATCGATCAGGTGGACATTGGCGAGTTCGATGAGGATCGCCTGGTGGCGCTGCGCCGACGCATCGGCATGATCTTCCAGCACTTCAACCTGATGTCGGCCAAGACGGTGTGGCAGAACGTGGAGCTGCCGCTGAAAGTGGCCGGCGTGCCCAAGGAACAACGGCAACAAAAAGTCCGCGAGCTGCTCGAACTGGTGGGATTGCAGGGCAAGCACGGGGCTTATCCGGCGCAGCTCTCGGGCGGGCAGAAGCAGCGAGTCGGGATCGCCCGGGCGCTGGTCCACGATCCAGAAATCCTTCTGTGTGACGAGGCCACTTCGGCGCTGGATCCGGAGACGACTCAATCGATCCTCGGCTTGTTGCGCCAGATCAACCAGCGGCTGGGCCTGACGATTGTTCTGATTACCCATGAAATGGCAGTGATCCGGGAAGTCTGCGACCGAGTGGTGGTGCTCGAACAGGGGCGAATCGTCGAGCAAGGGCCGGTCTGGGAAGTCTTCGGCAACCCGCAGCACGACGTCAGCCGGACGCTGCTGGCGCCGCTGCAGCACGCGCTGCCTGAGGAGTTGCAGAACCGCTTGCAGCCACAACCGGCGTCGGCGGTTGCCGCCACGGTGCTGCGCCTGCAATTCACCGGGACAAGCCGTGATGAACCGGACCTCGCGGCGTTGTTCAATGCCCTCGGCGGACGGGTGCGGCTGCTGCATGGCGGCATTGAACGGATCCAGGGCCATGGGCTCGGGCAATTATTGCTGGCGGTGAGCGGCTCCTCATGGGGCGCGGAAGAACTGCGCCAACGGGCAGGCGCCTGGGCGCAACACGTGGAGGTGCTGGGATATGTGGCTTGATCGGTTATTGCAGGGTTTTATCGACACGTTCCTGATGGTCGGTGTGTCGTCGTTGATCGCTTTGCTGGCGGGCATTCCGTTGGCGGTGATCCTGGTCACCAGTGGCAAGGGCGGAATCTATGAAGCGCCCGCCGTGAACAGAGCCCTGGGCGCGTTCGTGAACCTGTTTCGCTCGATACCTTTCCTGATCCTGATGGTGGCACTGATTCCGTTCACCCGGTTGATCGTCGGCACCACCTACGGCGTGTGGGCCGCAGTGGTGCCACTGACCATTGCCGCCACGCCGTTCTTCGCCCGGATCGCCGAAGTCAGTCTGCGGGAGGTCGACCATGGCCTGATCGAAGCCGCGCAGGCCATGGGCTGCCGGCGCTGGCACATCGTCTGGCACGTGCTGCTGCCCGAAGCGCTGCCAGGTATCGTTGGCGGTTTTACCATCACGTTGGTGACCATGATCAACTCATCCGCCATGGCCGGGGCAATCGGCGCCGGAGGGCTGGGCGATATTGCCTACCGTTACGGCTACCAGCGTTTCGACAGCCAGGTGATGCTCACGGTGATCGTGTTGTTGGTAGCGCTGGTGGCGGTGATCCAGTTGGGTGGCGACCGTTTGGCGCAAGGCCTGAACAAACGCTGAAACGCGGCATCACGGGAGCGAGCCTGCATGCCGGTGCCGATTAAGCCGCAAGCCTGCTTGCGGTATAGTCGACCAACGCTCCCCACCCAAGCCGTGATCATGAAACACACACCCGACGACCTGCGCACCATCACCGCCACGACCCTGGGTCACTACAACGAGGTGGCAGAAGATTTTCGCCAAGGCACACGCGACCACGATGTCAGCCAGAACATCGACGCCTTGCTGAGACATATCCAAGGCCAGGCGCCGTTTCATATCCTGGACTTCGGCTGCGGTCCGGGACGGGATCTGCGCACGTTCACCGCCATGGGTCATGTTGCGGTCGGCCTCGACGGCTCAGAAGAATTTGCCCGGATGGCGCGCCAGGACAGCGGATGTGATGTGTGGCGCCAGGACTTCTTGCAGCTCGACCTGCCAGCCGAACGCTTTGACGGGATTTTCGCCAACGCGGTGCTGTTTCATGTTCCCGTCCAGGAACTGCCTCGGGTGCTCAAGCAATTGCACGCCACGCTCAAACCCGGCGGCGTATTGTTCAGCTCAAATCCTCGGGGCGAAAACCAGGAAGGCTGGAACGGCCAGCGCTTCGGCGCGTATCACGATCTCGACGCCTGGCGGGCGTTGCTCACCGAGGCGGGTTTCGTCGAGCTGGAGCACTACTACCGGCCGGCGGGGCTGCCGCGAGAGCAGCAGCCTTGGCTGGCGAGTGTGTGGCGTAGAGCTTGAGAACTACCCCCGCAAGGGAAAGCGCTCAAACCAAATCACTCCGGCTTGACCAGCCACTTCTGCGACAACTGTTCCAGCCGCCCGTCACCCTTGATGCGACTCAGGGCATTGTCCAGGCTGGCCTTGAATGCCGGGTTGCCCTTCTGGAACGGAATCACCAGGCTGGGCGGCGGGCCCTGCTTTTCCTCCGGCTGGAATGACTGGACCAGGACCAGCGGACGTTGCGGCTCATCCTTGCTGGCCAGCAACTGTGCATCCGGCTGGCTGTAAGTCGCGCTGGTGTCGAAACGTTCCGCCAGTTCCGGGGTCATTGCTATGTGGTTGATGGCGACGTCGTACTTGCCGCTTTCCACACCGGCCAGCAGATCCGCGGCATCGGTGACGACAAAATCGGGCCGTACATCGAGTTCACTGGCAAGCATTTCACCCAGTTCCACTTCGAAACCGGTGAGCTTGCCGTCCTCCTTGAAGTTGAAAGGAGCCGTGTTGGCCTCGAGGGCGATCCGCAATTCGCCACGGTCGTTGATGTCGTCGATCAGTTCCGCATGGGCCAGAGGGCTCAACAGGGGTAGCAGGCAGATCAGGCCAGGCAGAAAGCGCATGGTCACTCCTTTGTATTTATACAAGCGACGCTCGTTTCAGGCTCGCTTTGCTATGGTTGTTGCAGGCTTCGACAACGATTGGTCATGAAGTTGTCATGACCAGGCGGATTTCATGGAAAAACTGGAGAAAAAAATGAAAAGCTTTATGTCTCGTGCCGCGTTGGCCGGTCTGTTGTTGGGCGCTTCGATGCTGGCAAGCGCCGCTACCCCGGCGCCCAAAGGTGCAGAAGTGTTCATCGTTTCCCCGGAAGACGGCGCCACCGTCAGCCAGGAATTCAAGGTCAAGTTCGGCGTCAAGAACATCGCCCTGGCCCCGGCGGGCGATGTGACCAAGAACACTGGCCACCATCATTTGCTGATCGATGTCGACGACCTGCCAGAGGAAGGCGCACCGATCCCGACCGACGCCAACCACATGCATTTCGGCAAGGCGCAGACCGAAGCCACTATCAAGCTGGCTCCAGGCAAGCACACCTTGCAATTGATCCTGGGCGACAGCGGCCACATGCCGTTCGACCCGTCGATTGTCTCCAAAAAGATCACTGTGACCGTGAAGTAACGGTTCCCGGTAAAAAAACGGGAGCCCTTTTCGGGGCTCCCGTTTTTTTCGCAAGCCAAACCTCGACTTGCAGTCAGCTTTCCTAGAACAGCACGCGGCAACGAATGGTGCCGTTGATGTGCTGCAGCTTCTCTTGCGCCAAGTCTGAGTATTCGGCATCGACGTCGATCACGACGTAGCCGACTTTCTCGTTGGTCTGCAGGAACTGACCGGAAATGTTGATGCCGTTTTCCGCGAAGACCTTGTTGATCTCGCTCATCACACCCGGGATGTTCTCGTGGATGTGCAGCAGGCGATGCTTGCCAGGGTGAGCCGGCAGGGCCACTTCCGGGAAGTTCACCGACGATACCGAGGTACCGTTGTCGCTGTACTTGACCAGTTTTTCCGCCACTTCCAGGCCGATGTTGGCTTGGGCTTCAGCGGTGGAACCGCCGATGTGCGGGGTCAGGATCACGTTGTCCAGGCCACGCAGCGGGCTTTCGAAGATGTCGTCGTTGGAGCGCGGCTCCACCGGGAACACGTCGATGGCAGCGCCGATCAGGTGCTTGTCCTTGATCGCTTCGGCCAAGGCGTCGAGCTTGACCACCGTACCGCGCGCGGCGTTGATCAGGATCCCGCCTTTCTTGATGGCACGGATTTCCTTCTCGCCGATCATCCACTGGGTGGCGGCGGTTTCCGGCACATGCAGGGTGACGATGTCGGACATGCCCAGCAACTCGTGCAGGTTGTTCACCTGGGTCGCGTTGCCCAGCGGCAGCTTGGTCACGGTGTCGTAGAAGAACACCTGCATGCCCAAGCCTTCAGCCAGTACCGACAACTGCGTGCCGATCGAGCCGTAGCCGACGATACCCAGCTTCTTGCCACGGATTTCAAAGGAATTGGCCGCGCTTTTGATCCAGCCACCACGGTGGCAGGAAGCGTTCTTCTCAGGGATGCCGCGCAGCAGCAGGATCGCTTCGGCCAGCACCAGTTCGGCAACGGAGCGGGTGTTGGAGTACGGCGCGTTGAACACCGCGATACCACGCTCACGGGCTGCGTTGAGGTCGACCTGGTTGGTGCCGATGCAGAAGCAGCCGACCGCGACCAGTTTCTTGGCGTGGTCGAAGATCTCTTCGGTCAGTTGGGTACGGGAGCGAATGCCGATGAAGTGAGCATCGGCGATCTTTTCCTTGAGCTGGTCTTGCGGCAGAGAACTGGTGATGTACTCGATGCTGGTGTAGCCCGCCGACTTGAGGACGTCGACAGCCGATTGGTGGACGCCTTCGAGAAGAAGGAACTTGATCTTGCTCTTATCGAGAGAAGTCTTGCTCATCTGCGTAAACCTGTGTCCCGGAAAAAATGGCAGGGAATCGGGCAGCATAGGCTGGCCCGACCGGCATGACAGCCGTCGCCGCAGAACAGCCGTTGGGCACTACGCTGCGGGGTCGGTATGCTAGCATATGCCCCCCGCAAACACCCATTCCTGCGACGTGAAGCGTTCTCAGGATGACCATGAATTGTTCGAGAGTTCTGTCGATGACCAATCCTGCCGTGATAGATGAGCTGAAGACCCTGGTTGAGCCTGGCAAGGTCTTGACCGACGCCGACTCGCTGAATGCCTACGGCAAGGATTGGACCAAGCATTACGCACCCGCACCGACCGCCATTGTCTTTCCCAAGACCACCGAGCAGGTCCAGGCCATCGTGCGCTGGGCCAATACGCACAAGGTCGCGCTGGTCCCCTCGGGGGGGCGTACAGGGCTTTCCGCCGCAGCCGTGGCGGCGAACGGTGAAGTCGTGGTGTCTTTCGACTACATGAACCAGATTCTCGACGTGAACCTGACTGACCGCACTGCCGTGTGCCAGCCGGGCGTGGTCACCGAGCAATTGCAGAACAAGGCCGAGGAACACGGCCTGTACTACCCGGTCGACTTCGCTTCGGCGGGCTCCAGCCAGATTGGCGGCAATATCGGCACCAATGCCGGCGGGATCAAGGTCATTCGCTACGGCATGACCCGTAACTGGGTCGCGGGCATGAAGGTCGTCACCGGCAAGGGCGACCTGCTGGAACTGAACAAGGATTTGATCAAGAACGCCACCGGCTACGACTTGCGGCAGCTGTTCATCGGCGCCGAGGGCACGCTGGGCTTCGTCGTCGAAGCCACCATGCGCCTGGACCGGGCTCCGAAAAACCTCACTGCCATGGTTCTCGGGACGCCGGACTTCGACTCGATCATGCCCGTGCTGCATGCCTTCCAGGGCAAGCTCGATCTCACCGCGTTCGAATTTTTTTCCGACAAGGCCCTGGCCAAGGTGCTCGGTCGTGGCGACGTGCCCGCGCCGTTCGAAACCGACTGCCCGTTCTATGCCCTGCTGGAATTCGAAGCGACCACCGAAGAAGTCGCCAACCATGCGCTGGAAACCTTCGAACACTGCGTCGAGCAGGGTTGGGTGCTGGACGGCGTGATGAGCCAGAGCGAAACCCAATTGCAGAACCTGTGGAAACTGCGCGAGTACATCTCCGAAACCATCTCCCACTGGACGCCGTACAAGAACGACATCTCGGTCACGGTTTCCAAGGTCCCTGGCTTCCTGCGGGAAATCGACGCGATCGTCGGCGAACATTACCCGGATTTCGAAATCGTCTGGTTCGGCCACATCGGCGACGGCAACCTGCACCTGAACATCCTCAAGCCGGAAAACCTGAGCAAGGACGAGTTCTTCGCCAAGTGCGCGACCGTGAACAAATGGGTCTTCGAAACCGTGGAGAAGTACAACGGCTCGATCTCCGCCGAACATGGCGTGGGCATGACCAAGCGCGACTATCTGACGTACAGTCGTTCTGCGGTTGAAATCGACTACATGAAAGCGGTAAAGGCCGTGTTCGACCCTAACGGCATCATGAATCCGGGCAAGATTTTCGCGATTTGACCCATAAACACCTGATGACAATTCGAAAAGGCAGGAGTCGGTAATGAGCTATCAGCACCAGTATCTCGACGGTACGCGTATTCATTTCCCGCTGGGCAAGGTGGTGTGCATCGGCCGCAACTATGCCGAACACGCCAAGGAATTGGACAACCCGGTGCCCACCGAGCCCTTGCTGTTCATCAAGCCAGGCAGTTGCGTGGTGCCACTGGAAGGTGGTTTCAAGATCCCGACCGATCGCGGCTCGGTGCACTACGAGGCGGAAATCGCCGTGCTGATCGGCAAGCCGCTGTCCACCAAACCCAGCGTCGAAGAAGTGCTGGACGCTATCTCAGGCTTCGCCCCGGCCTTGGACCTGACCCTGCGCGACAAGCAGGCCGAGCTCAAGGGCAAAGGCCTGCCGTGGGAAGTCGCCAAGTCCTTCGACGGCGCGGCAGTGATCGCCCCCTTTGTCTCGAAGGACGCGTTTGCTGACCTGACCGACATCCCCGTGCGTTTGACCATCAACGGTGAAGTACGCCAGGACGGCAACAGCAGCCTGATGCTCAACCCTATCGTGCCGATGATTCAATACATGGCCGGCTGCTTCTCGCTGCAGGCCGGCGACGTGATTCTCACCGGTACTCCGGCGGGCGTCGGACCACTGAACGTGGGCGATGAGCTGGTGCTGGAGTTGCCGGGCGCGAGCCGTTTCGAGAGCAGCGTTCGTTAATCGCAACGATCGTTCCCGCGCTCCGTGTCCAATAGCAGGACGCGGAGCGCTCGTTGACGCACTCCTATGCAGAACACGGGAACATCGGTGCCGTAGCGTTTACCGTTTTTTCACATGCCATCCGGATAATTCCGGGGAATGCGGCATCTGAGCCCAGCCATTCCCCAAGCACGAATTATCTGGAACGCATTCCTGATGGCCAAGTCCCAAGCCCTGCCCAGCCCCAAACCCACCCGCCGCTTTCGCTTCGTCCTGCCTTGGTATGCCTGGTCGCTGCTGGCCGTGGTCGCCGCTTATGGCTTGGCGTTCGCCATGCATTGGGATGACCGCGGCCTGCTCTGGGTGTCCGAGCGCTTCGAGAGTCCGGCGCAGCGCCAGGAAAGCATCTGGTTGCCGGACTACCGCGCCGTGATCGACGCCAAACCGTTGCCGGGCATGGAGAAGGACGAAGCCTCCGATGTGACCTACAACCGGCAAACCAAGACCTTGTTTGCCGTCATGGGCAAGAACCCGTTCCTGGTGGAATTGAGCCTGCAAGGCGAAATGCTGCGCAAGATGCCCTTGGTGGGCTGGAGTAATCCAGAAGGCGTGTCGTATATGGAAAACGGCCTGCTGGCCATCACTGATGAGCGAAAACATACCCTGTCGCTCGTCCAGGTCGATGCCAATACGCAAACGCTGGACTACAAGGATTTCCCCCAGTACGACCTGGGCGCGTCTGATAATCAGAACAAAGGGTTCGAGGCGATCGCCTGGGATCCTCGCAACCAGCAATTGGTGCTGGGCGAAGAGCGTCCACCGGCGCTGTTCACTTGGAAAAGCGACGGCAGTCCACTGCTCAAGGGCGACAAACAGATCCATGTCAGCCATGAACTGGACCTGCGCAACCTTTCGGCCCTGGCTGTCGACCCGCGCACGGGCCACATGTTGCTGCTCTCTGCCGACTCCCATTTGCTGCTGGAGCTGGATGAGGAAGGTGAACAGGTCAGTTTCATGACGTTGCTGGGCGGCTTCAACGGGCTGAAAAACACGGTCCCCCGCGCGGAAGGCGTTACCGTCGATGAGGCCGGCAACATCTATATGGTGAGCGAGCCGAACCTGTTCTATCGTTTCGAAAAATCACGCTGATAGCGGTCCTGTAGGGCAATTCCTCCATCGTTGTAGGATGTGGCAGTCGGCCATTAAGCTTCAGTTCAGGCAGTCGTGGTATTTCCAACCACCTGTTCCTATCGAGCTCATCTCTCATGCGTCGACTCGCCCGTCCCAAGTTCCTGATTCCGCTGCTGATGATCGTGTTGATTACGCTGATCGCAGCGGGCCAGTACCTGCGTTTGTTCGAGCGCGCCTGGTTCAACCTGAACACCTTTTGGCATCCGCTCAATGAACAAGCGATCTCGTTGGATCAATACCAGGTCACGCTTGAGGCACAGGTAATCGAGGGGTTGGACGACGACGTTTCCGCGCTGACGTTCGATCCGATCCGCAAGAGCCTGTTCACCGTCACCAACAAGAATGCCGAGCTGATCGAGCTGTCACTGGATGGCAAGATATTGCGGCGCATCGCCCTGGTCGGGTTCGGCGATCCGGAAGCAGTGGAATTCATCAGCGAGAACATTTACGTCATCACCGACGAGCGCCAACAGCGGCTGATCAAGATTCACCTGGAGGAAGACACCCGGTTCCTCGACGCAGCCGATGCCGAGCAAATGACGCTTGGCGTGCACATGAGCGGCAACAAGGGTTTCGAAGGCCTGGCTTACGATTCGGTGGGCAAACGGCTATTCGTGGCCAAGGAGCGCGATCCGATGCTGATTTACGAAGTGCACGGTTTTCCTCACCACAATCCAGAGAAGTCCTACGCAGTCCACGTCATCAACAATCCCAAGCGCGATGCCGGATTATTTGTGCGCGACCTATCCAGCCTGCAATACGACGAGCGCAGCGGCCATTTGCTGGCACTGTCCGATGAGTCGCGGTTGATTATCGAACTGGATATCGACGGCCGGCCGTTGAGCACGCTGTCGTTGAGCAAGGGGCGCCACGGCCTGCAGAAAACCATCCCCCAGGCCGAGGGCCTGGCGATGGACGACGACGGCAATTTGTACGTGGTGAGTGAGCCGAACCTGTTCTACGTATTCAAGAAACCGCAGCTCGACTGACAGGAAAAAGATCCCCTCACCACAACTGTGCCCGTCACTCCATCGAATCAAGCCTTGAGGGTCTTCACCCCTTCACTGGTCCCCAGTAGCAGCACATCTGCCGGGCGCGCAGCGAACAAACCATTGGTGACCACGCCGACGATGGCGTTGATCTGGCGCTCCAGTTCTACTGGATGGGTGATTTGCAAATTGTGCACATCCAGGATGATGTTGCCGTTATCGGTCAACACACCTTCGCGATACACCGGATCTCCGCCCAGTTTCACCAACTCGCGGGCAACGTGGCTGCGGGCCATGGGGATGACTTCCACCGGCAATGGGAACGCGCCGAGCACCGGCACCAGTTTGCTGGCGTCGGCGATGCAGATGAACGTCTTGGCCACCGCCGCAACGATTTTCTCGCGGGTCAGGGCTGCGCCGCCGCCCTTGATCAGGTTCAGATGCTCGTCGCTTTCGTCGGCGCCATCGATGTAGAACTCCAGGTCGCTCACCGTGTTGAGCTCATACACAGGAATCCCGTGGCCCTTCAGCCGCGCGGCGGTGGCTTCGGAGCTGGCGACCGCGCCGTCGAACGCACCTTTGTGCTGCGCCAGCGCGTCGATGAAGCAATTGGCCGTGGAGCCGGTGCCGACCCCGACGATGCTCTTGTCATCCAGCTTCGGGAGGATGAGGTCGACGGCGGCCTGGGCCACGGCCTGTTTGAGTTGATCCTGGGTCATGCGGGCTCCGAAAGCGGGCAATGAGTATAAAGGGGCGCGAGTATAACCCAACAAAACCTCGGGATTCGTGTGGTCGCCTGGCCAAAAGCCGGGTTAGACTCCTTGGCCCTGCCCAACCCGCCCAGTGATGCTTTCCGATGCTTGAACAGTACGTCAAAAAGATCCTCACCTCGCGCGTTTATGACGTTGCCGTAGAAACCCCGCTGCAGACCGCCCGCCAGCTCTCCGAGCGGCTGGGCAACGATATCTGGCTCAAGCGCGAAGACTTGCAGCCGGTGTTCTCGTTCAAGATTCGCGGGGCCTACAACAAGCTGACCCAGCTCAGCGATGAAGAACGCGCACGCGGCGTGGTCACCGCGTCGGCGGGCAACCATGCCCAAGGCCTGGCACTGGCGGCCAAGGTCTTGGGGGTCAAGGCCACCATTGTCATGCCCAAGACCACCCCGGAAATCAAGGTCGAGGGCGTGCGTTCCCGTGGCGGCAAAGTGGTGTTGCATGGTGACTCGTTCCCGGAAGCCCTGGCGTACTCGTTGAAGCTGGTCGACGAAAAAGGCTACGTCTACATCCACCCCTATGACGACCCTCACACCATTGCCGGGCAGGGCACGGTGGCGATGGAGATCCTGCGCCAGCATCCCGGACGCCTGGATGCGATTTTCGTCCCGGTGGGCGGTGGCGGGCTGATTGCCGGGATCGCGGCCTACGTGAAATACCTGCGGCCCGAGATCAAGATCATTGGCGTCGAGCCGGACGACTCCAATTGCCTGCAGGCGGCCATGGCCGCGGGCGAGCGCGTGGTACTGCCGACGGTGGGCCTGTTCGCCGACGGCGTTGCCGTGGCGCAGATCGGCCAACACACCTTTGAAATCTGCAAGCACTACGTGGACGAAGTGATCACCGTCAGCACCGACGAGATCTGCGCGGCCATCAAGGATATCTACGACGATACCCGCTCGATCACCGAACCCGCCGGCGCCTTGGGCGTGGCCGGGATCAAAAAATATGTCGAGTCGCGGGGCGTGAGCGGCCAGACCCTGGTGGCCATCGATTCGGGCGCCAACGTCAACTTCGACCGCCTGCGCCACGTCGCCGAGCGCGCCGAGCTGGGTGAAGGCCGCGAAGCGATCATCGCCGTGACCATTCCCGAGAAGCCGGGCAGCTTCAAGGCGTTCTGCGAAGCCATCGGCAAGCGCCAGATCACCGAATTCAACTACCGCTACAACACCGGCAGCGAAGCGCACATTTTCGTTGGCGTGCAGACGCACCCGGAAAACGACCCGCGCAGCGCGCTGATCGCCAGCCTGACCGAGCAAGGCTTCCCGGTGCTGGACCTGACCGACAACGAACTGGCCAAGCTGCACATCCGCCACATGGTCGGAGGCCACGCGGCCCATGTCATCGACGAGGTGGTGCTGCGCTTCGAATTCCCGGAACGCCCGGGGGCGCTGTTCAACTTCCTCAATAAATTGGGCGGGCGCTGGAACATCTCCATGTTCCACTACCGCAACCATGGCGCGGCGGACGGCCGCGTGGTCGCCGGGTTGCAAGTGCCTCACGAGGAACGCCACCTGGTGCCGGCAGCCCTGGAAGAAATCGGTTACCCGTATTGGGATGAAAGCGATAACCCTGCGTATCAGCTGTTTCTTGGCTGAAGGGCTACGCTCAAGGACATCGGTCTAAGGAAAAACCCATGGAAACGCTGCTGACCCTGAAAATCCTGCACGTCGCGGCCACGGTCGTGCTGCTGGCCTGTGGCATTAGCCTTGCCGTCGTGGCCTGGCGCAAACGCAGCGAGGGCCCGGCCTATACGCTGCGGCGGCCCTGGCTATTCGCCTGGTGCCTGATGCTGCTCGGCATGCTGAGCATGCCGTTTACCGGATGGTGGCTGGTTCATCTGGTGGGCTGGCCGCTGGGGCAAACCTGGCTGCTGGGTTCAAGTGTGATTTATACCGTGGCGGCGCTCAGCGCCATTTGGCTGCTGGCGCGGCTCAACCGCCTGCGCATGGGCGGCGCCGGTAGCAGCAGGTTCACCCTGGCCTTGGCAATTATCGGTGGTGTTGGCTTCGTGTCCATTGCTGCGTTGATGGGCGCCAAGCCGATTTAACTGACAGGGACTGTCATGAAGATTCTTTTGGTGGGTGGCAGCGGGTTTATCGGCGGCCACCTGCTGCGAGCGCTGCACGGCGCCGGCCATTCGATCATCGCAACCCGGCGTGAACCCGAGGCTTCGAGCTGGCCCGGGGTCGAATGGCGGCAGCTGGATCTAGGCTTGCTAGCGGCCGACCCTGCCCATTTTGCATTCCCCGACGACATCGACCTTCTGATCAACGCCGCCGGCCTGCTAAGCGTCGACACCCTGGCGTTGAGCCTGGTCCAGGACCGCGGCGCTCGGGCGCTGTTCGACCAGGCCGCAGGCCGAGGCGTACGGGTCCTGCAGATTTCCGCGCTGGGCGCGAGCGTCCAATCCGACGTGCCGTTCCTGGCCAGCAAAGGCCTGGCCGACGAGTATCTGTCCGGGCTGAGCGGCCCATCGGTCATCCTGCGGCCTTCGTTGGTAACAGGGCCGGGTGGCACCAGCAGCGACTGGCTGGCGGGCCTTTCGCCGTGGCCGTTGATTCCCTTGCTGGATCTGAAGGCGCGCCTCCAACCCGTGCACATCGACGACCTGGCGGGCGCGGTGCTCGCCCTGCTGCGGCAATGGCCGAGCGAATCCGTAGTGTTGCCGCTGGTGGGGCCCGAGCCCATGACCC
The DNA here is from genome assembly GCF_014268685.1 of Pseudomonas sp. SWRI92. NCBI lineage: Bacteria > Pseudomonadati > Pseudomonadota > Gammaproteobacteria > Pseudomonadales > Pseudomonadaceae > Pseudomonas > Pseudomonas sp. SWRI92. The sequence continues at coordinate 167,608 of NZ_JABWQY010000010.1, forward strand.
TGGCACAACTCATTGATCATCTGCGAGCCGCGCAGGGTTGGGCGCCGGCGCGCTACCTCAAGGCACCTGCGCTGTTGGTCCAGGTTGGCAGCCGGTTGGGGGATCGGTTCGGCTGGCGGGCCTTGAACGGCCAAAGCGTGGCTCTGGCGCAACGGGACAATCTGGCCGACCCAGGCGTACTCGCGTCGGTCTGCGGTTATTACGCGGCCCCCGTGCAGACTCGCTTGCAGCGATGGCCAACAGTTGCCCAAAGCAGCCTGCGGGCCTTGCGTCCACTGATGCTGGCGGTCCTGGCCCTGATCTGGCTGGGGACCGCCGTGGTGTGCCTCGGCCCGGGTTACGATTGGGGCTTGCGCATCATGGCCGAAGCTGGCGTACACGGCGCCTGGGCGAAGCTTGCGGTGGTCAGCGGCGCCCTGTGTGACGGCGCGCTGGGCGTGGGCATGCTGCTCAAGCGCTGGCGTCGCCAGGCCTTGCTGCTGCAGTTGAGTCTGATGGTGGGCTATACGCTGTGCATCAGTTTCATCCTGCCGCACTATTGGTTCGACCCTTATGCGGCTGTTGCCAAGAATCTGGTGTTGATCGTCGCAACTTTATGGCTGCTTTGGACTGAGCCCCGCCGATGAGTATGTATCTGCTGCTGAAGACGCTGCATATCCTGTCCTCCACCGTTCTGTTCGGCCTGGGCGCGGGCTCGGCCTACTATGCGCTCCGGGCCTGGCGCAGCGGCAAGGTCGAAGTCATTGCCGTCACCTTCAAGCATCTGGTCTTCGCCGACTGGGCGTTCACCGCCACTACCGCAGTATTTCAACCGCTGAGCGGGTTGGGCCTGATGCATTTGGCGGGCTGGCCGCTGCAGCAGAGCTGGTTGATGTGGAGCATCGGTCTCTATTGCCTGGCGGGCGTTTGCTGGCTCCCGGTGGTCTGGTTGCAGATCCGCGTACACAAGATGGCTGAACAAGCCTTGCGGGACGGCACGCCCATCCCGATGAAAGCCACGACCTACATGCGCTGGTGGTTTGCGCTGGGTTGGCCGGCGTTCCTGGCGTTCATGGCAATTTTCTACTTGATGGTGGCCAAACCGACATAAAACCCGGCCCACCGGAGACATCTGCCCGGTGGACCGCGGCAACGATCAGCCGCGCAGGCTGATCACCGGCCAACCCCGTCGCTCGGCCTCGGACCGAAGATTCGGATCCGGGTCCACAGCCACCGGATGCGTCACCGCCTCCAAGAGCGGCAAGTCGTTCATTGAGTCGCTATAGAAGTAGCTGTCGTCGAGCGAATATCCGGTTTCTTCCAGCCAACGGTTCAACCGTGTCACCTTGCCCTCGCGAAAGCATGGGATGTCGGTGCTGCGCCCGCTGTAACGTCCGTCGATCATCTCGCACTCGGTGGCGATCAGCGTTTCGACCCCCAGTCGTTCGGCAATCGGCGCGGTGACGAAGCGGTTGGTGGCGGTGATGATCACCAATTTGTCACCGGCGTCGCGGTGTTTTTTCAACAGTTCGATGGCTTGGGGCAGCACAATCGGCTCGATGCAATCGCGCATATAGTCCAGATGCCACTGTGCCAGCACTTCCATCTCGGTACGGCCAAGGATTTCCAGGCAGAAATTCAGGTACGCGGCGTTGTCGAGCTTGCCGGCCAGGTAATCCTGGTAGAACTCGTCGTTGCGCGCCTTGTACGTGACGGCATCGAGGAAGCCGCGTTCGCACAGGTAATCGCCCCAGGCGTGATCGCTGTCGCCGCCCAGCAGCGTGTTGTCCAAGTCGAATAAAGCCAGCCGCATTGCAGTTACTCGCTGAAAATTCTGAAGAAAGGCGCTCAGAATACGGACTTTTCACAAGAGTGCACATAAGGTAGGAAGGCTCGTTGCTGCTTTCACAACCTTTGTGGAACAATGCGGCGACATGCGTTTGCGAGGTTGTTGCCGTGATCGATCCCGATGGTTTCCGTCCCAATGTGGGGATCATTCTTACGAATGATGCTGGGCAGGTGCTATGGGCACGCCGTATCAATCAAGACGCCTGGCAGTTTCCCCAGGGTGGGATCAATCCTCAGGAGACGCCGGAAGAGGCTTTATACCGCGAGTTGAATGAAGAAGTGGGGCTTGAGCGAGAGGATGTCGAAATACTCGCCTGCACCCGAGGCTGGTTGCGCTATCGTTTGCCGCAACGCCTGGTCAGGACACACAGCCAACCGCTGTGCATCGGCCAGAAGCAGAAATGGTTTCTCCTGCGCCTGATCTCCAATGAGCAGCGGGTGCGGATGGATTTGACCGGTAAACCGGAGTTCGATGGCTGGCGCTGGGTCAGCTATTGGTACCCGTTGGGCCAGGTGGTGACATTCAAGCGCGAAGTGTATCGACGCGCCCTAAAAGAGCTTGCCCCGCGCCTGCTGACGCGCGACTGACGACGGAGTTCGACCCCGAGCCATGCTCAATACGCTGCGCAAGATCGTCCAGGAAGTTAACTCCGCCAAGGATCTCAAGGCGGCGTTGGGCATTATTGTATTGCGCGTCAAAGAGGCCATGGGCAGCCAGGTCTGCTCGGTCTATCTGCTTGATCCCGAGACCAACCGCTTTGTGCTGATGGCCACCGAAGGCTTGAACAAGCGCTCCATTGGCAAGGTCAGCATGGCCCCTAACGAAGGCCTGGTCGGCCTGGTCGGCACGCGTGAAGAACCCCTGAACCTGGAAAACGCCGCGGATCACCCGCGCTACCGCTACTTCGCCGAAACTGGCGAAGAACGCTACGCATCGTTCCTCGGCGCGCCGATCATCCACCACCGCCGTGTCGTCGGCGTGTTGGTCATCCAGCAGAAGGAACGCCGCCAGTTCGACGAGGGTGAAGAAGCCTTCCTCGTCACCATGAGCGCGCAACTGGCCGGGGTAATCGCCCACGCAGAAGCCACCGGTTCGATCAGCGGCCTGGGTCGCCAGGGCAAGGGCATTCAGGAAGCCAAGTTCGTCGGCGTCCCAGGCTCCCCGGGCGCGGCGGTGGGCACCGCGCTGGTCATGCTGCCGCCCGCCGACCTCGACGTGGTGCCAGACAAGACCATCTCCGACATCCCGGCCGAGCTGGGCTTGTTCAAGACCGCCATCGAAGGCGTGCGCGCCGACATGCGCGCCCTGTCGGCCAAGCTGGCGACGCAGCTGCGCCCTGAAGAGCGCGCGCTGTTCGACGTCTACCTGATGATGCTCGACGACGCGTCCCTGGGCAGCGAAGTGACCACGGTCATCAAGACCGGCCAATGGGCCCAGGGCGCGTTGCGCCAAGTGGTGACCGACCACGTCAACCGTTTCGAATTGATGGACGACGCCTACCTGCGCGAGCGCGCCTCGGACGTCAAGGACCTCGGCCGCCGCTTGCTCGCGTATTTGCAGCAAGAGCGCCAACAGACGCTGGTCTATCCCGACAACACCATCCTGGTCAGCGAAGAGCTGACCCCGGCCATGCTCGGCGAAGTGCCTGAAGGCAAGCTGGCGGGGTTGGTCTCGGTATTGGGTTCGGGCAACTCCCACGTGGCGATCCTCGCCCGGGCCATGGGCATTCCCACGGTGATGGGCGTGGTGGACCTGCCGTATTCCAAGGTCGACGGCATCCAGATGATCGTCGACGGCTACCACGGCGAGGTCTACACCAACCCCAGCGACGTGCTGCGCAAGCAGTTTGCCGATGTGGTGGAAGAAGAGAAGCAACTCTCCCTGGGCCTGGATGCGCTGCGGGACCTGCCTTGCATCACACTCGATGGCCACCGCATGCCGCTGTGGGTCAACACCGGCCTGCTGGCCGATGTGGCCCGGGCGCAGAAGCGTGGTGCCGAGGGCGTGGGCCTGTACCGCACCGAAGTACCGTTCATGATCAACCAGCGCTTCCCCAGCGAAAAGGAACAGCTGGCGATCTACCGCGAGCAATTGTCCGCGTTCCATCCGCAGCCGGTGACCATGCGCAGCTTGGACATCGGCGGCGACAAATCCCTGTCCTATTTCCCGATCAAGGAAGACAACCCCTTCCTCGGCTGGCGCGGGATCCGCGTGACGCTCGACCATCCGGAAATCTTCCTGGTCCAGGCGCGCGCCATGCTCAAGGCCAGTGAAGGCCTGAACAACCTGCGTATCCTGTTGCCGATGATCTCTGGCACCCATGAGCTGGAAGAGGCCCTGCACCTGATCCACCGGGCCTGGGGCGAAGTACGCGACGAAGGCACCGACGTACCGATGCCGCCAGTCGGCGTCATGATCGAGATCCCGGCAGCGGTGTACCAGACCAAGGAATTGGCGCGGCAGGTGGACTTCCTGTCCGTCGGCTCCAACGACCTGACCCAATATCTGCTGGCGGTGGACCGTAACAACCCACGGGTAGCGGACTTGTATGACTACCTGCACCCGGCCGTGCTGCAGGCTCTACAGAACGTCGTGCGCGACGCCCACGCCGAAGGCAAGCCGGTGAGTATCTGCGGCGAAATGGCCGGTGACCCGGCGGCAGCGGTGCTGCTGATGGCGATGGGCTTCGACAGCCTGTCGATGAACGCCACCAACCTGCCGAAAGTGAAATGGATGCTGCGCCAGATCAACCTCAGCAAGGCCCAGGAACTGCTGGCAGAGCTGATGACCATCGATAACCCGCAAGTGATTCATAGCTCCCTGCAGTTGGCGCTGAAGAACCTCGGGTTGGCGCGGATGATCAATCCGGCTTCGAACAAGACCCTATAGTTCGGGGAGCATTCAGAGGTGCAGCTCCACCTCCCCCAAATGCCCCCCATGCGGCCCGAAACTGCGCTCCACCAAATGCCGCGTCCCATCGGCATGAACAATCAACGCCGTGCTCGCCCGCGTCCCGTAGGCCGGGCTGGCAATGAACACACTCGACAGCAGCATCTCCGTCGCCAATCCCACCCCGGTGTCCGGTAGTTCGGCCATGGGCGCGGGCTGTGGATCATTCAGCAGTGCCAGCAGCGCCTGGGGTTGCGGATCGTCCAGCACCTCGACCAGCGCCGCCCTGGCCTTGAGCAATTTCGGCCAGGGCGTGTTCAGCCCAGCGTTAGACAGGCCATAAACCCCCTCAGCCAGCTGTTGTGGCCGGGTATCCCGGGCGTTGTAGTGCCACAGTTCGGCGCCATCGCCGAGCAGCAGGTTGAAGCCACCGTACTCGCCGGCACGAGGCACGACTTCGCTCAAATAATCGGCAATCGAAAGACTTCCGGTCAGGAACCGCGCCACCAGTTCGCCGCGCGACTTGAATGCCGGCAGTTGGCCCGGGTCGCGGATGTTGGTCAGAGCGGCAAAGCGCCCCTGCGCGCCGACTCCGAGCCAGGTGCCGCCAGCCTCCAAGTCACGCCCGGCATATACGTGGGGTGCGTCGGGCCATTGGGCCAGGGGCTGGGTCGGACGGGCATAGAACTCGTCGCGATTGGCCGCCACGATCAGCGGCTGGGAGTGGCCGGGGCGCCAGGCAAATACGATCAGGCACATCAGGTTGTCCTGTTTATTAATGAAGCTGAACGACACTGCTCTTGTGGCGATTATTCGCATCCCCACCACTCTACCCATACATTACTGACGCATCCATCGCCTTCAGTAGAGCTCAAGCCCCTCGATCCGTTACCATGCCGCTCTTATTTTGGTATGGGCGAGGAGACGCTGGTGGAATTTGTGCTCTATCTGCTGCTCGGCGCCTGTGCCGGCGTACTGGCCGGGTTGTTCGGCGTGGGGGGCGGGATGATCATCGTCCCGGTGCTGGTGTTCAGCTTCACTTTGCAGGGTTTCGACCCGCAGGTGTTGACGCACCTGGCGGTCGGCACGTCCTTGGCCTCGATCATCTTCACTTCGATCAACGCCGTGCGCGAGCATCACCGTAAAGGGGCGGTGCGCTGGCAGATTTTCACCTGGATGACCGTTGGCATCCTGATCGGCGCCGGTTTCGGCGCGATCACCGCCGAAGCGATTTCCGGTCCGCACCTGCAAAAGATCATCGGCGTGTTCGCCATGCTCGTCGCCGCGCAATTAGCCCTGGATTTCAAGCCCAAGGCCAGCCGCACGGTACCGGGCAAGGTCGGGTTGTCCCTGGCCGGCACGGTGGTCGGCTGGGCCTCGGCGATTTTCGGCATCGGTGGCGGCTCGCTGACGGTACCGTTCCTGACCTGGCGCAGCGTGCCGATGCAGCAAGCGGTCGCCACGTCATCGGCGTGCGGGCTGCCCATCGCCCTGGTCAGCGCCTTAAGTTTCATGATTCTGGGGTGGCAAGATCCACTGTTGCCGGCCCATAGTCTCGGTTTTGTGTATTTGCCGGCGCTGCTGGGCATCGCCCTGACAAGCATGGTCTTCGCCCGCTTCGGTGCGCGGCTGGCCCATCGTCTGTCGCCGCGCTTGCTCAAGCGGCTGTTCGCCGCTTTGCTGTTCAGCGTCGGCTTGAGTTTTCTGCTCTGACGCAATCCTGGCTTAATCCCGAGGTGGCAGCGTCGCCCGGGTATTTTTTGACGTTCACGAGGAATATCAATGCTGCCTTACCCGCAGATCGATCCGGTTGCCCTGGCCATCGGCCCGCTGAAAATCCACTGGTACGGTCTCATGTACCTGATCGGTATCGGTGGCGCCTGGTGGCTGGCCTCGCGCCGGCTCAACCGCTTCGACCCGACCTGGAACAAAGAGAAGCTCTCAGACCTGGTGTTCTGGCTGTCCATGGGTGTGATCGTCGGCGGGCGCCTGGGCTACGTGTTGTTCTATGACCTGAGTGCCTACCTGGCCAACCCGACGCTGATCTTTGAAGTCTGGAAGGGCGGCATGTCGTTCCACGGTGGATTCATCGGCGTGATGCTCGCGGCGCTGTGGTTCGGCAAGCGCAACAACAAATCGTTTTTCGAGCTGATGGACTTCGTCGCGCCAATGGTGCCGATCGGCCTGGGTGCCGGGCGCATCGGCAATTTCATCAACGCCGAGTTGTGGGGCAAGGCGACGGACGTGCCTTGGGCAATGGTCTTCCCCCCGTTCAGCGACCCGGCGCAGTTGCCGCGCCACCCGTCGCAGCTGTACCAATTCGCTCTCGAAGGCGTGGCACTGTTCCTGATCCTCTGGCTGTTTTCGCGCAAGCCGCGACCCACCATGGCAGTGTCGGGCATGTTTGCGCTGTTCTACGGGATCTTCCGCTTCATCGTCGAGTTCGTCCGCGTTCCGGACGCCCAGCTCGGCTATCTGGCGTGGAACTGGCTGACCATGGGCCAGGTGTTGTGCCTGCCGATGATCGTTGGCGGCTTGGCACTGATCTGGCTGGCTTATCATCGCGCGCCGGCTGCGACTGCCAAGGTTTAAAATTCGACCCCGGGGCTCAAACCTCGGGGTCAAGGACACAGGTAACCCATGAAGCAATATCTCGATCTGGTGGCCCACGTCATCAAGAACGGCACCAAGCAAGCCAACCGCACCGGTGTGAACACCATCAGTTTTCCCGGCGCGATGCTGCGTTATGACCTGAAAGAAGGTTTTCCGGCCATCACCACGCGCAAGATGGCTTTCAAATCGGCCATCGGCGAAATGTGCGGATTCCTGCGTGGTGTGAACAATGCCGCCGAGTTCCGCGCCTTGGGCTGTAAGGTCTGGGACCAGAACGCCAACGAAAACGCCCAGTGGCTGGCCAACCCGTTCCGCCAGGGCGAAGACGACCTGGGCGAGATCTACGGTGTGCAATGGCGCAAGTGGCCGGCTTACAAACAGATCCCCCTGAGCAACCCGGCGGCCATCCAGCAGACGCTGGCCCAGGGCTACCGGCAGATCGCCGAAGGCGAAGAAAACGGCCAGGCCTATGTCGTGCTGTACAAAGCCATCGACCAGGTTCGCCAGTGCGTCGATACCATCATCAAGGACCCGGGCAGCCGGCGCATCCTGTTCCATGGCTGGAACTGCGCACAGCTGGATGAAATGGCCCTGCCGCCGTGCCATCTGCTGTACCAGTTCCATCCGAATGTCGAGACGAAGGAAATCTCCCTGACCCTCTACATTCGCTCCAACGACCTGGGCCTGGGCACGCCGTTCAACCTCACCGAAGGTGCCGCGCTGCTGAGCCTGATCGGTCGCCTGACCGGCTATACGCCGCGCTGGTTCACCTATTTCATCGGAGATGCCCACGTTTACGAAAACCACTTGGACATGCTCAACGAACAGCTCACCCGCGAGCCGTTCCCGATGCCCAAACTGGTGATTTCCGAGCGCGTGCCGGAGTTCGCCAAGACCGGCATGTACCAGCCTGAATGGCTGGAGTTGGTAGAACCTGGCGATTTCTCCTTGGAAGGCTACCAGCACCACGCGCCGATGACCGCGCCGATGGCGGTCTAGAAACACGACTTTTGATCGCCTCCACGCTCCGCGTCACACTGGCACGCGGAGCGTCCCGGGCGGCATTTCCACGCGGAGCGTGGGAACGATCTATAGGCTTTCAATGCCCGTGGCTTCTGCCAACATGTGAATGCTCCACTTCCGGCGCCACCGCGCCGCTGACTTCCAGCCGCTGCAAGATCCCGCATTGATCCAGGTCTGGCCCTTCGCCGCAGCGATGGCGCAGGTCGATCAGTTGCGCCTGCAAGGCCAACAGGCCGTCGATACGTGCCTTGACGTGGTGGATGTGCTCATCGATCAACGCATTGACGCTCTCGCACTGGTCCTGGGGGCTGTCGCGCAGGATCAGCAGGCTACGGATCTCCTCCAGGGTCATGTCCAGGGTGCGACAGTTGCGAATGAACGTCAGCCGCTCGGCGTGGGCCTGGGTGTAGACGCGGTAGTTGCCATCGCTGCGAGCGGGCTCCGGCAGCAGGCCCTCGCGCTCGTAGTAACGGATGGTCTCGACTTGGCAGTCGGTGAGTTTCGCCAGTTCGCCAATCTTCATGGCACGCCTCCGAAAATAGTTGCTTGACCCTATAGTGGCTACAGGGTCTCTACTGTGCAACAGGCACTTTTCACGGACGTAACCTGATGAGCGACTCCATCCACACACCCAAATCGGCCCACGGTCACGATCACGGTCATTCCTGCTGCTCATCCAAAGCGGCGCCGTCGGTGGTCAACATTGGCAAGGCGCCAACGGACGGTGCGCGGCTGAGCAGTTTTCGCATTGAAGCCATGGACTGCCCCACCGAACAGACGTTGATACAGAACAAACTCGGCAAGCTCGAAGGCGTGCAGCAACTGCAGTTCAACTTGATCAACCGGGTGCTGGGCGTGACTCACGACTTGCCCAGCGATGCGCCGATCATCAAGGCTATCGAGTCCTTGGGGATGCAAGCGGAACCGTTTACGGCCGGTCAGGAAGAATCCACCAACAACCTGCCCGCACCCGCCAAGCCTTGGTGGCCGTTGGCGCTGTCCGGTGTCACCGCGCTGGGTGCCGAGGTGATTCATTTCACCAACGCCGCGCCAAACTGGGTCGTCGCGTTGGTGGCGCTGGCGTCGATTCTCAGCGGTGGCCTCGGCACTTACAAAAAGGGTTGGATCGCCCTGAAGAACCTCAACCTGAATATCAATGCCTTGATGAGCATCGCCGTGACCGGCGCGGTGTTGATCGGCCAGTGGCCGGAAGCGGCGATGGTGATGTTCCTGTTCACCGTGGCCGAACTGATCGAAGCCAAATCCCTCGACCGCGCTCGCAACGCCATCAGCGGCCTGATGCAAATGGCGCCGGAGCAGGCCACCGTGCAACAGACTGACGGCACTTGGCAGGTCCAGGCCGTCAAAGCCATTGCCCTCGGCGCTCGGGTGCGGGTCCGTCCCGGAGAGCGTGTCGGCCTGGACGGTGACGTGGTCGCCGGCCGTTCGACCATCGATCAGGCGCCCATCACCGGCGAGAGTCTGCCGGTGGACAAAACCGTGGGCGACAAAGTGTTCGCCGGCACCATCAACCAGGCCGGCGAGTTGGAGTACACCGTGACCGCCGCCGCCGACCAATCCACCCTCGCGCGGATTATCCACGCCGTGGAGCAGGCCCAAGGCTCCCGCGCGCCGACCCAGCGTTTCGTCGATCGATTCTCGACCATTTACACACCGGCGGTGTTTGTCCTGGCGCTGGCCGTAGCCGTCATTCCGCCGCTGTTCATGGGCGCGCAGTGGTTCGACTGGATCTACCGGGCATTGGTCCTGCTGGTGGTCGCCTGCCCATGCGCACTGGTGATTTCCACCCCGGTGACCATCGTCAGCGGCCTGGCGGCAGCCGCGCGAAAAGGCATCCTGATCAAGGGCGGCGTTTATCTGGAGAATGGCCACAAGCTCGATTACGTAGCTTTGGACAAGACCGGCACGATCACCCACGGCAAGCCGGTGCAGACCGACTACGTGCCATTGGACCCGACCGTGGAAAACACCGCCAGGGCCTTGGCCGCCAGCCTCGCCGCGCGTTCAGACCATCCAGTGTCGCGCGCGATTGCCGATGCGGCTGTGGATAACCAGCGGGCACAGCACGTTGTGGATAACTTCGCGGCGCTTGCCGGACGCGGCGTGCGCGGCGACATCGACGGCCGGACGTATCATCTGGGCAACCACCGACTCGTGGAAGATCTCGGACTATGCTCACCGGAGCTGGAAGAGAAACTTTTTGCCCTGGAGAAACAGGGCAAGTCCGTGGTGCTGCTACTCGACGGCACGGGCCCTTTGGCGTTGTTCGCGGTGGCGGACACGGTGAAGGACTCCAGTCGCGAAGCCATCCGGCAACTGCACGAGCTGGGCATCAAGACGCTGATGCTGACTGGCGACAATGCCCACACCGCCGAGGCGATTGCCGAGCAAGTGGGCATGGACCGGGCCCGTGGCGATTTGTTGCCGGAGGACAAGCTGAAAGCCATCAAGGAGCTGTATGCCCAGGGTCACCGGGTCGGCATGGTCGGCGACGGCATCAACGACGCCCCGGCCCTCGCCCGCTCGGAAATCGGCTTCGCCATGGCGGCAGCCGGCACCGACACGGCCATCGAGACCGCCGACGTCGCCTTGATGGATGACGACCTGCGCAAGATTCCGGCGTTCATCCGGTTGTCGCGGCAGACGTCCAGCATCCTCAAACAGAACATTGCTTTGGCGCTGGTCATCAAGGCGATCTTTCTCGGCGTCACCTTTGCCGGGTTCGCCACCATGTGGATGGCGGTGTTTGCCGACATGGGGGTGAGCTTGCTGGTGGTGTTCAATGGGTTGCGGTTGTTGCGCAAGTAAAGACCTGACACACCCTTAACTGTGGCGAGGGGATTTATCCCCTCGCCACAGGGACCTGCGCACGGCCGTGTCAATCGCGCTTGGGCTCGCGAATCTTGTACCAGGCCACATAGAGCGCCGGCAGGAACAGCAATGTCAGCAAAGTGGCGACGATAATCCCGCCGATCATCGCGTAGGCCATCGGGCCCCAGAACACTTCCCGGGCAATCGGGATCATCCCCAGGCTCGCCGCAGCCGCCGTCAACAGGATCGGCCGGCGCCGGTGCTCGGTCGCTTCCACCACCGCATCCCAGGGTTCGTAGCCGTCACGTTCATACTCATCGATCTGGGTCACGAGGATCACCGAGTTACGAATGATGATGCCGATCAGCGCGAGGATGCCGAGGATCGCCACAAAGCCCATGGGCGTGCCCGTCGGTACCAGCGCCAGCACCACGCCGATCAGGCCCAACGGCGCGACGCTCGCCACCAGGAATAGTTTCTGCACGCTGTGCAACTGGATCATCAGGAACGTCGCCATCAGGAACAGCATCAGCGGCACGACGCTGGCGATCGGTCCTTGGGCCTTGCTGCTTTCCTCTACCGTACCGCCCGTGGCGATCTTGTAGCCGACCGGCAGCTTGGCGGCGAATTTGTCGATGTCCGGTTGTAGCTGCCTGACCAAGTCGGTGGGCTGGATTTCATCGCGCACGGCGGCCTTGATGGTAATGGTCGGCTTGCGGTCGCGACGCCAGACCAGCGGCTGCTCCAACTCATAACGCACCGTGGCGAATGCCAGCAGCGGGATCGACGTGCCGCCGGGAGTAACGATTTGCAGATTCTGCAGGGTTTCCGGCGAACCGCGTTCTGCGTCTTCGGCGCGCCCCACCACATCGATCAGGTAGATGTCGTCGTTGACCTGGGTCACCGGCGAACCGCTGACGATGCTGTTCATCAGTCGGGCCACGTCATCCGAGGACAGCCCCAGTTGCCGCGCCTTGTCCTGGGCGATGTCGATGCGCAGCACTTTGCCCGGCTCGTTCCAGTCGTAGATGATTTCGCCGATGTGCGAGTTCTTGTCCAGCTCGGTGGCCAGTTCGATGGCATGCTTGCGCACCTGGTCGATGTCCTTGCCACTGACGCGGTATTGGATCGGCCGGCCCACCGGCGGCCCCATTTCCAGGGCTTGCACGTAGCTGCCGATGCCGACGAAATCATCGCGCAAGCGCTTCTGCAAGCGTTCGGTCAGCGCCGCGCGCGACTCCAGGCCCTTGCTGACGATCACCAGTTGCGCGTAGTACGGGTTCTGCAGTTGCTGGTCCAGCGGCAGGTAAAAGCGGATCGCGCCTTCGCCGATGTAAGTGCTCCAGCGCGCCACGTCCGGGTCATCCTTGAGGGTCGCTTCCAGGCGGTCGACGGCTTTGCGGGTCTCGTCCATCGAGGCGTTCTGCGGCAGGTTGAGGTCCACCAGGATCTCCGGCCGGTCCGAAGACGGAAAAAACTGGTTCTGCACAAAGCGCATGCAAAACACCGCCAGCACGAACAGCAGCACCGTGATGCCGATAGCCCACCAGCGATTGCGCATCGCCCACAACAAGCCACCGTTGAACGCCCGCCCGATACGCCCCGGCTCGGCGCTGTGGGGTTTGATGTTGGTGCTGAGGATATGCACGCCGATGACCGGGGCGAACAGCACCGCAACGATCCAGGACACCAGCATCGCCACGGCGATGACCGCGAACAGAGTGAAGGTGTACTCGCCGGCGGAACTGGCATTCAGGCCAATGGGCACGAAACCGGCCACGGTCACGAGGGTCCCGGTGAGCATCGGGAACGCCGTCGAGGTGTAGGCGAAGGTGGCGGCCTGTTCCTTGCTGTCACCTTTTTCCAGTCGCGTGACCATCATTTCCACGGTGATCATCGCGTCATCCACCAGCAAGCCGAGGGCAATGATCAGCGCGCCGAGGGAAATCCGCTGCATGGTGATGCCGCTGTATTCCATGAACACGAACACCATCGCCAACACCAACGGGATCGAGCAGGCCACCACCAGGCCGGCCCGTATGCCGAGGCTGATGAAACTGACGACCAGGACAATGACCACTGCCTCGAACAAGGCGCTGGTGAAACCGCCGACGGCCTCCTCCACCACTTCGGCCTGGTCCGACACCGTGTGCACGCCAACCCCCACGGGCAAGTCAGCGGTCAGTTCGTTCATGCGCGCATGCAGGGCCTTGCCGAAGTCCTGGATGTTGCCGCCCTTCTTCATGGCGATGGCAAGGCCGATGGCCGGCGTGCCGTTGAAGCGGAACATCGGCGTCGCGGGATCGACGTAGCCACGGCGGATGTCAGCAATATCGGCAAGGCGATAGAAGCGATCGTTGAGTCGCAGGTTGACGTTGGCCAGGTCCTTCTCCGACTGGAACTGTCCCGACGTGCGCACGGAAATCCGTTCCGGCCCGGCGTCGATCACCCCGGCCGGGGTCACCGCATTCTGCGATTGCAGGCTCTGCACCACCTGGCGCTGATCGATGCCCAGGGCCGCGAGTTTGCGCGTGGAGAAGTTCAGGTACAGCACTTCGTCCTGTTCGCCGACCATTTCCACCTTGCCCAGACCGGGCACCTCGCGGATCTCGGCGCGCACTTGCTCAACGTAATCGCGCAACTGGCGCATCGACAGGCCGTCGCCGGTGAAGGCATACACCGAACCGTACACGTCGCCGAACTCATCGTTGAATCCCGGGCCTTGCAACCCTTGGGGGAAGTCGCCGCGAATGTCGTTGATCTTCTTGCGGACCTGGTACCAGATCTCAGGGATTTCCTTGGCGCCGGTGGTATCGCGCAGATAGACGAACACCGTCGATTCCCCAGGCCGGGTGTAGCTCTTCACGTAGTCGAGGGAGTCGAGCTCTTCGAGTTTTTTCTCGATGCGGTCGGTGACCTGCTCGAGGGTTTCTTCCTGGGTCGCGCCAGGCCAGCGGGTCTGGATGACCATGGTCTTGATGGTGAACGACGGGTCCTCCTCGCGGCCCAGGTTCATGTATGAAAACACGCCCATCAGCAACGCGACGAACATCAGGTACCACACGAACGACTGATGCCGCAGGGCCCACTCGGACAAGTTGAAAGGCCCTTTCATCGTGCTTCCTCGTCGAGTTTCACTTTCTGCCCTGGCTTGAGACTGTTCACGCCGGCGCTGACCACGCGGTCGCCGGGCTTGATGCCGTTAGCCACCAACACTGAATCAGCCGAGCGTTCGAGAATTTGTACTTCGCGTGGCGAGACCGTCTGGTCCTGCGGGTTGATCAGCCAGATCCGCGCCTTGCCGTCGACCTCTTGCAGCGCGGTGAGCGGCAGCTCGATGCGCGGCTCGATGGCTGAACTCAGGGTCACGCTGATGGCCGTGCCGAGGCGAAAGCCCGCCGGTGTGTCAGTCAACGTCAGGCGCGCGCGACGGGTGCGGGTGGCGCTCTGGGCCTGGGGTTCGATCTCGCGCACGATGGCGGTGGTGCGGGTCGCCGGGTCCAATTGCGCGGCGACTTCGAAGACCACGTCCTCAGGCAGGCGCTCAGCCAATCCAGCCGGCAGGTCGATCACCGCCTCCTTGATATCTGGACGAGCCAGCGTCACCACTTGCTGGCCGGCGGTCACCACTTGCCCGGCCTCGGCATTCCAGGCCGTGACAACCGCGTCGTGGTCAGTATGCAGTTCACTGTAGTTGAGCTGGTCGCGGGCTTGCTCGACCGAGGCCCGGGCCTGCTCCAGGGAAGCTGCGGTGGTCTTCAGGTCGGTCTGGGCGATGTCCAGTTGCGCCTGGGCGCCGACGCCACGGTCGAACAACTGTTGCTGGCGACGGGCGTTGGCCTGGGCGTTGATGTACTGCGCTTCGATTCGCGCCAGGTCGCCTTGGGCGGCGCGCAATTGGTTCTGTTGGTCGGTGGGGTCGAGGGTCGCGAGCAGGTCACCTTTCTTCACTTCGGCGCCAACGTCGACGTTGCGGCTGGCGATCCGTCCTGGCACGCGAAAGCCCATATTGGTCTCGTAGCGCGCCTGGATATTCCCGGCGAATCGGCCGAGGGCCTGCTGGTCAAGGGCCCGGACCTCAATGGACAACACCGGTCGCACCGGCTCCGGCGGCGCTTCTTCCTTCGAACAGGCGGCGAGCAGCAGGCCTGCCGAGACTATCCACAAGCGCTTCATGGCTGGGCTCCCGGCGTGGATTTTTCATAAGTATTTTCAGCGATCTCGACGCGCACGCCAGGGTGCAGCAGTTGGCCGCCAGCGGTAACGACCTTCTCACCGCCCTTGAGCCCCTCGCTGATGATGACCTTGCCGGTCAGGTAGCGACCGACCGTGACCGTATGCAATTGCGCCCGGCCCTCACCATCCACCAGCCACACGGCCGGCTCCCTGAGGTTCTTGGTCAACGCCGACCATGGCAACTCGACGGCAGTCTTGCCGGCGGACTTGGCGGTGGCGCTGACCACCGATCCCAGGCGCATGCCTTCAGGCAGGTTGTCGAGGGTGACCTTGACCTGCACCGTGCCCGTCTCGGCGGACACCGCCGGGGTGATCTCGCGCACCGTGCCGGTGGTCTTGATTGCCGGGTTATCCAGCAAGCTGATGGTAATCGCAGCGTCCGACGGCGGCTCGCTCAGCAGCGATTCGTAGATGTTGAAAACGGCGTCGCGCTCGCCATCCCGGGCCAGGCTGAAGATCGGCTCCGTGGCCTGCACCACTTGGCCGACCTCAGCCTGGCGCGCGGTAATGATGCCTGGCGCCTCGGCGATCAGCGCGGTATAGCTCAGTTGTTCCCGGGCATTGGCCAGCTGGGCCTGGGCCGCCGTCAGCGCGCTCTGGCTGCTGCGCAACTGCGCCTGGGCCGCGTCGTATTCACTCTGGCTGGTGTAGCCCTTGGGCAGGAGTTTTTGCTGGCGCACGAACGCCGCCGCGCCCTGCTTGACCCGCGCCTGTTCGGCGGCCACCTGGGCCTCGGCGGAGTCGACATTGGTCTGTAAGTCGCGAGGATCGAGCCGGGCCAGTACCTGCCGGGCCGAGACCCGGTCACCGACATCGACCTTGCGCTCGATGATCTTGCCGCCCACGCGAAACGACAGATCGGCCTGCACCCGCGCCTGGACGTCACCGGTAAGCGTTACCGAAGCGGCGTATTCGCTGGGCATGGCTTGCTGTATGAACACCCGGGGCAAGGCTTTTTCCTCGGGCTTCTTGTCACCGCATCCCGCCAACAACGCACACACGCCCAAGCCAACAATCAATTTGATTCCAGGACCAGCCATGCAGACTCCTTTGCGTTGTACGGACGTACCAGTGACGATACGACTGTGAGCTTAGAACAGGGTTCACTGAATGCACAGCAATCGGGCAGACTGGCTGCTGACGTCCATGCAAAAAGGAAATAGGCGTGCTCAAGACCTTGGCGGTGGCCAACTACCGGTCCATCAACAAGCTGGTGATTCCACTGGGCCGGCTGAACCTGATCACCGGGCCCAACGGCAGCGGCAAATCCAATCTCTATCGCGCCCTGCGCCTGCTGGCCGAAACGGCGCAAGGCGGGGTGGTCAACGCCTTGGCCCGTGAAGGCGGGCTGGACTCGACCTTTTGGGCAGGGCCCGAGGAAATCAGCCGACGCATGCGCAACGGCGAAGTGCCGGTCCAGGCAACGGTGCGACAGGGCACCAAGCGCCTGCGCCTTGGATTCGCCGGGGAAGACTTCAGCTACTCAATCTCGCTGGGACTGCCGGAACCCAGCCGCTCGGCGTTTTCGCTTGATCCTGAAATCAAGCGGGAATGCATCTGGGCCGGTCCGGTCTTTCGTCCTGCCAGCCTGCTGGTGGACCGCAACGGGCCGATGATTCGCGCCCGTGAGGACCGCTCCTGGGACGTATTGGCCCAACATACGCCCAGCTTCGACAGCCTGTTCGACCAGGTCGGCAGCCTGCGCGCTTCGCCAGAAGTGCTGCAGATGCGTGAGTTCATCCGTCGCTGGCGCTTCTACGACCACTTTCGCAGCGACGCCGATGCCCCGGTGCGCCAGCCGCAACTGGGCACGCGCACCCCGGTGTTGCATCACGATGGGCGTGACTTGGCGGCAGCGCTGCAAACCATTCTGGAAATCGGCGACTTCGAGGCCCTGCATGCCGCTATCGGTGACGCGTTTCCCGGCGCCCAACTGCGCATCGACAAACTCCAGGGCGGACGTTTTGCCATCGCATTCCAGCAACATGGCCTGCTGCGGCCGCTGTCCGCTGCCGAACTGTCGGACGGGACCCTGCGCTATTTGCTGCTGGTAGCCGCTTTGCTCACGCCGCGACCGCCCTCGCTGATGGTGCTCAACGAACCGGAGACCAGCCTGCACCCGGACCTGTTGCCGGCCTTGGCGCGATTGATTGTCCGCGCTTCGGCAAATTGCCAAGTGTGGGTCGTTTCCCATGCCACGCGCCTGATCGCGGCATTGGAGCAGGACGAGCACTGCAATTGCATCGTGTTGGAGAAGGAGCTGGGACAGACCGGGATCGTTGGACAACGGGCGCTGGATGAACCGGCGTGGCATTGGCCGGACTAGCTGGCGCTGACGCACCGTTTCACTGGACGCAGAGCGTCCCCGGAGGCATTCCCACGTAGAGCTGGGAACGATAACGCCGACGCTGCATTAGCCGTCGGCGTTGGAAACTGCGAAAAGGCTTACCGGGCGAATCAGAACGCCGGCAATACCGCGCCGCTGTATTTCTTCTCGATGAACGCCTTCACTTCCGGACTGGTCAGGGCCTTGGCGAGTTTCTGCATGGCCGGGCTGTCCTTGTTGTCGGGGCGGGCCACCAGGAAGTTCACGTAAGGCGAATCCGCACCTTCGATGACCAGCGCATCTTTAGCCGGGTTGAGACCCGCTTCCAACGCGTAGTTGGTGTTGATCATGTCCAGGTCAACTTGATCCAGCACGCGCGGCAGCATAGCCGATTCCAATTCCTTGAACTTGAAGTTCTTCGGGTTCTCAGCGATGTCTTTCGGCGTTGCCAGGGCGTTTTTCGGGTCCTTGAGTTTGATCAGGCCAGCCTTCTGCAGCAGGATCAAAGCACGGCCGCTGTTGCTGCCTTCGTTAGGGATGGCGATGGTTGCGCCATCCTTGAGCTCGGCCAGGCTCTTGACCTTTTTCGAGTAGCCGCCAAACGGTTCGACGTGCACGCCGATCACGGTTACCAGGTTGGTGCCTTTGCCTTCGTTGAAGCTCTTGAGGTAAGGCAGGGTCTGGAAGTAGTTGGCGTCCAGGCGCTTCTGGTCAACCTGAACGTTAGGTTGGACGTAGTCGGTGAACACCTTGATTTGCAGATCCACGCCTTCTTTGGCCAGGGCCGGCTTGATCAGCTCGAGAATTTCAGCGTGGGGCACCGGCGTGGCCGCCACAACCAGTTTCTCCGCCGCCTGGGCCAGGCCCGAGGTCAGGGCTGCCGCCAATGCGGTGAACAACAGAACCTTTTTCATGCAGTGTCCTTATCGAATATCACTGTCGTCATGGACGACGGCCAACGTGGGAGTGCCAGCGAAGTGCTATCGCTGGCGTGGTGCGGAAGATACCGACATTTTTTATGCCTTAACAATATCTTTTATTCAAGTTCATATTCATTTTCCTCATATAGGAAAATTGCCCTTGGCGGTATTTCCTCTAAAGCTTTTGATTCAATCGAGTGATCAGCGCCGTCAGAGCCGCGCGCTCGGCTTCCGAGCCCTGCGCAATGACGTGGGATATCTGCTGCTCAATCAGCTCCAGGCTCGAAAGCTGGGACGGCAGATTCAAGTGTTCCGGTAAAATCTCATCCCCGGTGCTGACCAGCAACGCGAAGTGGATGACGTTTTCCAGTTCGCGGGTATTGCCCGGCCAGCTGTGCCGTTCGAGTGCCTGCTGCGCCGCTTCGCTGATCAGCGGCACCGTCAGGCCCAAGCGCTGGCTGTAAATGCCCAGGAAGTACTCGGCCAGGGACAGGATATCGCCCACTCGTTCACGCAGGGCCGGCAATTCGAGCCGGCCTTCACCCAGATAGTGATAAAGCCGGTCGTGGAATTTCCCGGCGGCCACTGCTTGCGCCAGGTCGATACTGGTGGCCGCCACCAAGCGCACATCCACGGGGCTCGGCTGGTGGGCGCCGACGCGGGTGACTTCATGATTTTCCAGCGCGGCCAGCAACTTGATCTGAATCGCCAGCGGCAAGTCACCGATTTCGTCCAGATACAACGTGCCGCCATTGGCCGAGCCGAACCACCCCGCCCGGCTGCTGGCCGAACCGCTATGGCTGCCGGCGGCATAACCGAACAATTCGGCGTCGGCATAAGTCGGGCTGATAGCCCCGCAGTTGACCGAGACAAACAGCCCGGCGCGATCACTTTCGCGGTGGATGTGCCGGGCCAGCAGTTCCTTGCCTGTACCGGTCTCGCCACGAATCAACACCGAGACCGAGCGCGGCGCCAGTTCTTCCAGTTCCTGGCGCAACTGCCGTGAACGCGGGTCGACGAACACCAGCGCCTTGGCGCGGATACTCAGGGGGCTTTTTTCCGCATCGGGAAAGGTCAGCAAGGGCTGGCCGACGGTTTCATGCAGGCTCATGGCAGGCTCCCGCCCCAAACCGCCGGGAGACGGGGGGCGCTAAAAAATTCAGGCGCGACGCAGGGCGTGGTGCTCCATGCGGCTTTGCAAGCGATAGAGATAAGCGAAGCCCTGCTCCCAACGCTGGTGGCCGGACTTCACGTTGATATGCCCCGCTCCGGCCAGGATGCCGGCCTCGGCTCCCCAATTGCGCGCCAGCTCCACAGCACGCGCGGCACTCACCGCTGCGTCATTGTCGGAGCTGACCACTTGGCTGGGGAACGGCAGCAGGTCGGTCGGAATCGGCGCAAAATTGCGCAGCGCCGGCGTGCAGGCCGGCCGCTCGACGTCCGCTGGCGCCACCAGCAACGCCCCACGAATCTGCCGCAGCATTTGCACCGGCGCAGTGGCCGCCCAATGCGCGACCGTGATGCAACCCAGGCTGTGGGCAATGAGAATCACCGGCGTGCTGTCGGCCGCGATGGCCTCGGCCAACGCGGCGACCCAGTCTTCACGCCGAGGCGTCAGCCAGTCGGCCTGCTCGACCCGGGCACTGTTGGGCAGGCTGTTCTGCCAATGGGTCTGCCAATGATTTTCCGGCGATCCTTGCCAGCCCGGCACAATCAGGTAGCGAATCGATTCGTTGCGCATGGGTTGCTCTCCTGCGTGTCTGTTCCCGGACGAGTATAAGGAGGAGAGTTATATTGTTTAAGGAATAAGAAGCTATTTATTAATTCGATAACGGAATAACGGATTTCAAGAATGGGAACTCACTCGGTGCGCCCCTTACGCAATAGCACGTCAAGCTGATCCACCACCAACGCCCAGTCCGCGTCTTCAAGAATCTCGTCGCGCAGCAACTGCCGCTGGCCCTCGCTCCAGAAAAACGCATCGGACAGGTGAAGTTCGGGTTTGAGCGGCGAGTGACTGGCGATGAACTGATCGATGCTGACGGCATCGTCGGGCAGACCGAGTTGTTTGAACAATGCGGGAAGCGTGTGGATCAGGCTTTCCATGCGGGACTCCTGGGCATGAACGGATGGCAGGGCTCTATTCCTGCAGTCTAGTCGCTAGGAGCCGAGCACACCGTGGCGAGGGAGCTTGCTCCCGCTGGACTGCGCAGCAGTCCCAAATCCTGGCGCCTCGGTGCGTCAGGCAGATCGCATTCAAATTGCTTGGGGTTGCTGCGCAACCCAGCGGGAGCAAGCTCCCTCGCCACGGGTTCTATGATCGACAGATCATCGCGCGGCCTAATCCACCAACCTCAACACCCCATCGCAATACACCACCTCACGCCCCAACCAACCCACATCCACCTGAGGCAGCACAGCCGAAGGTTTGCGCAACTCACGCAGCAGCGTCGAGCCGTGGGACAGGCGGCCACCCATGCGCGCGATCACCGCGCGGGCGCCTTGGTAGTGGGCGTGGCGGCCCGGGTCCAGAGTGTCTTCCAGCAGGATGTGCTCACCCAGGATGCCCTGGGCCTGGCCCGGGTAGATCAGGAAGCCGCTCGCCTGCTCGGTGCCTTCGCGACCGTCCTGCCAGAAGCTGCCGTCGCGGCTGCGGATGTCCGGGTGCGGGGCAAACCAGCGCTCACGGTCAATGCTCGGCATGGCGTGGTGCAGGCGGAAGAAAATCCGCATCAGGTTGTCGCGATACCATTCGCGCACCTGCAAGTAATAGCCGCGCAACCCCGGCAGACCGACGCCATGGGCCAGGCGAATCGCCAACGGCCATTGTGGAAATGCTTGCAATGGCAGCTCCGTCGGCGCCGGGCGTGGCGTGGCCGGATCGGTCTCCCACGGCAGCCGATGAGGGCTGTTTTCAAGGTTGTCATAGGCGGTCGGTGGCCTGCCCAGCCAGTCGCCGCCACTGCTGGCCAAGGCGCTGGCGATGCACAGGTTGCCCTGCACCACGAATACATAAAAACGGGTAAACCAGTCGGCCAGTTGCTGACCGTCTGCGCCCTGTCCGATCAGTTCGGACAGCTCTCGATCAAAACGTCGCAAACCGTTTTCCAGCGTCAGCAAATGCCCGCGGGCGATGCGTTGCATGCGCAGGAACAACGGCAGCGACCGCAGCAGGCGCAGTGGTTGCCAAGGCAGGTGCGGGGTCGCGCCGCCAACCTCGCCGGCGTAGCTGCTGGCGCTGATGCCCCAGTCGGCCAGCCGGGCAAGAAACAGGTCGTTGTTGATATACGAAGCGCCGCCGAACACCGCCGTGAAAGGCTCGTTATCCTGCAACACCCGTGAATCCCAACGCGCCATGATCGCCGGAATGCTCGACGCCGCGCGGCGCTGGGCGTACTCCACCAGAACGCTGGGTTGCGGCGGCAGGATCTCGGCGATGTTGGCGGCGGTCAGGTGCCGACGCCAGCCGTAGTCGCTGATGGGCCGGTATTGCAGCAGCCACAATTGGGTGCCGTCCCAAGCCCATTCGACGTCGCCAGGCACGTAGTGAAAGACCCGCAGTACGTCTTGGAGAAACTGCCACAGCGCGTCGGCGGTCAGGCCGTGGACTGGCTTGAACGTGCCGCTGTTCCATGACTCGCCGAGACGGGAAATAACCGCGCGCTCGGGGCTCACCTGGCCATCGGCCAACGACTCCAGATGACCTTCGACCCATTCCAATTCAACGGACAGGTGACGCACGAACGCGATCCCAGACAGCCGTGGCGTGATGAACCGCTGCACCACCACTTCCTCGACGCCCGCCGCGCTCAACTCGGCAATGCGCGCAGGTACGTTGTGCGTCGGTTCGCGCAGGTACGTGGTGCTCAAGCCCGCATTCGCCGCATCGGCCTGATCCTCCCCGTAGCTGGAGGAACGCACGGCCCAGATGGCGTCCGGCTGGCTGCTGAGAAAACCCGGCAAGCGCGGGTCATGGCAATCGTTGAGCGACAGCGCCGCCGGCACCGGCTGCCCAGCCAGTGCCGCCAGACGTAAACGGCCGCCCTTGGTGTGCGCGACGAAACCACGCTCACCGGACTCCAGCCACGCCGCGAATTCAGCCGGTGAATCGATCCACGGATAATGGCCCCAGCCGGGCTTCAAGCTGATGGTCAAATCGGCACGGGCCAGAATGGCCGACCAGGCCGCCGCTTGGGCGACGCCCAACACTTTGTCCTGATCGCCCCACACCAGTTCGACCGGGTCGGTGATCCACTCCAGCAACGGCAAC
This sequence comes from Pseudomonas sp. SWRI92, assembly GCF_014268685.1. Lineage (NCBI taxonomy): Bacteria > Pseudomonadati > Pseudomonadota > Gammaproteobacteria > Pseudomonadales > Pseudomonadaceae > Pseudomonas > Pseudomonas sp. SWRI92. The sequence continues at coordinate 190,545 of NZ_JABWQY010000010.1, forward strand.
GCCGTATCGGCGCGCACCAAGTCCCAATGCGGCACAAAGGCCCGGCAACGAGCGTACCCGGCGCCCATGCGCTGGTATTGCGCGGGTGTCCAGGCCTGGCTGGAAAACTTGTGGGCAAACAATGTCGGCTTGTTCGCCAGCAGCCAGTGAATGGTCTTGCGGATCGGTAGCGGCGACATCAGCGCCGGCAGTCGCCGCTGCCACAAAAACGCGCCCACCGGCGCCAGCAACACGCTGCGACAAAAGTGTCCCGGCTGACGTTGCAAGGCGTGTAGCACCAGCAAGGCGTTGACCCCGACCGCCATGATCGCGCTGCCCCGGACCGTCGCCGCCAGCAACGCCTGGGCGTAGGCCGCCAAATCTTCACAAGGGGCTTGGGGGTTGTTGCCGAAACCGGGCAGTTCCAGTGGCACCACGTCGTGGTGTTGAAAGTGCGGCAACGCGTCGTCCCACCAATCGGCGGCGCTGCCGTTGCCGGCCAGCAGGTACATCCGGGGCTTGCTCATGGGCGCTCCTCAGGCCAGGTCGCGCAGGGCAGCGTCGAGCGTCGGGTAACGGAACGTGTAGCCGGCCTCGACGAGACGATTGGGCACCACGCGCTGGCCATCGAAAAACAGCTGGGCCATTTCGCCTGCCAAGGCGCGCACCGGCGCGGCAGGAATGTGGAACCACACCGGACGCTTGAGCACCTTGCCGACGCGTTCGGCGAACCGTGCCTGGCTGACCGTTTCCGGCGCCACCAGGTTGTAGGTGCCGCTCAGGCTTTCGTCGTCGAAGGCACGGGCGATCACTTGGATCACGTCGTCGCGGTGCACCCAACTCATGATTTGCCGACCGTCACCCATCCGCCCGCCGAACCCCAGGCGAAACGGAATCAGCAACGGCAGCAACGCACCGCCCGGACCGAACACCACGCCCAGGCGCATCACCACCTGGCGCACGCCCAACTCCGTGGCGGGCCGAGCCGAGGCTTCCCAACGCACGCAGAGTTCAGCCATGAAGCCATCGCCCTGGGCGGCACTTTCATCGAGGCTTTCGCTGGCGTCACGCACACCGTAGAAGCCGACAGCCGAGGCCTGTATCCACAACGCCGGTTTGTGCCGGGCGTTTTTCAACCAGGTCATCAAGGCTTCGGTGGTGTTGACCCGGCTGGCGATGAGTTGCGCCTGACGCTTGGGGCTCCAACGCGGCCCGGCCACCGGCGCGCCCGCCAGGTTGATCACCACATCGAAGGTTTCGTCATGACCCAGCTTGCCCAGCGAACGCAGGCAGCGCGCGCGGCCGTCAAACAGATAGGCCGCTTTCAGTGGATCGCGAGCGAGCACGCTGACCGTGTGCCCGGCGTCGAGCAATTGATTGACCAGAGTTTCGCCGATAAACCCGGTGCCCCCGGTGACCAGCACGCGTTTGTAGGCGCCACCGGCAAACGGGTTGGCGGGCTTGCCCGCGCGTTGCATGCGCAAGGCCGCCAAGCCGTCGCGAATCCCCGAAGCCGTGACGCCAATGGCGAACAAGGTCAGCAGCCAGCCGCGCCAGCCCAGGTCGATTCCGCTCAGGCCGGTGGGCAGACTCGCCCACTGCGCCAGTTGCACGCCGTACAACGCAAAAAAGGCCCCGCCGTTGACCGCCAGCACCGTGTGCATGATCCGTTCGATGGGTGGCAGCTTGCGGCTGCGGTCCTCGACCACGAAGTCCCAGAGCGTCAGGCAAATCTCCAGGGCGAACAGCAGCGCAATGACAGTCGCCCACGTCCCCTCGAAGGCCAGATGTGCCATGCCCAGGAACAGGATTCCGTAGAAGCACGAGCGCAAAGCGTGGATCGACAGCTCCAGCCGCGCACTGTGGCGATAAGGCAAGGCGACGGTGAGTTCGTGGTGATACAGGGTGTCCAGCGCACCGAGGATGGCCTGGGCAATCAGCAGGGCGATCGCCCAGTCCAGCGGTGAAAAATCAGCCATGGTTGGATGCACTCGGCGCGGTGTCAGTCAGGGAGGTACGGCGGTCGTGGCGATAGAGCCAGAACAGCGGCGGCAGTAAAACGAGCAGGGCGACGCTGTCGAACCACAGGTGCGACCAGACTCGGGCTTGGGCGGAAACCAGCATGTCCTGGGGCGCCCACAGCAGGATGCCGACGATCAGCCAGCCCCAGGGCATTGCACTTTTGAATCGATTGCCGATGTGCACGAGGGCAAGCATGTACAGCGCGTAGCTTTGCAACGTGGCGCCGAACAAGGCCAGCCACCAGACTTGTTGCTCGCGGGCCGTGACGGGAACCGCATTGACGCCCCAGAAAGCCTGTTCGATGGTGTTCAAGTAGTTATCGAGCAAGCCAGAGTGACCGGCCCACGTCAGCGTGAGGCCGGCGAGCAGGTGCATCAGGGCCGCCGCGTACAACCAAACGACCAGGGCTTTGCGAAGAGGGCTGTGCGGGGTTGGCATTCCATGTCCTGAAGGCTTGCTTGAGGCTGGCCAGTCTAAAGGAAATGGAGGGGGCTTTACTTGGCTGATGGGCTGGCAGCGATAAATAAAATCCGCCCCAAACGAGGCCTGCTTCGCAGGCCAGCGGGAGCAAGCTCTCATGGAACAAATTGCAACTGTCTGATTTTAAGGCTGAAAATACATCTCGATCGTTCCCACGCTCCTGCGTGGGAATGTCGCCAGGGACGCTCCGCGTCCCGCTTTCTGGAAGGTGACGCAGAGCGTCACGGGATGCATTCCCACGCAGAGCGTGGGAACGATCAAAAAAGCCGCCGAGCGCGCCCTCGACTACTACCTCAACCCCAAACCAGCCGGCAAAGCCTCAGCCAGATCCCAAACCGCCCAGCTCTTCATGGTCGCCCCAGACATCGATACCGAAACCCTGCTCGCCAATGCCTCCGAAGACCTGCTCTCCATCAGCGCCATCGCCGCCGACCTGGCTGATGACATCGACGGCTCACGCCGTAGCGTGATTCTGGCGATCAGTCGAATGGCCGACGGGGTGCATTTGTTAGTGGAGCGGGCGATGGATCGGCTGGAGGTTCAAGCGTCGGGTTGAAAGACCAGACAACCCATCCCCCGTGGCGAGGGAGCTTGCTCCCGCTGGCCTGCGAAGCAGGCCCCCAGCATTCCTGCAGGCTGACCGCATTGCCTGGTTTCGCGACTGCTGCGCAGCCGAGCGGGAGCAAGCTCCCTCGCCACAACGGTGTTCTACCGAATCACCGTTGCATCCCCCAACGCTTCACCGTCACCCGTTCCAAACTGTCGAACACCAGGTTCTCTACCAGCAAACCGATAAGGATCACCACCGCCAATCCGGCAAACACTTTGTCGGTATACAGCTCGTTGCGGTTCTGGAAGATGTACCAGCCCAAGCCGCCCTTGCCGCTGGTGGCGCCGAACACCAGCTCGGCGGCGATCAGGGTGCGCCAGGCGAAGGCCCAGCCGATTTTCAGCCCGGCGAGGATTGACGGCAGGGCCGCCGGGATCAGGATGAACAAGACAAAGCGCAACCCCTTGAGCCCGTAGTTGCGCCCGGCCATGCGCAGCGTTTCCGACACGCCAAGAAATCCCGCGTACATGTTCAACGCCAGCGCCCAGAGCACCGAATGCACCAACACGAAAATCAGGCTGTTCTGCCCCAGACCGAACCACAGCAGCGCCAACGGCAACAGGGCGATGGCCGGCAGCGGATTGAACATCGACGTCAAGGTGCTGAGCAGGTCGCGGCCCAACTGGGTCGACACCGCCAAGGTGGTCAAGCCAAACGCCAGGATGATGCCCAGTAGATAGCCCTTGAGCAGCACCACCAGGGAAATCCAGACCTTGCCCAATAGCTCGCCGCTGAGCATACCGTCGTACAACGCGCTGGCGGTCTGCAGGAAGCTCGGCAGCAGCAGGTCGTTGTTCTGGTAACGCGCCACGCCCTCCCACAGCAGCGCCAGCACAATCAGGATCAGACTTTTACGCAGCCAACCTTGTTGCCAGAGGCGCTGGCCCAGGGGCAATTCCCGCTCCAGCGGCACATGGGTCAGCGGTTGCAGGTCGACTTCGTATTCTTCGCGCACAGGCGATAACTGGCTCATGGAAGCTCCTCTCAATACGCGATACGAATGTCGGCGAAACCCAGCTCGCGTTCGGCATCCGGTGACTGGCCTTGCTCGAACAGCAGCGAATGAATCCGCCGCGCCGTGTGCTGGAACCCGACGCCGCCGAGGCTGTGCAAATCGTATTGATGGCTGTGGATTTCCGCCCGGACCCGCCCTGGGTGCGGTGACAGCAACAGGATGCGATTGCCCACCACCAGCGCCTCTTCGATGGAGTGAGTGACGAACAGCAGGGTGAAACGCACCTCCTCCCAGAGCAGCAGCAATTCTTCCTGCATCTTGCGTCGGGTCAGGGCATCGAGGGCGGCGAAGGGCTCGTCCATCAGCAGGATTTTCGGCTGCATCGCCAGTGCCCGAGCAATGGCGACGCGGGCCTTCATGCCACCGGACAACGTATGAGGGTAGGCATCGGCAAACGCTGCCAGCCCTACTTTGTCGAGGTAATGCAGCGCCCGCTCCTCGGCTTCGCGACGCTTGAGCGTGCCCGACGCCAGCAGCGCGAACATCACGTTCTGCTTGACGGTTTTCCACGGCGGCAGTTGGTCGAATTCCTGGAACACCACGATCCGGTCCGGCCCCGGCGCGCTGACGGTGTGGCCTTGCAAGCGAATCTCGCCTTCGCACGGCGCGATGAAACCACCAATGGCCTTGAGCAGCGTGGACTTGCCGCACCCGGACGGGCCGAGCAAGACAAAACGGTCCGCCGGGTCGACTTCAAAACTCACCTGGTGGGTGGCCCGCACCACCCGCTGTGGGGTGCGGTATTCCAGGCTGACGTTATCCACCGACAACAACGCGGTATCGGCACGGGTGGCGTTGCTGGCCGCGTGGCCTTGCAATGGCGCGTTCATGACAATCAGCTCCCCTGCAACGGTTTGGCGTCCTGGAAGAAATAGTCTTCCCACGACGCCGGCTTGTTCTTGATGGCGCCGACGCGATAGAGGAATTCCGCCAGCGGGTAGGTGTTTTTCGGGGTGACGGTGAATTCGATCTGCGGGTTGTCGATGATTTTCAACAAGGTCGCCCGGTCGATCTTGGCCTTGGTCACCCGCAGGTAGGTGTCCGCCGCCGCGCCTTTGTCCTTCTGGGCGAAGTCGGCCGCTTCAGTCAGCGCCTCGACGAATGCCTTGTAGGTCTTCGGATTTTCCTCGCGGAATTTCTCGGTGGCGAACAGCACCGTGGGCGAGTTTGGCCCGAGCACGTCGTAAGAATTGAGCACCACGTGGACGCTGGGGTTTTGCAGGGCCTGGTCCTGAAACGGCGGGTTGGAAAAGTGCCCGGTCAACTCGGTGCCTCCGGCAATCAACGCCGCCGTGGCGTCTGGGTGCGGGACCGCCAGGGTGTACTTGTCGAGGCGATTGAAGTTCTTGTCGCCCCACTGCTTGGCGGCGGCGTATTGCAAGAAACGCGATTGCACCGAAACACCCACCGCCGGCACCGCGATGCGGTCCTTCTCGGTGAAGTCGGCGATGGTCTTGACGTTCGGGTTGTTGCTCAACAGGTAATAGGGAAAGTTGCCCAGGGAGGCCACGGCCTTGACGTTCTGCTTGCCACGGGTGCGGTCCCACACCGTCAACAACGGCCCGACGCCGGCCCCGGCAATGTCGATGGAGCCCGACAGCAACGCGTCGTTGACCGCCGCGCCGCCCGACAGTTGGGTCCAATCGACCTTGATATCGATGCCCTCCTCCTTGCCATGCTTCTCGATCAATTGCTGGTCGCGGACCACGTTCAGCAACAGGTAGACGATGCCGAACTGCTCGGCGATCCGAATCTCGCCCTCGGCCTGGGCGCTGGTCGGCGCGACCAGGCTGCCGGCGAGCAAGCTGAACCCCAGGCCAATGGCGGCGGCCAGCGGTGCAAAAGCGATGCGTTTGGACATGATGGTTCTCCGGGCTCTTTGCGCGCTGCGCAGCCGATCAGAAAGGGGCGTCGCCCTGGATAGTGGTGCGATACAGCTTGCGGCGCAGATGGCTCGGGCAACCGGCGGCCAGGTGGATCAGCGAGCGGTTGTCCCAGAACACCAAGTCATGGGGCTGCCATTGATGGCGATAGATGTTTTGAGGCAACACGCTGTGGGTATACAGCTGCGCGAGGATGGCTTTGCTTTCATCCTCCGGCAGGCCGACGATGCGTGTGGTGAAACCTTCGCTGACGAACAACGCCTTGCGCCCGGTTTCCGGGTGGGTACGCACGATGGGATGCACGACTTCAGCAACCTGGGCCAGTTGCTCCGGCGTCAACGTCGGGCGCCAGTTGCCTTCAAATTTGGTTTCGCTGTAGCGCGCCGTGTAGGAGTGCGCGGCTGAACGGCCTTCTACTGCTTTACGCAGCGCTTCGGGCAGACCGTCCCAGGCTTTGTGCATGTCGGCGAACAGCGTGTCGCCGCCTTCGCTCGGCAGCTCCTGGGCGTGGAGCATCGAGCCGAGGCTGGGCAGTTCCTTATAGGAAAGGTCCGAGTGCCAGAATTTGCCGGCGTCCCCCAAGCCGATGGATTGGCCATTTTCAATGATGTTGGAAACGATGAGGATTTCCGGGTGCCCGGCCAGCAGAAATTGCTTGAGCACATGGATCTGCAGCACGCCAAAACGGCGGCTGAAGGCGATGTGCTGCTCGGGGGTGATGCGCTGGTCGCGGAACACCACGACGTGATAGTCCAGGTGTGCGCGGTGGATGCGGGCGAAGTCCTGGTCGTTGATCGGTTGGGACAGGTCCAGGCCGACAATCTCGGCACCGACCGCATCGCTGAATGGGCGGACTTCGAACGACTGCGGCGCGATGTCCGCGGCATTTGAATCTGGAGAAAAAGAGACGGCTGGCATACATCACTCCCACGCACGGCGCGCTTGAATAGGCGCGCAATCGATCAAAACTCACGGGGTCACCGTGTTGGTTTGTGTCGTGCGGCGCGCCGATTGGTCGGCAGGTACGCAGGGGGATGACTTTAAGGGTATAAGAAAGTTAATTTAAATATTAAAAATGCATAAGTATATGGCAGAACTTGACGATGATCGTTCCCACGCTCTGCGTGGGAACGCAGCCCGGGACGCTCCGCGTTCCAAAGCGTGACGCAGAGCGTCACAGAAGGCATTCCCACGCGGAGCATGGGAACGATCAACCTGCGAACTTAGCGCTCGTGCAACGCCTCGGCCCGGGCCTTGATGATTGGCTTGAGCAGGTAGCTCAGCACGGTCTTCTTGCCGGTGATGATGTCCACCGACGCCACCATCCCAGGGATGATCAGCAAGGGTTTTTCAGGCGTGCCAAGGTGGCTGCGTTCAGTGCGCAGCTTGATGATGTAGTAAGTGGTTTTCTTGTCTTCATCGGTGATGGTGTCGGCGCCGATCTGTTCCAGCTTGGCTTTCATCCCGCCGTAGATGGTGTAGTCGTACGCGGTGAATTTCACCGTGGCGTCCTGGCCGGGGTGCAGGAAGGCGATGTCCTGGGGACGGATTTTCGCTTCCACCAGAATCGTGTCATCCAGCGGCACGATTTCCACCAGGTCGCTGCCGGGCTGGATGACGCCGCCAATGGTGTTCACCAGCAACTTGTTGACAATGCCGCGCACGGGCGATGTCACCAACGTACGGCTCACACGGTCTTCCAAGGCCTTGCCGGTGGCCTGGGCCTTGTTCAGGTCGGTGCGTGCTTCGTTGAGTTGGGTCAGGGCATCGCTGCGAAATTTGCCGCGGGTCTCGTCGATCTTGCGCTGCACTTCCTTGATCGCCGATTCGGCACGTGGAATCGCCAGCGTCGTCGCGTCCAGTTGCCCACGGGTCTCGACTTCGGCGCGCTTGAGCCGCAGCACTTCCACCGGCGATACCGCGCCTTGGGCCACCAGTGGCTCGGACATATTGATTTCCTGGCGTTGCAGCGCCAGGCCGGAACGATACTGCGCCTGCTTGGACGCGAACTCGCGCAGTTCCTGCTGACGCTGGATCAATTGCTCCTGCAAGCCGCCGATTTCATCATGCAACTGCTGGCGGCGGCTGATGTACAACGACTCTTCACTCGCCGCCTGGCCCGGTACAGCCTTGAGTACATCGGCCGGGAAGTTCAGCGGCCGGTCATCGACCTCGGCGCTCAGGCGCTCGACCCGCAACAGCATGGACAGGCGATCCGCCTCGGTTTCGCCGACGTTGGAGACAAACCGCGTATCGTCCAGGCGAATCAGTGGCGCGCCGGCTTCGACGATCTGCCCTTCCTTGACGAACAGCTCAGCGACGATACCGCCTTCAAGGTTCTGGATTTTCTGGATCTTGGACGATGGGACCGCCTTGCCGTCGCCCTTGGTGACTTCATCGATCACGGCGAAGTTGGCCCAGAGCGCCAGGAACACAAAGAAGCCGATGATGCCCCAGATCGTCAATCGCACCACGCGCGGGGCATCTTCGATCAGCGCCTTGTTGACCTCGGGCAGCGGTTGGCCGTGCAGTGAGTCGGAGCCTTTGAAGTACCGGCCGACAGCGCCCCTGAAACCTGATTTAAGCAACACTGATCTGCCCCTTCTTCAACGCTTCCATCACGGCGGCCTTCGGACCGTCGGCGAGGATCTGTCCACGGTCGATCACCAGCAGGCGGTCCACCAGCGACAGCAACGACGCCCGGTGCGTCACCAGCAACACGGTCTTGTTTTCCACCACGGCGGCCAGCCGCTGTTTCAAGCGCTCTTCACCGGTGTTGTCCATGGCGCTGGTGGGCTCGTCCAGCAGCAGGATCGGCGGGTTAAGCAGCAGCGCCCGAGCCAGGGCGACGTTCTGGCGCTGACCGCCGGACAGGTTCTGCCCGCGCTCGCCAACTTGCAGCTCATAGCCCTGCGGATGCAGGCGGGCGAACTCATGCACACCCGCGAGCTCAGCGGCCTGGAGCACCAGTTCGTCTTCGACGTAACGGGCGCCGGAGGTCAGGTTGTCCCGCAGAGTGCCGGCCAGCAGCTGGATGTCCTGCGGCACGTAGCCAATGTTGTAGCGCAGTTCGCTGACGTCGATCTGGCGGATGTCCACGCCATCCACCAGCAACGCGCCGTCGTCCGGCTGATACAGGCCCACCAGCAATTTGGCCAGAGAGCTCTTGCCCGAGCCGCTGCGGCCGATGATGCCAATCTTCTCGCCCGGCTTGATCACCAGGTTGATGTTTTTCAACGCGGCGTTCTGCTGGTTCGGGTAAGTGAAATTCAACTGGCGGCATTCAATGGCGCCCTGCAGAACCTTGCGACTCAGCGGGCGTTCTTCGAAATTGCGCTCCTGGGGCAGCTCCATCATCTGGTCGACCGAGGTCATCGTAACCCGTGCCTGCTGATAACGAGTCAGCAGGCCCGACAGCGAGGCCAATGGGCTCAGGGCGCGACCACTGAGCATGTAGCAGGCGATCAGCCCGCCCATGCTCAGGTTACCGGCGATGATCTGGTAGACACCGAAGACGATCATGATCACGCCGGCCAGTTGCTGGATCAGCAAGGTGATGTTCATCGCCAGGCCGGACAGCATTTTCACCCGCAGTTCGAGGCGGCTGAGGGTGCCGATGGTCTGCTCCCATTGGTATTGGCGTTCGCTCTCAGCGTTGTTGACCTTGACTGCGTCCAGACCGGCAAGGGTTTCGATCAGGCTGGATTGGCGCTCGGCACCCAGGGCCATGGTGCGTTCCATGGTTGCCACCAAGGGCTTTTGCAGGGCATAGCCGATCAACAGGGCAAGCGGAAACGCCACCACCGGAATCCACACCAGGTGCCCGCCAAGGATCGCGATGACCATCAGGATCAACAACGTGAACGGCAGGTCGATCAGGCTGGTCAGGGTCAGCGACGCAAGAAAGTCCCGCAGGCTCTGGAACTCATGGATGTTCTGGGCAAAGCTGCCGACCCGCGCCGGGCGATACTTCATGGACATGCCGACGATACGCTCGAATAGGGTCGCCGAGATGATCAAGTCGGTTTTCTTGCCCGCCAGGTCCAGGCAGAGGCTGCGCAGCATCTTCAGGATCAGGTCGAACACGTAGGCGCCGGTGATGCCGATCGCCAGCACCCACAAGGTCGATTCCGCCTGGTTGGGCACCACGCGGTCATACACGTTCATCACGAACAATGGCGCGGCCATGGCAATGATGTTGATCAGCAGGCTGGCTGCGATGGCGTCGGCGTAAAGCCAGCGGGAACGCTTGAGGGTGTCACGAAACCACGAACGTGCCCGGGGAATGAGCGTGCCGTGGTTAACGTCAAATTTATGCTGCGGTTGGGCGAAGAAAACCTTGCCGCTGTAGTCGTCGGCCAGCAGCTCGCGGCTGATGGTGACTTCGCCGCCATCACTTTCGCTGAGCAGCAGCCGCGCCTGATCGTCGCCCACCCAGCCCAGCAGCACCGCGCTGCGGCCATCTTTAAGCAGCAACAACGCCGGCATGGCGATGGTCGGGATCTGTTCCAGCTTGCGTTGCAGCACCCGACCTTGCAAACCGGCACGGGCCGCAGCACGTGACAATAAGTCGACGCTCAGCCGTTGCTTGGGCAACGGCAGGCCGGTGGTGAGCATCGCCGCGCTAGCAGGCTTTTGATGCAACATGCAGAGCGCCAGCAAACCATCCAACAGCGGGTCATCGTGCAGCGTGCGCGGGTCATGAACTAGTTCGACTGGACTGACTTCTGATTCCACGCTCGGCACTCTTTCGCTGAAAAACGGATGGATGACTCAATTCATCCCAGGCAATTGAACCTTGGGTTTCACGTCGTTCTGCACAACCGATGCCAACGGTGCGACCACACCCTGGCTTTTCAGCAGCTGGCCCATGGTTGCCTTGATTCGGTACTGGGTGAATAACTGCACATTCTTGATTTCTGCCAGGCGACGAGACGCGCTGAACAGCTCGTTTTCGCTGTCGAGCAAGTCGAGCAGGGTCCGCTCGCCAAGGCTGAACTGCTTCTGGTAGGCGGTGCGCACGTTAGCGCTGCGATCGACGTATTGCTGGGCGATCGGCACCTGGGCGTTGGCGTTGTTGAGCGCGTTCCAGGCCAGGCCCAACTCTTCATTCAACTGGCGCAGCGCGTTGTTGCGGATATCCAGCGCCTGGTTGGACAGGTAGGACTTGGATTCCAGGTCCGCCTTGTTGCTACCGCCAGCGTACAGGTTGAAGCGCATGCGCAGCATGGCCTGCCATTCATTGTTGTGGCCGTTCTGGCCATCCAGGTCGTTGTCGGCAGTGCGGCCCAACTCGGCGTCGAAGCGTGGGTAGAAACTCGATTTGGCCGCTTCGTACTGTTGCTCGGCGGCGGCGATGTCGGCTTCGGCCGAACGCAGCACCGGGCTGTTTTCCAACATCTGGGCGCGGGCTTCGGTCAGGTTGGCCGGCAGCAACGCCAGAAAGTCGACGGGACGCTCCAGTTGATCCGGCAGTTGGCCGACGGCGCTGAGGTAGTTGGTCTCGGCATCGGCCAGGTTGGTTTGCTCGGTGATCAGGTTGTTGCGAGCCTGGGCCATGCGCGCTTCAGCCTGGTCCAAGTCGGCGCCGCTACCAACGCCGCGGGAGGTGCGCAGTTTGATCTGATCGAAAATGCGCTCGTGGCTCTTGAGGTTTTCCTCCGCCAATCGTACGAACTCGCGGCGGGTCAGCACATCCAGGTAGACCTGGGCGACCGTCAGCCCGGTGCGCTCGGAGGCATCCAGCAGGGAATAGGCGCGGGCATTGACGTTGGCTTGTTGACGCCCTACTTCGCTGGACGTCGCAAAACCGTCAAAAACCATCTGCGACAACCGCAGGCTCGACTCGCTGCGGTTCAAGGTTTCCCAGTGATTGTTGCTGCCCGAACGGGTGGTGACACTGTCGGTGCCTTCCCGGCCATAGCCGGCTGCAAGGTCCACTCTAGGCAGGTAGCCGCCCTTGGCCGCCTTGAGCTGATAGTCAGCGGCCAGGCGACTGTTTACGCCTGCCTGGATTTCCGGATGAACATCCAACGCCTGTTGCATGGCCTGCGGCAAGGTTTGTGCTTGTACGAAACTGGCGGCGAGGGCGAAGGGTAAAGCCTTGAGCAGGAGCGAACGCATGGTTGGTTTATTCCCGAAACTCTTGTCTTGAATCACAGCGAAACGTGGCGCTGCATCGAATGATGGCAACCGGAATGACCGTATGTCGGAAAGTTCAAAACAGGGGCTGGAACACGCACCGAAAGAACAAGTCGCCGCTTAAATATCAATGTGACATTACAGGGGCGATTGTTTAGGATGGCCAGCATAAGGTCAATAGTTTGGCATTAACTAATTCGACCCAAGATAACAGTCAAAAAAATGCCAATTTTCCAGCGTCAAAACTTTTACTAATTGTGAACATGAACGTCCAGACCGCTTGGCCCTGAAGGCTATCGGGTCCATGGAAGTCTACTGAATGCGGCACCCGGAGAGTCTTCAATGAGCAGTGTTATTGCCGTTGTCAAAAGCATTGTCGGTCAGGTTTTCGCCGTATCCCCCGAGGGTATTCGGCGCGTACTCATTGAAGGCGATCGCCTGAACGTCGGCGATCAGTTGGACACTGGGCCTGCAGGTGCCGTCACATTAGAGCTGGCCGATGGCCGCACGCTGGACTTGGGCCGCGATACCCAGTGGAGCGCCAGCGCCCCGGATTCTTCCACTGACCTTGAACAGGCCACCGCCCAAGCCGCGCCGTCTGTAGAAGAACTGCAACAAGCCATCGCTGCAGGCGTCGACCCGACGACGGCGCTGGAAGCCACCGCCGCTGGCCCAACCGCAGCCGGAACGGGCGGTGCCGCTGGTGGTGGCCACAGCTTCGTCGTGCTGGATGCCACGGCCGGCAGCGTCGATCCAACGATCGGCTTTCCAACCGAAGGTCTCGCTGCGGCTGCCGCCACCGATGACAACATCCTGGGCGGCGATACCACGGCCGACACGACCGCCAACGCCGTGCTCAATGCAACGATGACCCTGAGCGCCACGCCGACCCTGACCGAGGCCGGCGGCGTGCTGGTCTACACCGCGACCGTCACCCAGGCGCCGTTGACCAACCTGACCGTGACCCTGTCCAACGGTGCCGTCATCGTGATCCCGGCCGGGCAACTGACCGGCAGCGTCAACGTGCCGCTCGCACCGAACGACACCGTCTACAACGACCCAAGCCAGATCAGCGTCACGGTCACCGGCACCACTGGCGGCAGCGGCATCGCCGTAACCGTGCCGACAACGCCAGCCGTGACCCAGATCACCGACACCGTCGACACCACGACCGTCACCCTGAGCGCGGGCAATACCGTTACCGAAGGCGGGCAAATCACTTACACCGCCACGCTGACCAATCCGGGTCAGACGCCGGTGACTGTGACCTTGAGCAACGGCTCGGTCATTACCATTGCTGCGGGCCAGACAACCGGCACCGTCAACGTCGATACGCCGGCCAATGACCTCTACAACAACGGCAGTACGGTTAGCACCACCATTACCGGCGCAACAGGTGGCAACTTCGAGAACCTGGTCCCGAGCACCACGCCTGCGGTGACCACGATTACTGATTCGGCGGACACCACCGGCCTGACCCTGACGGCCAGCGACACCATCACCGAAGGCGGTTCGATTGTTTACACCGCGACGCTGACCAACCCAGCGCAAACGCCAGTGACCGTGACCTTGAGCAACGGCTCGGTCATCACCATTGCTGCGGGCCAGACCACGGGCACCGTCAATGTCGAGACGCCAGCCAATGACGTCTACAACAACGGCAGTACGGTTAGCACCACCATTACCGGCGCAACCGGCGGCAACTTCGAGAACCTGGTCCCGAGCACTGCGCCTGCGGTGACCACCATTACCGATTCGGCCGATACCACTGGCCTGACGCTGACCGCCAGCAACACCATCACCGAAGGCGGTTCGATTGTTTACACCGCGACGCTGACCAACCCAGCGCAAACGCCAGTGACCGTGACCTTGAGCAACGGCTCGGTCATCACCATTGCTGCGG
>NZ_JABWQY010000011.1:0-199606 GCF_014268685.1 Pseudomonas sp. SWRI92
CCTGCCGGACGCTTGATCGAGGATTGCAACGATGTTCAATGACTTGAGTCGCCTCGGTAAATACCTCGGTCAGGCCGCGCGCCTGATGGTCGGCATGCCCGACTACGACAATTACGTCGAGCACATGCAAACCAAGCACCCGGACAAACCGTTGATGGACTACGAGGCGTTCTTCCGAGAACGCCAGGAGGCCCGTTACGGTGGCAAGGGTGGGCCCAAGTGTTGTTGAGTTGAGGTGATGACTGTGGGAGCGAATTCGCTCCCACAGTTGTTTTTGGGCTGGTTTCAGGATTTGCATGCACCACAAATTTCTTGTGGCGAGGGAGCTTGCTCCCGCTGGCGTGCGAAGCAGGCCCCAGCGGTTCTTCAGGCCGACCGCATCAACTGGTCTTGCGACTGCTGCGCAGCCGAGCGGGAGCAAGCTCCCTCGCCACGGGTCGTTGTCTGGCTTGATTGCTTTATGAGTCAGTCCGCCAACAACACCGCCGCATCGAAGCCCACCCGCAAGTTACCCCAGTGACGGCCGCCGAAGAAGAACGGTACGTCGATCTCGGTCATGATTTCCCCGGTATCGCGCAGGTAGGTCTGCAGCAGGAAGCGCTGGACGTTGCCCGCCGCGCGCAGGCCGATCGGGTCGTTGAAGATCCGCTTGTTGCGGCAGACCGGCAAATCCACCGCACGGTCGCCGGTCGGTGGCTTGGAAACCCAGCTGTTGTTGACCGGGCAGTAGCCCTTCGTATCGACAATGAACGAAACCTTGCCGCCTGGCGTGCTGCGGGTGAGCTTGTCGCATTCTTCTTGGCAGACCCGGGCAAAGCGCTCGGTGTAGCTGGTCATGTATTGCTTGGGATCTGTACCCGGAATCAGTTTGTAGCTCTGGTCGAACAGGTTGAGGCCCTCGTCTTGCAGCGCCCCCAGACGCACCTGGAGCGTGTCGCGGCATTGGCTGGCGCGGGTGATGGCGGCGTCCAGCTTGCCGTGGCCGAGCACAAAGCGACCCAACAGCGTCTGGACCTTTTCAGCAACGCCGGACAGGTCGCGAGTAGCCGTCGCCGATTGCTGCATGCGCTGGTCGATGGACTGGCTATCGGCGTGGATCTGGGTGACCCGTTCGTTGATGCCGGTGTTGGTGTCGGCAAACTGCTGGATGTGGTCGGCGATGTCGGCGAGTTTGCCGTTGGTGGATTCGAAGTCGATGATCATGCTTTCGAAATGACCGGAGGCGCGCTCCACGACTTTCTGGGTTTCCCGGGCGCTGTGGCTGATCTGGGTCGTCTGCTGGTGGGTGGAGCTGACTTCCTGGAGCATCGCGTCGATGTCGCGCGAAATATCGTCGGTGGCGCGGCTGACGTTCTGCGCCAAGGTGCGCACTTCATCGGCCACGACGGCGAAACCACGGCCACTTTCCCCGGCGCGCGCCGCTTCAATGGCGGCGTTGAGGGCCAGCAGGTTGGTCTGGGCGGAAATTTGCTGGATCAGGCCGACAATCGACTTGATGCTCGAGGAACGCTGGTTCAAGGCATCCACCAGCGTGGCGAACTCGCCGAGGCTGGTGGAGATCTCGCTGATGTTACCGGTCACTTCCAGCAGCTCGGCGTAGGAATCACGGGCCATGCTCAGGTTCTGCGCGGTGGTCCCCGAAATACCCTGGGTCTGGCGCGAAACCTCTTCGATACGGCCTACGGCGGTGTTGCTCTGGTCCATCACTTCCTTGGCGAAGCGTGCCTGGTGGGTAGCGCTGTCGCTGGAGTCGCTGATGTTTTTCAGCGAGCGGGCCGACTCGACGGCGATGTGCACCGTCAATGCCTGGACGTTACTGATGATCTCGCGCTGCTTGGCCAGGAAACGGTTGCAAGTCGCGGCCAGGGTGCGGATCTCATCGTGGGTCACCAGCGGCAGGTCCTTGGACAAGTCACCTTCGCCATTGGCGATCTCTTCAAGGGCCTTGGTCATGGCCGTGACGGGGCGCACGATGAGGTGGCGGAAATACCAGACCATGAAGCTGATCATGCCGAACGTCAGGAACGCGCCGAAGAGCAAGGCATGAGTGAGGCTGTCGAGCCGCTCTTCGATTTGTCCCAGCAAAGCGCCGTCCAGTTGAGCGGTGCGCAACTGCAGCACAATGTCGGCGCGGGCACTGAGGGCCACCCAATACAGCAGGCCACTGACCAGGACCAGCAGGAAAAGGCTTGAGAGCTTTTTGGTGAGGGTATCGAAAAACTGCATCTCGATAGACTCATACAAGGCCTTTAACGTCTGCATCACTGCTCCAGGGAAAAAAGATTCGATGGCATACATTCGACCGATAGCGCCAAAGCTTTAGCGTATTCGGGCGATTTGATATCACTCTCGGATTCCGGTGCGTTTTGGCCCTGTCGCAGCAGTGGGGCAGGGATGTCAATACTCGGCGGATTGGATTAGACGAAAGTCGTACTAGCGCCTTGCCCAGCGACTGCTACGGTTTGTGTGGGAAAACAATAAAAACAAACGGGAGAACACCTCCATGTCCACTCAAAAGCAACAGGCTGCGCGTGCCTATTGGACGGAAAACCTACGCTGGATGCTGGTGCTGCTGGCCATCTGGTTCTTGGTGTCGTTCGGCTTTGGCATCTTGCTGGTTGATTCCCTCAACACCATCAGTTTCTTCGGCACGCCCTTGGGGTTCTGGTTTGCCCAGCAGGGTTCCATCTATGTCTTTGTGCTCGAGATTTTCTTCTATGTCTGGAAGATGAATCAGCTCGATCGCAAATATGACGTTCACGAAGACTGAGGCCGACGAGCATGGAAACCCAAACTCTGATCTACCTGTTCGTCGGCGCCTCGTTTGCCCTTTACATTGCGATTGCCATCTGGACGCGGGCCGGTTCCACCAGCGAGTACTACATTGCCAGTAAAGGCGTGCATCCCGTCCTCAACGGCATGGCCACCGGCGCCGACTGGATGTCGGCGGCCTCGTTCATTTCCATGGCCGGGATCATCGCCTTTGCCGGCTATGACGGTTCGGTCTACCTGATGGGATGGACCGGCGGCTACGTGCTGCTAGCGATGTGCCTGGCGCCGTACCTGCGCAAATTCGGCAAGTTCACCGTGCCCGAGTTCGTCGGGGCACGTTATTACTCGCAGACGGCGCGGGTGGTGGCGGTGATCTGCGTGATCTTCATTTCCTTTACTTACGTGGCCGGCCAGATGCGCGGTGTGGGCATCGTCTTTTCCCGTTACTTGGAAGTGGATATCAACACCGGTGTCATGATCGGCATGGCCATTGTGTTCTTCTACTCGGTGTTGGGCGGCATGAAGGGCATCACTTACACCCAGGTGGCACAGTATTGCGTAATGATCTTTGCCTACATGGTGCCGGCCATCTATATCTCGATGATGATCACCGGTAATCCAATACCGCAGTTGGGCTTTATCAGCGAAGTGACCGGCTCGGGGCAGAGCGTGATCGAGCGGCTTAACGGTCTGGGCGCCGAGCTGGGCTTCACCGCCTATACCGACGGCACCAAATCGACCACCGATGTGTTTTTCATCACCATGGCGCTGATGGTTGGTACGGCGGGCCTGCCCCACGTCATCGTGCGCTTCTTTACCACGCCTACCGTCCGGGATGCGCGCAAGTCGGCGGGCTACGCATTGCTGTTCATTGCCATTCTCTATACCACTGCACCGGCCGTGGCGGCCTTCGCCCGCACCAACCTGCTGACCTCCATCCCGAATATCAGTTACGCCACCGCACCGACCTGGTTCAAAGCCTGGGAAAATTCCGGACTGATTGCGTGGGCGGACAAGAACAACGACGGCATCATCCAATACGGCCCGGGGGCGGCTTTGGTTGGCGCGCCGAGTTTTACCGGCGAGCGCGGCGCACATGAGCAGCGGTTGCTCAAGAACCAAGTCTCGCCGGTGGCCAACGAACTGTATGTCGACAACGACATCATGGTCTTGGCCAACCCTGAAATCGCCGGCCTGCCGGGGTGGGTGATTGCATTGATCGCAGCCGGTGGCTTGGCGGCGGCGCTTTCGACCGCAGCGGGACTGCTGCTGGTGATATCCACCTCGATTTCCCACGACCTGCTCAAAAGCAACATCATGCCCAGGATCAACGAAAAGCAGGAGTTGCTCGCGGCACGTATTGCCGCCGGCGTGGCGGTGTTGATCGCCGGGTTGTTCGGCATCTATCCACCGGCATTCGTTGCCCAGGTGGTTGCGTTCGCCTTCGGGTTGGCGGCGTCTTCCTTCTTCCCGGTCATCGTCATGGGGATTTTCTCCAAGCGCATGAATCGTGAAGGGGCGATTGCCGGGATGATCGTCGGGCTGACGTTCACCTTCACCTATATCGTCTACTTCAAGTTCATCAACCCGACGATGAACACGGCTGAGCATTGGTGGCTGGGTGTATCCCCTGAGGGCATAGGCACGCTGGGGATGCTCTTCAACTTCCTCGCTGCCGTGGTGGTCTCACGCTTTACCGCGCCACCGCCGGAGCACATCCAGCATTTGGTCGAAGACATTCGTGTACCGAGGGGCGCCGGTGCCGCGGTCGACCACTGACCGGTAATCAGCGACACAAGGGGAGACAAGGGCGCCGGACTCACCATCCGGCGTCTTTTTGTGTGCGTTGAGTCAAGCGCGTAGATGTTAGAAAGATTTACTGGGAATGATTCTCAAAGTATATTCGCTCTCATTCACATCCCCTCCAGAGTGCAGTGTCTTGAATCGTTCCACCCCTCTCGCTTATCGCAATGCCCTCGTCAAATGTGTCTTGCCCGCGCTGTCCTGCTGTTTCATGGCGAGCCCCTTGAGGGCGCAGGACACCTTCGAACTGCCCACCACGGACGTGCAAGGCAGCCGGATCATTCAGGACGAAGGCTATACGGCGTCGCAAGCCAGCACGGCGAGCAAGAGCGATGTACCGATCAAGGAAGAGGCGCAGTCGATCAACGTGGTGACCCAGCAGACCCTGGTGGACTATCAGGTACGCTCGTTGGACGAAGCGATGAAATTCGTCAGCGGCGTCAGTCAGGGCAACACCTTGGGCAACTCCAGGGACTCGCTGGTCAAGCGTGGTTTCGGCACCAACGACGACGGTTCGATCCTGCGCGACGGTGTGCGCTCGAACCTGGGCCACAACTTCAGCGCCACCACCGAGCGGGTCGAAGTGCTCAAGGGCCCGGCGTCGATGCTCTACGGCGCGCTGGAACCCGGCGGGTTGATCAACGTCATCAGCAAGAAGCCGGAGTATAGCCAGAGCACCACGTTGAGCGGTTCGGCCTACAGCGAGGGCGGCGGCACCATGGCACTTGATACCACCGGGCCGCTGGGCGACACGGGCTTGGCCTATCGCCTGATCGCCGAGCGCGGCCATGAGGATTACTGGCGCAACTATGGCGTCAACGAAAGCACCCTGGTGGCGCCGTCGTTGGCCTGGACCGGCGAGCGGGCTTCGTTGAACTTGAGTTACGAGTACAACGAATATTCCAACCCGTTTGACCGGGGGACGATATTCACCGATGGGCATCCGGCCGACATCGACTATGACAAGCGCATGGATGAGCCTTGGGCCAAAAGTGTGGGGATTCGTGAGACGGCTACCGCGCGGTTCGAATATGAGCTGAGCGATGCGTGGAAGACGCGGGTGACATATGGCTGGAACAATGATCGGTACAGTCTTTCGATTGCGCAGCCGCGGCTGGTGAACAATGTTCTCCGGCGCGCCGCCAATGGCGCGCATTATGACGATGAAACCCGCTACGCCAGTTGGGATTTTATTGGCAAACAGGAACTGTTCGGCCAGCGTCATGACCTGTTGATCGGCGTCGATAATCAGGTGTCCGATCAATTCCGTGGCAAAACCTATCGCGGAGCTAATCAATTAGGTTTTGACCCTGCGGCACCGGTATACGGTGGACTGGGAGAGCCAAGCAGGGTCAGCACTACCGACAGTGACCTGCGAAACCAGTTGAATTCCAGCGCCGTGTACCTGAAAGACAACTGGCATCTGGATGACCGTTGGATTCTTGTATTTGGTGGTCGTTATCAGCATTACGACCAGTACAGTGATCAAGGTTTAGGCAGTGATTATGATGTCAATCGCGATGACAATGGCGACGCCTTCGTACCCTTTCTTGGTTTGGTTTACAAAGCCACCGAAACATTGTCGCTGTATGGCAACTACAGTGAATCGTTCAAACCCAATGATGTAGTCGACAGGGATCGCCGCACCTTCAAACCGGAAGAAGGCCGCAGCTACGAAATCGGCGCCAAATACGATCCGCTGCCTGGCTTGAACATCAATCTTGCCTTATTCGATATCGTCAAGAAGAACGTCGTGACCACCGTTGACGATGTTTCCGAGGCCGCCGGCAAAGTCGGCTCCCAGGGCTTGGAACTGGACATCACCGGTCGCCTCGCCGATCGCTGGGACCTCATCGGCACCTACGCCTATACCCACACGGAAATCCTCGATGACCCGAAAAATGAAGGTCACCGCTTGCCCGACGCCCCTAAGCACACCGCCAGCCTGTATCTGTCCCATCACCTGAACGTCCCAGCCGAATTCGGTGCCTGGCACGCTGGCGCCGGTGCTCGCTATGTCGGTGAGCGGGCCGCCAATGCTGCCAACGATTTCTGGCTCAGCAGCTACACCGTTGCCGACGCCTTCGTGCGCTGGGAATCGCCGGTGTTCGGTCACAAGACCTCGTTGCAGCTGAACGTCGACAACCTGTTCGACAAGCAGTACTACCCGTCGTCTACCGGCAGTGAGTTGCAGGTCAACGTCGGCGAGCCGCGTACCGCCAAGCTGAGCGCCAGCGTGACGTTTTAATCGTGACATCCTGATCAGAAGGCACCCACAAAAAATGCCCGGACTTCAAAATCCGGGCATTTTTTTCGCAGATCACTTTTCTTTAGTTCGCTGTCGCGAACAGTGCTGGCTTATAGCATCGAGCAGACGCACCTAAGCGCGCCCGCTGGATGGGCGGTTCGCACCCTTACGGGAATAAATCCCCTCGCCACAGATGAAACGTGCCTACAGTGAATGGGTATAAATTTCCCCTTTTCAGGGCATTTAAGGTTGCCGTCCCGCCTCGTTGCACCGATTCGACCCGTTTGTCGACCCGTCGCGGCGATTCGAAACAAACGTTTCAGCCTTCAAACGCCCTTGCGTCGCGAAATCGAAAGGAAATTTCGCTTTTTCGTCGTCCTGCGGCGGTTTTTCCAGCATTGTTTCGATCCATGGCACTTAGGCACAGCCTTTGCTTCGGCTCCGAGAGAACGAACCAGCGAGGTATTCGAGACGTAAACACAAGGGGGGCGCACGTCATCCAGACGCAACGGCCTTAACCAGAGACCCATGCCTATCGAGGTGCTCAGAAAAACAGGGCTCATAAAAACAAGGCAAGGCCAGACTTGGTGGAATGACGACGTAATAAGAAATGCCGTGTACGACACGGCTGGGAGTTGGCTATGCCCCACGCTTTTTTCAACGAAATGTATGACGCAAAGGGTGACTGCCGCCCGCATTACCAAGCTTTCTCGCGCTGGCTGGCGGACACGCCGCTGGAGCTGTTGGAGCAACGCCGGCGCGAAGCCGACCTGCTGTTCCATCGGGCGGGCATTACGTTCACGCTCTATGGCGACGAGCAGGGCACCGAGCGCCTGATCCCGTTCGACATCATTCCCCGCAGCATCAAGGCCAGCGAATGGCAGATGGTCGAGCGCGGCTGCATCCAGCGCGTCCAGGCCCTGAACATGTTCCTGGCCGATATCTACCACGGGCAACGCATTCTCAAGGAAGGCATCATTCCGGCCGAGCAGGTGCTGGCCAACGAGGGTTACCAGATCGCGATGCAAGGCCTGGACCTGCACCGTGGCATCTACGCCCATATCGCTGGCGTCGACCTGGTTCGCGACGGCGATGGCAGCTATTACGTGCTGGAGGACAACCTGCGTACGCCCAGTGGCGTGAGCTACATGCTCGAAGATCGCAAGATGATGATGCGTCTGTTCCCCGAGCTGTTCGCCGCCCAGCGCGTGGCGCCCATCGACCACTATCCGAATTTGCTGCTCGATACCCTCAAAAGCTCAAGTCCGTTGGAAAATCCGACCGCCGTGGTGCTGACGCCGGGGCGTTTCAACAGTGCCTATTTCGAACATGCCTTCCTGGCTCGGGAGATGGGCGTCGAACTGGTGGAAGGTGCGGACCTGTTCGTGCGCGATGACCACGTCTACATGCGCACCACCGCCGGTCCCCGGCAGGTCGATGTGATCTACCGTCGCCTCGACGATGCCTATCTTGATCCGCTGTCATTCAATCCCGATTCCATGCTGGGTGTGCCCGGGCTGATCTCAGTCTATCGTTCCGGCAACGTCGTATTGGCGAACGCGGTCGGCACTGGCGTGGCGGATGACAAGTCGATCTATCCCTATGTCGACGAGATGATCCGTTTCTACCTCACCGAAGAACCGATCCTGAAGAATGTGCCCACCTGGCAGTGCCGCAAACCACAGGATCTGTCCCATGTGCTGGCCAACCTGCCCGATCTGGTGGTCAAGGAAACCCAG
The DNA here is from genome assembly GCF_014268685.1 of Pseudomonas sp. SWRI92. Lineage (NCBI taxonomy): Bacteria > Pseudomonadati > Pseudomonadota > Gammaproteobacteria > Pseudomonadales > Pseudomonadaceae > Pseudomonas > Pseudomonas sp. SWRI92. The sequence continues at coordinate 8,563 of NZ_JABWQY010000011.1, forward strand.
GGCTCCGGTGGCTACGGCATGCTCGTGGGGCCTGCCGCCACCGCAGCGGAAATCGAAGACTTCCGCGCCCGCCTCAAGGCCAGGCCCGAGGCCTACATCGCCCAACCTACCTTGAGCCTGTCGACGTGCCCGACCTTTGTCGAAAGCGGCATCGCCCCGCGCCACATCGATTTGCGTCCGTTCGTGCTATCGGGCAAGGAGACCCGCCTGGTACCCGGCGGCCTGACCCGTGTGGCCCTTCGCGAGGGCTCGCTGGTGGTGAATTCGTCCCAGGGCGGCGGCACCAAAGACACTTGGGTAGTGGAGGATTAAGACATGCTTTCAAGAACCGCTTCTGACCTCTATTGGATGTCCCGCTATCTGGAACGCGCCGAGAACCTGGCACGCATGCTCGAAGTCAGTTATTCGCTGTCGCTGATGCCCCAGGCCGGGCGCAGCGATGGGCACGCCGAGCTGGCGATGTCGCTGTTGTCGGCCGGTACGCTGGACGATTACAACGCCCGTTATGACGCGCTCAACACCGAACGCATGCTGCACTTTTTTGCGCTGGACGAAACCAACCCCGGCAGTATCTATAGCTGCCTGCGTGCTGCACGAACCAATGCCCATGCCGTGCGCGGGCGTATCACCGCCGATATGTGGGAGAACATCAACGCCACCTGGTTGGAGATGCGCAACATCGCCAGCAACGGCCTGGGCCGCTACGGCATCAGCCATTTCTGCGAATGGGTCAAGGAACGTTCGCACCTATTCCGTGGCGCGACGTCGGGCACGATCATGCGCAACGACGCCTATTGCTTCATTCGCCTGGGCACCTTCATCGAGCGGGCCGACAACACCTTGCGCCTGCTGGACGCGCGCTACGAAATGTTCGGCGAGGAGTCGGAGGAGGTCAGCGACAATTCGGCCCGTGGCTACTATCAATGGAGTGCCTTGTTGCGGGCGCTGTCCTCGTTCGAGGCGTTCAACGAGATCTATCGCAACGCGCCCAATGCCGAGCAGGTTTCGGAAATGCTGCTGCTGCGAGCCGACGTTCCGCGCTCGCTGCACGCCTGCATCGAAGAACTGGACCATATCCTCGCCAGCCTGCCGGGCAACAACGGCCGTCCAGCCCAGCGCCTGGCCGCCGAGCTGAACGCGCGCCTGCGCTATTCGGGGATCGATGAAATCCTCGCGTCGGGCCTGCATCAATGGCTGACCGAACTCATCGGCCAGATCCGTCATCTGGGCCAGACCGTCCACGAGTCCTATCTGGAGGTGGTATGAAACTGTCCATACGCCACGACACGACTTACAGCTACGCCGATGAAGTCTGCACCAGCATCCAGTTCTTGCGCCTGACGCCCAAGGACAGCCAGCGCCAGCGGATTTTGCAATGGCACCTGGAATTGCCGCGCCTGGTGCGCAGTCAGCTCGACCCTTACGGCAACATTTTGCATGTGATGACCATGGACGAGCCTCACGGCGCCCTGGTGCTGACCGCTTACGGTGAGGTGCAAATCCACCAGGCGGTGGAAATGGAACCTGATAGCCAATCGCCGCTGCCGTTCCTGCGCACCAGCCACCTGACGCAGATTGATGACAACCTCAGCGCCTTTGCCATTGCCCAATGCGGAGCACGGCGCGATCGTTCGGCGCTGTCCGACTTGATGAACGGCCTCGCCGAGCGCATGCCCTACAGCCCTGGCACCACCGCCGTCAGCAGCACCGCCGCCGAAGCATTTGCCGGTGGCGCGGGCGTCTGCCAGGACCATACCCATGCATTCGTGTCCTGCGCCCGCAGCTTGGGCGTACCGGCGCGTTATGTGTCCGGCTACCTGTGCACCGAAGATGAAAATCACCTGGCCAGTCATGCCTGGGCCGAAGCCTGGCTGGGCGACGGCTGGTACAGCTTCGACGTGACCAACCGCCTGACCCGCCCCGACCGACACCTGAAACTGGCGGTCGGGCTGGACTACCTCGACGCCTGCCCGGTGCGCGGCATGCGTCGCGGCGGCGGGGCGGAGCAGATGCACGCGCGGGTGCAGGTGAGTTCGATGGTGCAGGTGCAGCATCAGTAATTCGTCTGTCGCAGTTAAGGCCAGATCGCGATGACTTTCGCCCGGGCAACCCAGAACCTGTCATCATCGCGCTTCGCAACACGCCCTTAATCGAGGAACAGCGCCATGGACGATGTACAGCAATTGGGCGAAATGCTCCGCCACTACGCCGACAGCGAAGCGCACAAGCAGCAACAGCACCAGGCCCAGTCCGCGGTCTGGGCTGAGCAGATCGAGGCGTTGTACGGGCAAATCGAGCAGTGGTTGGCGCCGGTCCTGGCGCCGAACCTCCTGGAATTGCGTCGTGAGGCGTATGTCGCTCATGGGCCGAGTGTTCCTGCCGAAACGTCCGGTTTCAAGACCCAGAAGCTGACGTTATCCATCACCGGCAAGCCGGTTGAGTTCGTGCCGGATGTGATGGGCGCGGGTGGGTTGATTTCCTTGTCGATCATTGGCCTGACCGCCACCCGCCACGGCAGCATTTCCCTGGTTTGCCAACCGCCATCGACACAGTGGCAATGGCGTCGGACCAACGGGTTGAAGGATCCGGATACGTTCGTTTTCGATGCGGGTTTTCTCGCCCAGCAGTTGCAGAGCCTGATACCGCGCGAGCGAGGCTGAATACACTAGAACCGGGCAAAACCCTGCGCATTGGCTATACCCTGATAACCCCAACCAAAAGCATCTCCTCCAAAATTGGTATCTGCCCGCAAGTAGGAAAAGGACACCCCCCGCCATTGGCGACCGAGACGGGGCTGGGGTCCCAGACTTTATAGACATTGACGGGGTCTTTTACAGTGAGCCGATGGGTCACGCCCGAACAAAGGAACGCGGGTTGAGAGTCGGTTCGATTGCAGTTGGGGAAATTGCGATGGGAGAGGGTGGTCAGATAGGCGGCGGTGGCAGGTCCATCGTGTATTTCCACACCGTTGATATGGGTGATTTCAGGTGGCTTTGTCGCAAGCGGCGTGCAACTGAATAGCAAGTCGATCAACAGCAGCCCATTGATCCTTGCATCAGTTGCCGCAGCTCTTTGCCCCTTCGCTGAGGTAACAAGTGTCTCACTGTGTCACTTCCTGATCGGATGCGACATAAGCGAAGGTGGCGCTTCCGGTAGCGCTACTGGCAGGCGTCACACGAATGATCGGCACGACAATTTTCGGATCGGTGGAGTTGTAGAAGTCGCGTTGGTTGTATCGAGCATCAGCCAACCCTGCGTTGTCGCCCCCCGCCACAAAAAAGAACGCCATGAGGGGAAACGTGTTAGGCCGCCCTGGCGTCCAGGTTTTTAGTATGACTTCGTTGTGCCCATTGAAGCCGGTCGCACCAATCAAGCCCTTGGCCAGCAACGACTGGTAGAACGCAGGCCCGGCGAGCTGATTGCGACCATCGCTGACATCAAAACCGCATTGGCGCAGATACGGCTGCCCTCCGGGGATGCTCCAGACGTCCGTCCACTGCTGCGCGGTGGTCACGCCAGCGTTCTGGCATAGTTGGCTTTGAACTGGATAATCCTTGTGAGGCCCGCATACCTCGGTCAAGCTCCGGTGCCAGCCCCACGCATCCATTGGATAGGCGCACAGATAGTCCAGGTCAATCTTGTCAGGCGGTGCGCCGAAGATAGGATAAAGGATATAGCCGTTGCCATGCCCCCATGCCAGCCTTCCAAAATTGACATCTGCCCGTAGATAAGAGAAGGATACGCCGCCACTGGCTATGGAGGTTGGGCTGGGGTCCCAGACTTTGTAAACTCCATTGGGGTCTTTTACCGTCACCCTCAGAGTGACACCCGAGCAAAGGAATGAAGGTTGGGAGTCAGAGCTATTGCAGTTGGCATATTTGCGCTCGTAAAGCGTGGTCAGAAAGGCAGCGGTCTCCGGCCCATTGATTACCAGGACCCAATCGAAGTTTGCGACGCTAGGCGGTGCCGTGGTGACTTGCGAGCAACCGAACATTAACGCGATTAACAGCAGACCCATTGATTTACGCACGGTACGTTCTCCTGCAGAGGAACAGCAGCGTCAGGTATTGATCGAGATGGTGGTCAAGTCGAAAGCCCGGGTCAGGCAATCAGTCTCAGAAGCCATGAAAAAATAATCGGCGTGTTGGTGTCGGTTTCCCTGAGCGTCCAGTTGACCATGATGGGGCGCCCCCGGTTTTCGGCTATCCAGGCCGGGGGCACGGCCAGGTCGGTCTGGCTGGTACCGGCTGTGATTCGGATTTCCTCGCCGTAACGTGTAGTCACGCCAAACAGGGCCGCTCGTGCGGTATGGGGTGTGAACAGCGCGGGATGGTAAGCCCTGAGATTGGTCTTGCTGTCGTTCAGCGTCGGCTCCCGTAGCGCGTATTTTTGCGGCGTGACCTTAATGTCCAGGCCTTTCGACGGGATATCCGCCGCCGTGCCAGGCAGCCTGACGGTATAGCGGATCTCTGCACCGGTACCGATGCAATCCACCACTTCGTTCCGGGGCACCTGGAAGTTCAGGGTCTGTCCGGCAAACGATACGGTCTGGACTTCGCTTCCGTAAGTCGAGTTACGCCCAAGCCAACTCACCTTTACCGTCTGCCCAGGAGCTGACCCGATGTAGTTCACTTCGACGTTGGCGAATTGAGCCTCGTAGAAGTCTCTTTCGAAGTTCAGGCGCTCGCCGTTGAGTTCCCTGGCCTCCACTACCCTGGGTTTTTTCAGGTCGAGTGCCGGTTGGCGAACATGCACATCGATGTTAGTGGTTCTAGACCATATCGCTTGTGGGCCGCTGGAGTTGCCCAGTTGATCGGTGACCCTGAACCGTAAGGCGAACCTGGGATTGTCTTGCCAGAAGTCGGCGGCTCTCAGAATGATCTCGACTCTGCCGGCAGCGGCCTCGTTGGCATTAACGGGGTACTCCATTTCCCGGCTGTCACGATCTAGTGTGATGACATCTCTTTCCCTCATGTAGGGGTAGCTGAGGGTCACGATCACCCCTTGGGCTGCCCTTGCCGCATCCACGCCGTTGGCGATGACGTCGGCGGGCAGGGCCAGAGACAGGTACGTGTTGTCGCCGGGTGTAGAGACCTCGCCCCCCGGCTGTGGTCGGTGGAACAGTACGGTCAAAGGCGACGATGTTACGGGAACTGTCTGGCCAACACGGAGTACGCTCAGGCGCATCTGGTTGATACCGTTGCTCAGCAAGGCATCCGGCAACGGGAACGTGAAATTTTGATTTTCTTCGCCCGGCAGAATGGTCTTGTTCAGGACGGGGATGTCGGAATTACCCAGCAACAGGCGGGCGTCGTCATAGGCGAAATGGTTGATCCAAGGCTCCACCAACAGGGGCAAGATCCCATTGGACAGTAAACGCAGCGGGACACCGCCGTGTGGGTTCGCTGGGTGCACAACCGACACCATCCCCAGGATGATGACAGGGTCAATTATCAGGATTTCTTTGTCTTCGTTCCGGCTGGTCATTTCGCGTGTTCCTGCTTGTTAAGGGCGATCAGCTTTATCGTCTTGGCGAGTTGTTCCATCAAACCTCCAGCAGCTAGCTTTCTCTACTGTCAAGTCTGACAGGTGAGCTAGAAACCCGACAAAAGGTAGCCATCGCTAGGGACTGGCTTGGGGGTTCATGCGCGTGATTCCAGCGTCTTGGCTCCAGGTGCTTTGGACCAATGGACGCGAAACGGACATCTAAGAATGGGTGCACCGCCGTAAAGTCAGGGTGCGACTTCAGGTAAGGGCGTGCCGTGGTTACAGCCTGCGGCCACGGTTAGGCTGTAGCCCACGTCGGGTCTCCATGGCTCAAGGTTCCATTGCGGCTTATCTCGAGCGGTGACAAGGTGGCAGATCAACTGATGCCGAAGTCCGTGGGTGTTGGTCCACAGGCGATTATTGGAATAGTCGCGAGTGAACTCGTCCCATAGATAAGCGGTTCCCTCCGGCGGTGTTCTTCTTGCGCAGGTTGTAGGCGTGATGGAGAACGACCATTCAAAGTCTCGATACATCCATTGTGCGCTTTCAATGTACTTGTCGCAGCGCTCGACGGTTTGTATGAAACTGTCGGCAGGTCTGGGCGCAGCCTGCGGTATTTGCTCTGCGCTGGTCGACCCCATATGCAGTATCAGGCCGATACTCAACAGCAGGGGCGGGCACGCGCGCGTCGTCGAATGACTGGAGTAATGCAATGAGGTATTCATGAACACCTTTGTCTGTTGGAACATAGGTAAAGAAGGCGCCACTGGCGCTGGTTAGTAAGACACCGGCGCGGAAGGGTGTGGGGCGTCCAGTTGCCGATGTTTTTTAATGCTAGTTAACTGGTCTGCAAGTTTATGAATGAACGATGCCGACCCTCCTGAACTATGGGTTAACGTTGATATGCCGAAAACTCCCGCTGCCATGTGCATACTTTCTCCATTTGGCAAGTGCCTCCATCTAACCTCTGGCGTTGGGCTTTGGCTACTGTCAGGTCTGACAGGTAGCTTGATAAAAATGGGATATTCCCATTCCGTTCGTCGCATTCCCTTGGCAAGACGGTTTTTTTGGAGCCACGTTTTATCTTTTTCTTATCGTTGGCTATACCTGTAGTTCCGCCCCCGTCAGGTGTGGCCTACAGGAGTGACAGCATGAAGTTCGCGTCTATGATCGGCACCGTTTGCATCGCCTCGCTCGCCTTGGCGGGGTGCTCCAGCAAGATCACCCAACCGGATGAATACTCCGGTTTCCTGGGTGATTACAGCCGGCTCAAGGAGGAGAAGTCGCCGTCGGGGGCTGCGGTGATGCGCTGGATCGATCCGAAGATCGACCTGGCCAAGTACTCCAGCGTCTATATCGAACCGACACAGCTTTATCCCAAGCCGCAACCTACGGTGAAGATCCCAGCGGCCACGTTGGCCGGAATCACCAGCTACTACGACCAGGCGCTCAAGCGCGAAGTGGGCCGCTCCCTGCCGTTGGCGACCAGCCCAGGGCCGGGGGTGCTGGTGGTGCGCGCCGCCATCACGGCCGTCAGCAGCAAGACCGAGGGATTGAAACCGTATGAAGTGATCCCGATCGCCCTGGTGGCCGCCGCGGTCAGCACTGCCAGCGGCATTCGCGACCAGGAAACCACGCTGGGCACCGAGGCGGTGTTCCTTGATGGCGGCAGCAACACGGCCATTGCCCAAGTGGTGCGCAAGGGCACGGGTAAGCCGTTGTCGAACGAGTCCCAGGTCATGAAGGCCGATGACGTCAAAGCTGTGATCGATGGATGGGCATCTGATCTTCATCAGTCATATGTGAAACTCAAGGCTGAATAACAGGTCCCTTCGCTCGTAGGATCCGTGAGTTTTTATGCGCAGGCATAGGTCGCGGATCCAATTCGTGGTTAACTCCGGCCTCATCATTTTCAAACCTGTCAGAAGGAATCCGTTCATGGCTCAAGTCACCCTCAAAGGCAATCCGGTCCAAGTCAACGGCCAATTGCCACAAGCCGGTTCCAAGGCGCCAGCCTTTTCCCTGGTTGCCGGCAATCTGTCGGACGTTTCCCTGAAGGATTTCGCCGGCAAGCGCAAGGTGCTGAACATTTTCCCAAGCGTTGACACCCCAACCTGCGCCACCTCCGTGCGCAAATTCAACGCCCAGGCCAACGAGCTGAACAACACCGTGGTGCTGTGCATCTCCGCCGACCTGCCATTCGCCCAAGCGCGTTTCTGCGGTGCCGAAGGTCTGGAAAACGTTCAGAACCTGTCGACCCTGCGCGGTCGCGAATTCATCGAGAACTACGGCGTTGCCATCGCCGACGGCCCGCTGGCCGGCCTGACTGCTCGTGCCGTGGTCGTGCTGGACGAAAACGACAACGTGCTGCACAGCGAACTGGTCAAGGAAATCGCTGAAGAGCCGAACTATGACGCTGCGCTTGCTGCTCTGAAATAAGTGGCCTGAAATAAGCCGTCACCAATAAAGTATTTATTACAATTGTTAACGGTCTGGCCTGTCCAGGCCGTTTTCATTTTTGTTTCAAGGCTTTAGCCGACTTAGCGGAACGTAAGCCAAAGGTAAATTGCCGGTAAAGGCGCTTTGCTAAAACCTCGCCAGTGCTTATCGTTCAGCCTCCCGTAAAAGAAGCCCACGCGCCCAATGGTTGACCATTCAATGCAATCCTCTGTATCCCGCAACTCCCGTCGCTGGTTATTCGGCCTGTTCGTCGTCTTGGTCGTCGCGCTGCTGGCCTGGAAGTTCTGGCCCGCCGGCACCGATCAGAAAGCCGGGGCCGGGCAGAAAGCAACCGCTGGTCAAACGGGACGAGCGGGCGGCATGCGGCCCGGATTTGGTGGGGCGACCGGACCGATTCCGGTACGGGTGGCGCCAGCAGCCACGGGGGATTTTCCGTTGTACTACAAGGCGCTGGGCACGGTGACGGCGCTCAACACCATCAACGTGCGCAGCCGGGTGGGCGGCGAGTTGGTGAAGATTGCCTTTGAAGAAGGGCAAATGGTCAAGGCCGGGGATCTACTGGCTGAAATCGACCCCCGTCCGTACCAGAACGCCTTGCTCCAGGCCGAAGGCACGCTGCTGCAGAACCAGGCTCAATTGAAGAACGCCCAGGTCGACCTGGAGCGCTATCGCGGCTTGTACGCCGAAGACAGTATCGCCAAGCAGACCCTCGACACCGCCGCTGCGTTGGTGGGTCAGTACCAAGGCACGGTCAAGACCAACCAGGCGGCGGTCAACGACGCCAAGCTCAACCTGGAATTCACCAAGATCCGCGCTCCGATCACCGGTCGCGTAGGCTTGCGTCAGTTGGACGTCGGCAACCTGGTGGCGGCCAACGACACCACGGCCCTGGCGGTCATCACCCAGACCCAGCCGATCAGCGTGGTATTCACCCTCCCGGAAAATAGCCTCGAAACCGTGCTGGCCCGCTACCGCAGCGGGGCGAAACTGCCGGTCGAGGCGTGGGACCGGGGCGACGTCAAGCTCCAGGCCAGCGGTGTGCTGCAAAGCCTGGACAACCAGATCGATGTGACCACCGGCACCTTGAAGTTCAAGGCCCGCTACGAAAACCGCGATCAATCGTTGTTTCCCAACCAGTTCGTCAACGTGCGCCTGCTGGCCGACACGCTCAAAGGCGTGGTCCTGGCGCCGACCGCTGCGATTCAGTTCGGCACCAACGGCACCTTCGTCTATGCCCTGGACGGCGACAAGAAGGTCACCATCAGGAAGCTCAAGGTCGGCGCCAGCGATGGCGAGCACACGGTCGTTACCGAAGGACTGGCAGCCGGCGACCGGGTAGTGCTCGAAGGCACCGACCGCTTGAAGGAAGGCAGCGAAGTGGAGGTGGTCAACGACAGCCAGGACGTGCCGACCACGCCGACCGGGCACCTGCAAGGCAAGAGCGCCGCGGCCCCGACTGAACCGGCCGTGGCCGATAAGGCGAAAAAGGGCGGCGCATGAATTTCTCGCGGCTGTTCATTCTCCGCCCGGTCGCCACGACCCTGAGTATGCTGGCCATTGTCCTGGCCGGCCTGATCGCCTATCGGCTGCTGCCGGTGTCGGCGTTGCCCCAGGTCGATTACCCGACCATCCGCGTGATGACCCTGTACCCGGGCGCCAGCCCCGATGTCATGACCAGCGCCGTGACCGCGCCCCTGGAGCGGCAGTTCGGGCAGATGCCGGGCCTGACGCAGATGGCGTCCACCAGTTCCGGCGGCGCCTCGGTGATTACCCTGCGCTTCAGCCTCGACGTCAACATGGACGTCGCCGAGCAGCAAGTGCAGGCCGCGATCAACGCCGCCACCAACCTGTTGCCCAACGACCTGCCGGCGCCGCCGGTGTACAACAAGGTCAACCCGGCGGACACCCCGGTGCTGACCCTGGCGATTACTTCCAAGACCATGCTGTTGCCCAAGCTCAATGATTTGGTGGATACGCGCATGGCGCAGAAAATCGCCCAGATCAGTGGCGTCGGCATGGTCACCATTGCCGGCGGCCAACGCCAGGCCGTGCGGATCAAGGTCAACCCCGAGGCCCTGGCGGCCGCCGGCCTTAACCTGGCGGACGTGCGCACCCTGATCGGCGCTTCCAACGTCAACCAGCCCAAGGGCAATTTCGATGGCCCGACCCGGGTCTCGATGCTCGACGCCAACGACCAGTTGACCTCACCCAAGGACTACGCCGAACTGATCCTGGCCTACGCCAATGGCGCGCCGTTGCGGCTCAAGGACGTGGCACAGATCGTCGATGGCGCGGAAAACGAACGCCTTGCGGCTTGGGCCAACGAAAACCAGGCCGTGCTGCTGAACATCCAGCGCCAGCCCGGGGCGAACGTCATCGAAGTCGTCGACCGGATCAAGGCCCTGTTGCCGAGCATCACCGACAACTTGCCGGCCGGCCTCGACGTGACCGTGCTCACCGACCGCACCCAGACCATCCGCGCCTCGGTCACCGACGTGCAACATGAGCTGCTGATCGCTATCGCCCTGGTGGTGATGGTGACGTTCCTGTTCCTGCGTCGGGTCAGCGCCACCCTCATTCCTTCGGTGGCCGTGCCGCTGTCGCTGATCGGTACGTTCGGCGTGATGTACCTGGCCGGTTTCTCCATCAACAACCTGACGCTGATGGCGCTGACCATCGCCACCGGTTTCGTGGTGGACGACGCTATCGTCATGCTGGAGAACATCGCCCGTTACATTGAGGAGGGCGACAGCCCGATGCAGGCGGCGCTCAAGGGTGCGAAGCAGATTGGCTTCACCTTGATTTCCCTGACCCTGTCGCTGATCGCGGTGTTGATCCCGCTACTGTTCATGGCCGACGTGGTTGGACGTTTGTTCCGTGAGTTCGCCATCACCCTGGCGGTGGCCATCCTGATCTCGCTGGTGGTGTCGCTGACCCTGACGCCGATGATGTGCGCCCGATTGCTCAAGCGCGAGCCCAAGGAAGAAGAGCAGGGCCGCTTCTACCGCGCCAGCGGAGCCTGGATCGATTGGCTGATCGCGGCCTACGGACGGAAATTGCAGTGGGTGCTCAAGCATCAGCCGCTGACGTTGCTGGTGGCCTTGGGCAGTCTGGTGCTGACGGTGGTGTTGTACCTGGCCGTGCCCAAGGGCTTTTTTCCGGTACAGGACACCGGCGTGATCCAGGGCATTTCCGAAGCGCCGCAATCGATATCCTTTGCCGCCATGAGCGAGCGCCAGCAGCAATTGGCCAAGGTCATCCTCACCGACCCAGCGGTGGAAAGCCTGTCGTCGTACATCGGCGTCGATGGCGACAACGCCACGCTCAACAGCGGGCGTTTGCTGATCAACCTCAAGCCCCACAGCGAACGGGACGACAGCGCTACCGAGATCATCGCTCGCTTGCAGCCGCAGCTGGACCGTTTGGTGGGCATCCGCCTGTTCATGCAACCGGTGCAGGACCTGACCATCGAGGACCGGGTCAGCCGCACCCAGTATCAATTCAGCCTGTCGTCACCGGACGCCGAGTTGCTCAGCCTGTGGAGCGGCCGTCTGGTCGAGGCCTTGGCCCAGCAGCCGGAACTGACCGATGTCGCCAGCGATTTGCAGGACAAGGGCTTGCAGGTTTACCTGGTGATCGACCGCGACGCCGCTTCGCGCCTGGGCGTGTCCGTGTCGAACATCACCGATGCGCTGTACGACGCTTTCGGCCAGCGCCAGATCTCCACCATCTACACCCAGGCCAGCCAGTACCGGGTGGTGCTGCAAGCCCAGGCCGGCGAACGGATCGGTCCCCAGGCCCTGGACCAGATACACGTCAAGACCACCGATGGTGGGCAAGTGCGGTTGTCGAGCCTGGCCCGGGTGGAAGAGCGCCAGGCGCAACTGGCTATTGCCCACATCGGCCAGTTCCCGGCGGTGATGATGTCCTTCAACCTGGCGCCGGGCGTTGCCCTCGGGCACGCCGTCGATGTGATCGAAAAGGTCCAGCAGGACATCGGCATGCCGGTAGGCGTGCAGACCCAGTTCCAGGGCGCGGCCGAGGCATTCCAGGCGTCGCTGTCGAGCACGTTGCTGCTGATCCTGGCAGCGGTGGTGACCATGTACATCGTGCTGGGGGTTTTGTACGAGAGCTATATCCATCCGATCACGATTCTCTCCACGTTGCCGTCGGCGGCCATCGGCGCCTTGCTGGCGTTGATCCTCAGCGGTAATGACCTGGGCATGATCGCGATCATAGGCATCATCTTGCTGATCGGCATCGTCAAGAAAAACGCGATCATGATGATCGACTTCGCCCTGGACGCCGAACGCAACCAGGGCCTGGATCCGCAGACGGCCATCTACCAGGCCGCGCTGTTGCGCTTTCGGCCGATCCTGATGACCACCCTGGCGGCGCTGTTCGGCGCGGTACCGCTGATGCTCGCCACCGGCTCCGGCGCCGAACTGCGCCAGCCGTTGGGTTTGGTGATGGTGGGCGGCTTGCTGGTCAGCCAAGTGCTGACGCTGTTCACCACGCCGGTGATCTACCTGTATTTCGACCGCTTGGGGCGGCGCTTTGCCCGGCCTGAGGCGAAAGAGGTGGGGGTATGATGGCAGCGTCCAGACTCCGCGAGTGCTTTTCGTGGCGAGGGAGCTTGCTCCCGCTGGGTCGCGCAGCGGCCCCTTTTGTGAGCGCTGCGCACTCAAGCGGGAGCAAGCTCCCTCGCCACAAAAGCCTCGCCAATTCTTGTGGCCGGTGTCTTGATGTCTGGGGTGGCGGCCGATGAACCTCTCCGGCCCCTTCATCCGTCGCCCGGTAGCAACCATGCTACTGAGCTTTGCCATCATGCTGCTCGGCGGCGTGTGCTTCGGCCTGCTGCCGGTTTCGCCATTGCCGCAGATGGACTTCCCGGTGATCGTGGTCCAGGCCAATCTGCCGGGGGCCAGCCCCGAGGTGATGGCCTCCACGGTGGCGACGCCGCTGGAGCGCTCTTTTGGCGCCATCGCCGGCGTCAATACCATGAGCAGCCGCTCCAGCCAGGGCTCCACGCGGGTGATCCTGCAATTTGATCTGGACCGCGACATCAACGGCGCCGCCCGCGAGGTGCAGGCCGCCATCAACGCCTCGCGCAACTTGCTGCCCAGCGGTATGCGCAGCATGCCGACCTACAAGAAGGTCAACCCGTCCCAGGCGCCGATCATGGTGTTGTCGCTGACCTCGGACGTGTTGGAGAAAGGCCAGCTCTACGACCTGGCTTCGACGATCCTGTCGCAGAGCCTGTCCCAGGTCTCGGGCGTTGGTGAAGTGCAGATCGGCGGCAGTTCCCTGCCAGCGGTGCGTATCGAACTGGAGCCGCAGTTGCTCAACCAGTACGGCGTGGCTTTGGATGACGTGCGCACGGCCATTGCCGACAGCAATGTGCGCAGGCCCAAGGGCTCGGTCGAAGACGACAAGCGGATGTGGCAAGTCCAGGCCAATGACCAGCTGGAAAAAGCCAAGGACTACGAAACACTGATCATCCGCTATCAGGACGGTTCGGTGTTGCGGCTCAAGGACGTCGCCAAGGTCAGCGACAGCGTCGAGGATCGCTATAACAGCGGTTTCTTCAACAACGATGCCGCCGTGCTGCTGGTGATCAACCGCCAGGCCGGCGCCAACATCATCGAGACCGTCAACGAAATCAAGAACCAGCTGCCGGCGTTGCAAGCTGTGCTGCCGGCCAGCGTCAAGTTGAACCTGGCCATGGACCGCTCGCCGGTCATCAAGGCCACGCTGCACGAGGCGGAAATGACCCTGCTGATTGCCGTGGCGCTGGTGGTGCTGGTGGTATTCCTGTTCCTCGGTAACTTCCGCGCTTCGCTGATCCCGACCCTGGCGGTGCCGGTGTCGCTGGTGGGCACGTTCGCGGTCATGTACCTCTACGGGTTCTCCCTGAACAACCTGTCGCTGATGGCCTTGATCCTCGCCACGGGGCTGGTCGTGGACGACGCCATCGTGGTGCTGGAGAACATTTCCCGCCACATCGACGAAGGTGTGCCGCCGATGAAGGCCGCTTACCTCGGTGCCGAAGAGGTGGGCTTCACTTTGCTGTCGATGAACGCCTCGCTGGTGGCGGTGTTCCTGTCGATCCTGTTCATGGGGGGGATTGTCGAGAGTCTGTTCCGCGAGTTTTCCATCACCCTGGCCGCCGCCATTGTCGTCTCGCTTATCGTCTCCTTGACGCTCACGCCGATGCTCTGCGCTCGCTGGCTCAAGCCTCACGTGCCGGGGCAGGAGAATCGCCTGCAGCGCTGGAGCCATGGCCTCAACGAGCGAATGGTCCGTGGCTACGCGCGCACGCTCGATTGGGTGCTGCGCCATCGACGCCTGACCTTGTTGAGCCTGCTGGTGACCATCGGCGTGAACATCGCGTTATACGTGGTGGTGCCTAAAACCTTCATGCCGCAACAGGACACCGGCCAATTGATCGGCTTTGTGCGCGGTGACGACGGGCTGTCGTTCAACGTCATGCAGCCGAAGATGGAAATCTTCCGCCGCGCGGTGCTCAAGGACGAAGCGGTGCAGAGCGTGGCGGGATTCATCGGCGGTAACAACGGCACCAACAATGCCTTCATGCTGGTGCGCCTCAAACCGATCAAGGAGCGGGGGATTTCCGCGCAGAAAGTCATTGAGCGCCTGCGCAAGGAAATGCCCAAGGTGCCCGGCGGCCAATTGATGCTGATGGCCGACCAGGACCTGCAATTTGGAGGCGGTCGCGAGCAGACCACCTCGCAATACTCCTACATTCTGCAAAGCGCCGACCTGGCCTCCCTGCGCGAGTGGTACCCCAAGGTTGTCGCCGCTTTCCGCGCCCTGCCGGAACTCACCGCCATCGATGCCCGTGATGGTGGCGGGGCGCAGCAAGTCACGCTGATTGTGGACCGCGACCAGGCCAAGCGCCTGGGTATCGACATGGACATGGTCACGTCGGTGTTGAACAACGCCTACAGCCAGCGGCAGATATCCACGATCTACGACAGCCTCAACCAGTACCAGGTGGTGATGGAGGTCAACCCCAAATACGCCCAGGATCCCAAGACACTCGAGCAGGTCCAGGTCATCACTGCCGACGGGGCGCGGGTCCCGCTGTCAACGATTGCTTATTATGAAAACAGCCTGGAAGACGACCGGGTCAGTCATGAAGGGCAGTTCGCTTCCGAGGGCATTTCCTTCGATATGGCCGAAGGCGTCACGGTGGAGCAGGGCACGGCCGCCATTGAGCGGGCCATTGCCAAGCTTGGGATGCCGGAGGACGTCATCGCGAAGATGGCCGGCACTGCTGATGCCTTTGCTGCCACCCAGAAAAGCCAGCCGTTCATGATTCTCGGGGCGTTGCTGGCGGTGTACCTGGTACTTGGCGTGTTGTATGAGAGCTACATTCATCCGCTGACCATCCTGTCCACCTTGCCCTCGGCGGGGGTGGGCGCGTTGCTGTCGATCTACGTGCTGGGCAGTGAATTCAGCCTGATCTCGTTGCTGGGCCTGTTCCTGTTGATTGGCGTGGTGAAGAAGAACGCGATCCTGATGATCGATCTTGCGCTGCAGCTGGAGCGCGCCGGCCAGACGCCGCTGGAGTCGATCCGCAGTGCGTGCCTGTTGCGGCTGCGGCCGATCCTGATGACGACGCTGGCGGCGATCCTCGGCGCCTTGCCGTTGTTGCTCGGCGGTGCCGAAGGTTCGGAGATGCGCCAGCCGCTGGGCCTGACCATCATAGGCGGGCTGGTGTTCAGCCAGGTCCTGACGCTTTACACCACCCCGGTGGTCTACCTCTATCTCGATAACCTGCGCCATCGCTTCAACCGCTGGCGTGGGGTGCGCACTGATGCTGCCCTGGAAACTCCGCTATGACCGACCGTTCGCTTTCCAACCTTGCCGCACCGCTGGCGACTGCCCGTGGCTCGCGGGTACTGAGCCTGGCGCTGTGCGTGGCGATGCTCAGTGCTTGCGCGATCGGCCCGGATTACCAGCGTCCGGCCGCCGCCGCACCTGTGCAATACAAAGAGGCCCAGGGCTGGCGCCAGGCCAACCCCAGCGACGCCCTGGCCCGTGGCGCCTGGTGGGAGCTGTACGCGGATACCCGACTCAATGAACTGGTGGAGAAGCTCAACGCCTCCAACCAGACCGTGGCCCAGGCCGAGGCCCAGTATCGTCAGGCCCAGGCACTGGCGCGCAGTGCCCGTGGGGCGTTTTTCCCGACGGTGGACCTTTCCGTCGGCAAGACCCGCTCCAGCCAGGGCACCGGCAGCAGCAGTTCGAGCCTGAGCAGCTCCTCCAGCGGCATTCGCGACACCTACAGCGCCCAGGCGGGCGTGAGCTGGGAAGCGGACGTCTGGGGCAAATTGCGCCGCACCCTGGAGGCCGACGAGGCCAGCGCACAAGCCAGTTTTGCCGATCTGGCGGCGATGCGCCTGAGCCAGCAATCGGAGCTGGTGCAAAATTATTTGCAGTTGCGGGTGATCGATGAGCAGAAGCGCTTGTTGCAGACCACCGTCGACAATTACCAGCGCTCGCTGAAGATGACCGAAAACCAGTACCGCGCCGGGGTGTCCGGCAAGGACGCGGTGGCCCAGGCGCAAAACCAGCTCAAGACCACCCAGGGCGACCTGATCGATCTGATCTGGCAGCGGGCCCAGTTCGAAAATGCCATTGCCGTGCTGATTGGCCTGCCTCCGGCCGAGTTCAGCCTGGCCGAAACCCAGGACATTCCGACACTGCCACAAGTGCCGGTGGCGCTGCCTTCGCAGTTGCTCGAGCGCCGTCCGGACATCGCTTCGGCGGAACGCTCGGTCATGGCCGCCAACGCCAATATTGGCGTGGCGAAGGCCGCCTATTATCCAGACCTGACGCTGAGCCTGAGCGGCGGCTACAGCAGCAGTACCTACGACAACTGGGTGAGCGTGCCGAACCGTTTCTGGTCGGTGGGGCCGCAATTGGCGATGACCCTGTTCGACGGCGGCCAGCGCTCGGCGGAAGTCGACCGCAGCGTCGCGGCCTACGACCAGACCGTGGCGACCTATCGGCAGACCGTGCTCGACGGGTTCCGTGAAGTCGAGAATTACATGATCCAGCTCAAGGTGCTCGAAGATGAGGCTCGCGTTCGCCAGGAAGCGCTGGATGCCGCTCGTGAGTCCCTGCGCCTGACGCAGAACCAATACCGGGCGGGGTTGATCGGCTACCTCGACGTCGTGACCGTCCAGGCCACCGCCCTGAGCAACGAACGCAGTGTGCTTAGCTTGCAACAGAGTCGGTTGATCGCCAGCGTGCAGTTGATCGCCGCGTTGGGCGGCGGGTGGGATGGGCAGTTGCAGGCAAGCGACAAACCATAATCGCGTCAGGCTTTTGTGGGGGGATTCGCTGGCCACCAGTCCCGCTTTTGGCCGATGCACTGCCTACGTCCTTTCACGCTGGCTTGTTATAGTTCAGGCCTCTTCCAGCACGGTAAAGGATCACTGCCATGTCGCAATACCAAGCGTTCAACGTCGAACTTGCAGACAACATCGCCCATGTGCAGATCAATCGCCCGGACAAGATCAACGCGATGAACGCTGCGTTCTGGACTGAGATCATCGACATCTTCCAGTGGGTCGACGATACCGACGAAGTGCGGGTGGTGGTCCTGAGCGGTGCGGGCAAGCACTTTTCGTCCGGCATCGACCTGATGATGTTGGCTGGAGTGGCTAACGAACTGGGCAAGGACGTTGGCCGCAACGCTCGCGTGCTGCGGCGCAAGATCCTGCAACTTCAGGCCTCGTTCAACGCCGTGGACAATTGCCGCAAACCGGTACTCGCGGCGGTCCAGGGCTATTGCCTGGGCGGGGCCATCGACCTGATTTCCGCCTGCGACATGCGCTACGCCGCGCAGGACGCGCAATTCTCCATCAAGGAAATCGACATCGGCATGGCCGCCGATGTTGGCACATTGCAACGCTTGCCGCGGATCATCGGGGACGGCATGCTGCGTGAACTCGCTTATACGGGACGTACCTTTGGCGCCGACGAAGCGCGGGACATTGGCCTGGTCAATCGTGTCTACAGTGATACCGCCAGCCTGCTCGACGGGGTGATGGGCCTTGCCCGGGAAATTGCCGCCAAGTCGCCGATCGCTATCACCGGCACCAAGGAAATGATCAGCTACATGCGCGATCACCGCATCGACGACGGGCTGGAATACGTCGCCACGTGGAACGCCGCCATGCTGCAATCCAACGACCTGCGCGTGGCCATGGCCGCCCATATGAGCAAACAGAAACCTGAATTTCTGGATTGATCGATCATGATTTCACGCTGGACCACCGCAGTACTCGACACCGACCTTCCCGGCGGCTGGGCCGTGGCTCGCAGCCCGGAAGGTTTTTTGTACGATGACAACGGCGCGTTGTTTCCCCGCGACTGGCTCAAGCGCCAGGACCTGTCGATCCTCGCCGAACATGGCATCGGTCACCTGGATGGCGAACCGGTCTACCTGCTGGAACTGCACAGCCCCTTGGACATTCCCGGCTGCAACTGGAAAGGCCTGCGGGCGTTCATGCTCGAGGACGACCACACGCTGTTCAAGGTGCTGGGCTATGCGGCGCAAGTTGGCACTTGGGCCCGGGAACATCGCTTTTGTGGCAGTTGCGGGCAGCGCATGAGCCAGGTTCCGCGGGAGCGGGCGATGCATTGTCAGGCGTGCGACCTGCGGCACTACCCGCGCATCTCACCCAGCATGATCGTGTTGATCACCCGTGGCGATGAAGTGCTGCTGGCCCGTTCGCCTCGTTTCGTCAGCGGTGTCTACAGCACCTTGGCGGGGTTTGCCGAACCGGGTGAGTCGGTCGAGGATTGCCTGGTGCGCGAGGTCCGCGAAGAAGTCAGCCTTGAGGTGAAGAACATCCAATACATGGGTAGCCAGTGCTGGCCGTTCCCTCATTCGATGATGCTGGGTTTCCATGCCGAGTACGCCGGGGGCGACATCGTGCCCCAGGAAGACGAAATCGAGGACGCCCAATGGTTCAACGTTCACGACCTGCCGCCACTGCCGGCCTCGCGTTCCATTGCCCGCTACCTGATCGACCTCTATGTGGCTCGCCGGCTAGGCCACGCTGAACCAGTGTTGCCAGGCTAGACGCACGGTCAGGCCCAGCACCACGGTGATGAACACCGGGCGGATGAACTTCGCGCCGCCGCTGATGGCGGTGCGCGCGCCGAAGAAGGCACCGACCATCACCGACAGGCCCATGCTCAGGCCGATGATCCAATCCACCTGGCCCGAAAAGATGAACACCGACAGTGCCGCGATGTTGCTGACAAAGTTCATGCTGCGGGCCACGCCGCTGGCCTTGACCAGGTCGATGGGGTAGAGCAGCAGGCTGCTGACGGTCCAGAACGCGCCGGTTCCCGGGCCGGCTACGCCGTCATAGAAACCCAGTGTGAAGCCTTGGGGCGACTGCCAGGTCTTCTTGATCGGCGCGTCACTGTCCAGCGGCGCCTTGGGTGTGCCGCCGAACAGCAGGTACAAGCCGCAGGCAAAGACAATCACCGGCAGCATCTTGTTCAGCCATTCGGCGGGCAGGTAATGGGCGACGATCGCGCCGGCCAGCGCACCGACCAGCGTGCCGACAATCGCGTGAGTCCACTGCCGTGGATGAAACAACTTGCGCCTGTAGAAGGTAAAGCTGGCCGTGGCCGAGCCAAAGGTCGAACTCAGCTTATTGGTGCCCAGGACCAGGTGCGGCGGCAGGCCGGCGGTCAACAGGGCAGGTGTGGTGAGCAGGCCGCCACCGCCGGCAATGGCGTCGATGAAACCGGCAATGAACGCGACAACGGCCAGGATAGCGAGGGTGGAGAGGTCTACACTGAGTTCAAAAGGCATGGAATGGGCTTATTGGGCAGGTCGCAGAAAGGCTGCGGGAAGGCCGTTATGTTACCCATAACGACGCCGGCCCGCGACCTGCAAGACCTTACTTATTCCAGTGGCGAGCAGCCCTTCAAACCACGTCATCGACAATGATGTGCCGCTCATCCCGGGAGCACCGCTCGATCCGAGCCTGGACCCGATACACCTCACGCAACATTTGCTCCGTAATCACATCCTCACTTCGACCGCAGCCTCGCAGGGTTCCATGGGCGATGACCAGCACCTGGTCGGCGAAGCGCAACGCCTGGTTCAGGTCATGAATGGCGATGAACAGGAGAATCGAGTGCTGGCGGGCGAGGGCGCGCATGAAACTCAAGACTTGGACTTGGCGGTGCATGTCCAGGGCGCTGGTAGGCTCATCCATCAGCAGGACTTCGGGTTCGCGCACCAGCGTCTGCGCGATGGACACCA
The DNA here is from genome assembly GCF_014268685.1 of Pseudomonas sp. SWRI92. Taxonomy (NCBI): domain Bacteria; kingdom Pseudomonadati; phylum Pseudomonadota; class Gammaproteobacteria; order Pseudomonadales; family Pseudomonadaceae; genus Pseudomonas; species Pseudomonas sp. SWRI92. Next base: position 28,838 of record NZ_JABWQY010000011.1, read on the forward strand.
ATTGCTGTTGCCCGCCGCTCAGTTCGCCGAGATTACGAAATGACAGGTCGCCGATGCCCAGGGATTCGAGGATACGGTCGACGACTTCCAGCTCATCGGCTTGCACGGCCCAGCCGGGCGCCTGTTGCTTGCGCGCCAGCAGCACCGATTCATACACGGTCAGTCGCGCGCTGGTATTGAGGTTCTGCGGCATGTAGCAGATACCGGCCTGGCCCCTGCGCGAACCTTCCAGGCGAACCCGGCCCGGGCCTTCGATCAGGCCGGCGATGCGTTTGAATAATGTGGATTTCCCTGCCGCGTTGGGGCCTACCACGGCCACGACCTCGCCACCGCTGAGCAGCGGGGTACTGATCCCCTCGAGTATCGATCGGCGACCATAACGAGCACCGACGTCTTCCAGCTCGATCGTCACCATGACTGTTTCCTGCCGCCGAGTATGAGTGAGATGAAAAACGGCACGCCGATCAGCGACGTGACCACGCCGATGGGGAAAATCGCTCCAGGTATCAGGGTCTTGCTGACCACCGAACTGGCCGACAGGATCAAGGCCCCTGTCAGCAGTGAGGCCGGGAGAAAGAAGCGCTGGTCTTCGCCGATCAGCATTCGCGCAATGTGCGGACCCACGAGACCGATGAAGCCGATGGTGCCGACAAAAGCCACGGGAAACGACGCCAGCAGGCTGACCATGACCAGCGTCTGCAAGCGCAACTTGCGCACGTTGACGCCGAAGCTCGCAGCTTTTTCATCCCCCAGGCGCAGGGCGGTCATCGCCCAGGCGCGGCGGGCAAAGATCGGCAAGGTGACCAGGATGACCAGGCAGACCACGCCGAGTTTCGGCCAAGTGGCCTTGGTCAGGCTGCCCATGGTCCAGAACACCACCGCAGCCACGGCCTGCTCGGTGGCGAAAAACTGCACCAGTGCCAACAGCGCGTTGAAGGTGAACACCAGGGCGATGCCCAACAGCACGATGGTTTCGCTGGTCATGCCCCGGCGCAGGCTGAGAACGTGAATCAGCAGGGCCGAAAGCATCGCCATGACAAAGGCATTGAGCGGCACCATGTACTGGGCGATCACCGGCACCAGGGCCACGCCGAATGCCAGCCCCAAGGCCGCGCCGAAGCTGGCCGCCGCAGAGATGCCCAAGGTGAACGGGCTCGCCAGCGGATTGTTGAGGATGGTCTGCATCTGCGCGCCGGCCAGGGACAATGCGGCCCCCACGGCCACCGCCATCAGCGCCACCGGCAGGCGTATTTCCCACATCACCACGCGCACCTGGGGCGCCGCGGCATCAGGAGAGAACAGCGCGCCCAGCACTTCATCCAGGCTGTAGCTGGCGGGGCCAAGGGCCAGGTCCAGCAGCACGCTACACAGCAGTAACACGGCCAGGCCGATCAGGATCAAGCGTTTACGCCAGACTTGCTCGCGGTAAATCGTGCCCAAGGCGATATCATCGATGCGGCCATTCATGGTTGGGCCTGCGTTGGCTTGAGGCTGACGAAGTAGCCCGGCTCATAGGGCACTGGCAGGAAACGCTCATGGAATTCGCGAAACGTAGCGTCGGGGTCCAGGTCGGTGAACAGCTCCGGGTGGAACCATTTGGCCAGTTGCTGGATGGCGATGAACTGATAGGGGCTGTTATAGAACTGGTGCCAGATGGCATGGAATTCCTGGGTTTGCTGGGCCTTGATCCCGGCGTAGGCAGGGCGTTGGGTGTACCACTGCAATTTGCGCCGGGCCTCGGCCAGATCGGCCCCCGGCCCCACGCCGACCCAGCGCCCGCCTGGGGCAAAGGCCTCCCAGTTGGCACTGGTGACCACCACCTGTTCCGGGTTGGCGACGATCACTTGCTCAGCGTTCAACTGGCCGAAGGTGTTGGGAATTATCGAGCCGGCAATGTTGCGCCCACCGGCCAGCTCGACGAAGCGACCGAAGTTTTCATTGCCGAAACTCAGGCAGCAATCGTCGGTGTAGCCGCCGATACGCTCGATGAACACCTTGGGTCGGGGCGGCTGGCGGGCCTGGATCACATCGGTGACGCGACGGATCTGCTGGTTGCGATAGGCGATGAATGCCTCGGCGCGGGTCTCTTCGCCGAACAACTGGCCGAACAGGCGCATGGTCGGCTCGGTGTTCTGCATCGGGTTATTGCGAAAGTCCACGTAGACCACCGGGATGCCAAGCGCATCGAGCTTCTCGATGTAGCGAGCGTCCTCGGTGGCGTGTTGGGCTTCGATGTTGAGGACGATCACATCCGGTTGCTGGCTGATCGCTTGCTCGATGTCGAAGGTACCGTCTTCGAAACCGCCGAAGGTCGGGACCTTGGCAATCGCCGGATAGCGCCGCAGGTAGGCGTCGTAGGTATCCGGATCGGACTGGATCAGATCCTTGCGCCAGCCGACGATGCGGCGGATCGGGTTGTCGGTGTCCAATGCCGCCACCAGATACAACTGGCGGCCTTCGCCGAGAATCACCCGGCGTACCGGAATTCGCACCTGGACCTGGCGGCCGAGCAAGTCGGTGACGGTGGTTTTGGTGGCGGGCGGGGTGTCTGAAAAAGCAGAACCGCTCAGCAGCAGGGTTGCGGCACCCAGCAGCCAGGCGGTGAGCGATGAACGCGTCAGGGGTGGAATCAGCATTGTTTGAACCTTGTCAGTACCAGCCCCTGCAGCGGTGCACGCGCTGCCGGGGCGAAGTGCAATTAGAAGTCGACTGTCGCCGAGAGCAAGAGGGTGCGCGGCGCGCCTTGGGAGAACGCGCCGTAGGAGGCGACGCCGGACCAATACTCGCGATCGAACACGTTCTGCACCGTGGCGCGCAACGTTGTAGGCCGGCCATCGAGCACGGTGCTGTAGCGGGCGCCGGCATCGAAGCGCGTCCACGGATCGAGTTCTTGGGTATTGGCCTGATTGACGTACTGGCTGCCGGTATAGATTGCCCCGCCGGTCAGCGTCACGCCTTGTACCCACGGGGTGTCCCATTCGGCCCAGAGGTTGGCCTGCACTTCAGGCACCCCCACTGGTTTGTTGCCGCGATTGGCGGCGGTGCCGCTTTTGGTGAGTTCGCCGTCGAGCAAAGTGACGCCGCCCAACAGGCGCGTGCCTTCGCGCAGTTCGCCGAACATGTTCAGTTCGATACCGCGGTTGCGTTGTTCGCCCTGCACGGAGTACACGTTACCTGCGGTGCCGTTGGTCAACTCGCCGGCAGGCTTCTTGATCTGGAACAGCGCAAGGGTCGAGGTGAAAGTGCCGTAGTCGACCTTGACCCCGACTTCCTGCTGGCGAGAGATGTACGGCTTGAATGTTTCCCCGGAGTTGCTCGCATTGGCCGGCGCGGTGTCGCCCTTGCTCAGGCCTTCGATGTAGTTGTAGTAGAACGAGACATGTTCCCATGGCTTGATCACCGCGCCGAACAGCGGCGTGATTTCGCTTTCGTCGTAGGCGCTGGTGACGTTTCCGAAAGTGTTGTAATTGGTCGATTTGATGCTCTGTTTGCGCAGGCCAAGCGTCACTTGAGCGCGCTCATCCAGGATCGACAATGTATCGGCCAAGGCCACGCCGGACAGTTCGGTGTCTGACACCTTCGCCACATCGGGGGATGCGATGGACGGTTTGTCGCGCTCGACCGGGTGATAGATATTCGAAAAGACCGGGGCGCCAGAATTGATTCCGCGGCGCAGTTCATCGCGATAGCGGCTGGCCTGAAGAGTAGCGCTGTGGCTGACCGGACCGGTCTCGAACCGAGCCCGGGCGCCGGCGTCTACGGTGTAGCGCTCGACTTCGAACTTGTAATAACCCGGAGTCGAGCGCGTGTCCCCGGCGTCGTTCAGAATCGTCGGCAGCTGGTCCGATAGCCGCGCCACATCGGACTTGCCACCCCCGGCGTGGCCGAATACCGTCAGGTTGTCGCTCAGGTCATATTCGCCACTGAGCAGCGCCGATTTGTCGCGGGTTTCGGACCAGCCCCAGTCCTGGGTCACGTTACTGCGCCCGTTGGCCGCCGAAGGCACCTCGACACCGTTCGCGATAGCGAATGGCCGGGACGGGGCGTCCCATTGTTCTTCCTGGCTGATCAGGTCCAGGCTGGTCCTGAAACGGTCGCCCTGATAATCCAAGGAGATGGCGCCGATACCGACATCACGCGATTGCTTGTCAATCGCTGTGTCGCCACCTTGCAGACTGCCGTTGACGCGCACACCGAAGCGGCGTTCCTCGCCGAAGCGCCGGCTGATGTCGACATGCCCGCCTGCCTGGGTGTCCATCGCGTAGCTGGCCGTCACCCGGGTCAGGTCCTGATCCAACGAGCGCTTGGGCACGATGTTGATCACACCACCGACGCCGCTGTTGGGCGACATGCCGTACAACAGCGCAGCCGGACCCTTGATGACCTCAATGCGCTCGGCGTATTCGGTGAAGACCCGGTAGTTCGGCGCCACGCCATACACACCATCAAATGCCAGCTCACCCAGGTTGCCTTCGCCCACCGGGAAACCGCGAATGAAAAACGAATCGACGATGCCGCCGGCCTGGCCGGTCGATCGCACCGAGGAGTCACGCTCCAATACATCGGCAGCGGTCACGGCTTGCTGGTCCTTCATCAAGGTCGAGGTGTAGTTGCTGACGCTGAAGGGGGTGTCCATCAAGTCTTTGTTGCCCAGCAGGCCAGCCCGGCCGCCACGGGCAACTTGGCCGCCGCTGTAGGCCGCCGGCAAATCCCCGGGGCGTACTTCGGCTGCATTGATCGTGGTTTGCGACAAGGTCAGCTCGCCGTCGCCGTCGCGTTTTTGCAAGGTGTAGCTGCCATCGTCGCGTGCGACCAGGTCCAGGCCGCTGCCCGTCAACAGCCGGGCAAATGCTTCACGGGCGGTGAACTGGCCGGACAGTCCGGGGCTGTTCAAGCCTTGTGTGAGTGACGGTTCGAACGACAAGGCGATACCGGCCTGCACGGCGAACGCCGAAAGCGTTGCCCCCAAGGGGCCGGGCTGGATGTTGTAGGACTGGCTGGCAACGCTGTCCAGCGGCGCGCCCGGGGCCGCCCAGGTACCTGGACTCAAGGTGGTAAGCGCGACGCTGAGCATGGCACTGCGAATCGCCAGATTCAGCTTGCGATCCGAACGCAGGGAGCGGGCAACGGGCATGGCGGGAGGATCCTGTGTAGAGGGTTTGTTCTCTAAGCCAGCCAGGATTGAAAAAAGTATCATCCCCGCACGATTATTTTTTCGGATTCACGCCGGCGCCAACATGACCCAATAATCGCCGAGGCGGGACGTCACGCTGATGGGGTAGGTCTGGGCGAGCATCTTCAGGGTTCGGCGGGTGTCGTTGACAGGAAATGCACCGGATATGCGCAAGCCGGCGATGGCCGGATCGCAGCGCAGGACACCGTTGCGATAGCGGCTCAGTTCGTTGATGAAGTCCCCCAGGCGCATGTTGTCGGCCATCAGCATGCCGCGGGCCCAGGCCAGCGAGGACTTGTCGACAGGTTTCAGTCCATCGATGCCCCGTGCGGTAAAACCGCTGGCTTGGCCAGCCTCGACCACTTGCTCACCGATGCCCCTGACTTCGATGCGCACGGCGCCTTCCAATACCGCGAGACGCGTGTGTCCGGCTTCTTCGCGGACGCTGAAGCGTGTCCCGAGCGCCTGCATCCGGCCTTCGCTGGTTTGTACTCGGAAGGGGCGCGCCACCGGTGACGGATCCGCCGCGGTCTGGACGAGTACCTCGCCGCGGCGCAACAGCAGCAGGCGCTGGCGCTCGTCGAAATACACATCGATCGCGGTATCGGTGTTCAAGGTGACGAGGCTACCGTCGGCCAAGGTCACGTCGCGCCGCTCGCCCACGGGGGCGCGATAATCAGCGGTCCACTGCTGCCAATCATTGAGCTTCCAACTGCCCCAGGCCAAGGGAGCCAGGGCGAGCAGGGTGGCCAGCTTACCCATGGCGGCACGGCGAGAGGGATTGCTGGGGCGGTCCAGTGCCGCCATCGCCAGCGCAGGGGGCAAGCCCTGCAGCTTGCACAGCAGTAGCTCGGCCCGGGCCCAGGCCTGGCCGTGTGCCGGGCTGCTGGCTCGCCAGCGTTCCCACTCCTGGCGTTCGGCGTCATTGACGCTGCCTTCGCTCAGGCGCATCAGCCAGTCGGCGGCTTCGCTGAGGATGGCCGGGTCGAGCGCTTGGTCGTGAAGTTGCATTCAGTCCACCAGCATCAGGCAGTGCAGGAAAGCCTGTTTCATGTAGCGCTTGATGGTGATCAGCGAAACGCCGAGTTGCGTGGCGATGTCGTCATATTTCAGGCCGTTGAGTTGGGAGAGCAGGAACGCCCGCTTTACTTGAGTCGGCAGGGTATCGAGCATGGCGTCGATCTCGTACAGCGCCTCAAGCACCAGCAAGCGTCGCTCGGGCGAAGGCACTTCAGGCGCCGGCAACGAAGCCAGCGCCTGGAGATAAGCACGCTCGAGTGCCTTGCGCTGGAACCAGTTGACCAGGATGCCCCCGGCGACACAGCTCAGGTACGCCCGCGGTTCTTCGATCACCGCCACCTTCGAGGCGAGTATGCGAATGAAGGTGTCATGGGCCAGGTCGGCGGCGTCCAGCGCGTTGCCCAGTTTTCGGTAAAGCCGGGCGTACAACCAGCCATGGTGTCCGCTATAGAGGTCTGCGACGGTGCGCAGGTGACAATCATTGACCACTGACCCTGGATCGTTCATGGCTGTTGTGTTTTTTGATAGTGAGAATTATTCCCAATGGTAGTGGAGGCGCTCAGTGCCGCGCAAGGTCATATTGCCGGTGGGGGCATTTAGGGTGCGTTGGCGCTACTCGCCGGCCTTGCCGAGTATCCCGAGCGGTTTGTAGCGCAGCAGGATCAATGGCATCAGCGCCACTGCATAGGCGAGGCAGACGTAGAGATAAATGTTTTGCAGGCCATAGACTTGGCTGAGTAAGGCGCCAAGGGAAATCCCAATGATGGACGCCGTCTGCGAAACGCCTTGGGACAAACCCAGCACCTGGCCTTGACGGCTGTTGTCGGTACTCTTGGAAATGAGTGCCGTCAGCACGGGCGTTGTCGCGCCCAACAGCAAGCCCCAGATGAAATAGGCGAGGGCGAAGATCATTGGCTGCCGAGTCAGGCCGGCCAAGGCGGTGACAGCAATGCAACTCAACACGATGCCGGTCATGGCGTGCAGCGTTTGCGCCGGGTTGCGCTGTTCGAAGTAGCGCGACCAGGACGTCGCGCAAAGAATGAACCCCAGGGCCAGCAAGCCGTAGCAAAGCCCGACCATGGCATTGCTGATCTCGAAGGTTGAAGCCACATACAGGGAAAATGACGTCTGCGGCAGCATCCGGGCCAGCAGCAGGAGGCCCATGATGCCCAGCAACCAAGCCGTCGCGGGGTTGAACAGGCCGCGCCGCGAGGACTCGGTCTCATTGTCTGCCGAAGAAACCTTTATCACCGGCGCCACGTAGGGCAATGTCAATGCCGCCACCACCGTGCACAAGGCGCATAAGCCGGAGGCCACGATGTTGATCCAGAAAAACGTTGCCTGGTCCAGAATCAGCCCGCCCACCACCGCCCCCAGCAACGAGCCGACATTCGTGGAAATCTGCAGGATGGCAAACAGCCTGGCCCGTCGCGACGGTGCCTCGATGCTTACCCCATAGGCCTGGGCCGGGGCGATATAACCGGCGAAAGCACCTTGCAGGAAACGCAGGATGAGGATTATCCAGATATCGCTGGTCAACGCCAGCCCGAGTTGGGTCAATGAGAGGCCCGCCAGCGCACGGATCATCATCAGCTTGTGCCCGTAGCGATCACCGACGCGGCCCCATAAGGCGCTGGTCAGGATGATGCCCAGCATCGGACCGACGTACACCGCCGTGCTGGCGAAGCTGAACAGTGCATCGTTGCTGGTCAGTTGCCGCAGATGAACGGGCCAGAACGGCCCACTCATTTCCATGGCGCCCATGGAAACCAGTTGAATCGAAAACAACAGCAAGACGAGCAGGCGGACACTGGAACCCTTCGGGATACCAACACGGGGCATGGGCAGACTCGCAAGGCGGTTAAGGCTGTGTCTTATCCGACAGTGCGTCGATATGGGCAAGAAAAAAATGCAGTGCTTGATGCGAGTGCGGTTAACCCCGGGCGAGATTCAAGCGCTCTCGCCCCAGGGTTCCCAGTGGCGCTTCACTCCGGCCGAAACACCGCGCGCAAGCAATTCTCGCGCTTGTCCTTGAACATTCCATAGCCCTCCACCGACTGCTCCAGCCCCATGGGATGGGTCAGCAGATAGGAGGGGTCCAGCTCACCTTTCTGGATGTGCTCGAATAACCGCTTCACGTAGCGCTGTCCCGGTTGCTGGCCCGAACGCAGGGTCAGGGATTTGTTGACGATCGCCCCCATCGGGAATTTGTCCAGCAAGCCGCCATACACCCCGACCACCGACACCGTCCCGCCTTTGCGACAGGCGCGGATCGACTGGCGCAGGACGGTTCCGCGCTCGGTGTGCAGGCGCAGCATCTGCTTGGTCTTGTCGTAGAAATAATCGACCTCGGTGCCGTGGGCCTCCATGCCGACGCAATCGATGCAGCGATCCGGTCCGCGGCCGCCGGTCAGCTCCAGCAAGGCGGCGTGCACATCGGTGGTCTCGTAATTAAGGGCGATGGCGCCAGCCTTTTCTTCGGCCAGGCGTAAGCGATCGGGAAAGCGGTCGATGGCGATCACTCGTTCGGCGCCCAGCAGATAGGCGCTGGAGATTGCCATCAGCCCAACTCCGCCGCAGCCCCAGACGGCCACTGTATCGCCGCGCTGGATGTCGGCATTGTCGGCGGCGAAATAACCGGTGGGCACTGCGTCGGAGACGAACACCGCCTGTTCGTCGCTGACGCCGTCGGGGATGGTAAACAGGTTGACGTCGGCGAAAGGCACGCGGATGTAAGTCGCGTGGCTGCCGGCGTAACCGCCAAAGGCATGACTGTAGCCAATGATGCCGCAAGCTGGCTGGCCGTAGGCAATGTCTGTAGCGGTGGGGTTCGGATTGGAGTTGTCGCAGCAGGAAAAGTCCGAGCGCTGGCAGTGCTCGCATTCCCCGCAGCCGACAATCGACACCGTGACAACCCGGTCGCCTTTCTTGAATTGGGTGACAGCCGAGCCGGTTTCCACCACTTCGCCCATGAATTCATGGCCAATGATATCGCCGGCCTGCATGGTCGGTACGTAACCGCCGAGCAGGTGCAAATCCGAGCCGCAGACTGATGACAGAATGACTCGCACGATGGCATCGCGGGGGTTGAGGATGGACGGGTCGTCGACGGTCTCGACTTGTAATGAGTTGGGGCCTTGCCAAGTCAGTGCGCGCATCAGACGGTACCTCCGTTGAGTCCGGATTTGTCAGTGGGAGAATCATTGGCCGGTGCTTGAGTCGCGTTGCTGGCCGGGTGCACGAAGAGAAAATCCTTGGTTTGCTCGCGCATTTTGTTGGTACTCACTTCCCCGGTCTCCAGCTGTTGCTTGATGCTGCGCAACACGTTCAGCAAGGCTTTGTCCGAGAACCGTGAAATGGCCGCAGCCAGGGCGTAGCCAGCCGCGCCGAGGGGCGTCTGGCAGGCGACGATGACTTTGATTTGGGTACCGCGGCCGGCCGGCGCATCGCTGAAATGCATTTGGATGTCATGCTTGAATCGTTTATCCGGCCCGGCGATCCAGTGCAGTTTGCGGCCCTCCTTGGGCTCGCACTCTTCGAGGTCCCAGTGCAGGGTCTTGTCCATCGGCCCATGGGCGACCCAGCGATAGGTGCGCTCGCCGGTCTGCTCGATGGCATCGACCCAGGGCATCAACGACCCGAGATTGGCCGGGTTGTGGCAAAACGCAAACACCTCTTCCCTGGGCTTGCCCACCGTGATGCTGCGGGAGATGACTTTGCTGCCGTCCCAGTCGCGATCCTGTTCGAAGGTTTGCTCGAACGGGCTGTGGGTCAACGCGCGCTTGACCCTGCATGTACCGCTGTAGCCACGCCAGGCCGCGCACGCACCTAGCAGCACCTGCGGCCAACCTTTCAGGCCCCCTTGGCGCAAGCCGTTGGCGATCAGCAATGAACCTGCAACCAGCGACACCAAACGCTCCGGCGTGCCGAGATTAGGGTGCGAAGGCGTGGGAACCGGGGCCCGGCTCGCCACCAGTTTTGGACGTTCGGTCATGATGATTCTCCTTATTAATCCAGGGACGACATAAGGAATGAACCGAGGGCGCACGGGGTTGTTCCGTTGGCTTTGGCGGTTTCCGATGAGCCGGACGTGGGACGGGTTTCGCTCAGTGGTATTGCCGGGTAAAGAGAGCCGGAAGGCCGGCCGTCAGCTAAATTTTTTTTGAAATCAAGGGGTTGTCAGTCCAGGCAAATGAGTACATAATTGCGCCCATCGAACGCATTGGGGTGTTAAAAAACCTAATGTTTTCAAGGAGATAGCTCGCTAATGGCGAGCTCTTGTCCTGATCAGTTTGTATGCGGTTGGTGTGGTTGCATTACATCAAGCGTCTTGAGGCCGAATAGCAAAATGGTTATGCAGTGGATTGCAAATCCACCTACGCCGGTTCGATTCCGACTTCGGCCTCCACTTTTAAAAGCTCTGTAGATCCATGATCTACAGAGCTTTTTTTATTCAAGAAGCAGTGAAAGGTTTTGTCTTTAAAAGGGCAAGGGCATCCTTGCTTCACCGGGGAGGGATGTATATATTTCCCCCTCTGTTGCACCAGCCTCGATCCTGTCAGATGCACATCTGGCAGTTTTCACACGGCTTGGCCGCGCTACCGCCCGAATGGCGAAACTGGTAGACGCATGGGACTTAAAATCCCCCGCTCGTAAGGGCGTGCCGGTTCGATTCCGGCTTCGGGCACCATCTAAAATCAAGGGTTTGCTAGCGAAAGCTAACGCAAACCCTTGTTCGTTTCCGGTCCGCAATTTTGACAGTGGTCCGCAATTACCTCGTAGGCGATACCTTTTTGCCTATCCGATTCCGGATGTACTGTTCAGTCATTACGACGGTCGTATGCCCAAGTTGATCTCTCGCCTGGAGAATGTCACCGGTCGATTCCGCCTTGTCGGTGCCGGCTTTTGCCCGTAAATCCCTCATCTGGAACTCCGATTTCGCGACCCCGGCCGCCTCCCTGGCTAAATCGAACCTCCTTCGCAACATGGCAACCGTCATCGGTGTGCCGTCCTCCGTAACGATCAACCGCGTTGAACGCACCTTGTGTGCTGATTTTCGGGCCATGATCCGGTCTATCAAGGCTTTCAGTTCCCCGGTCACTTCAATCCGAAGCTTCGCCTTCGTCTTCCCCTGCAGCACCCAGAGCTGCCCGTCGCGCAGATCCCTCTCGTCCATCAGCCTAGTGTCGGTCACCCGTTGGCTCGTCAGGTAGGCAAGGTCCATCGCATCACGCAGGCCGAGGTCTGCTTTGTCGTAGACGCGCTTGAACAGCTCGTCCTCGACGTAAGTGTTCCGCCCGGTCTCCTTGTTTCCCTTGATCCCTGCGCACGGGTTGGCGAGGGATGTGTAGCCTTTGTCCCGGGCAAAATTCCATATTGCGCTGAGCAGAGCCTTTTCCCGGTTCGCCCGGACTGGCGCGGCCTTGCGCCAGGTGAGGTACTGCCTAACGTGGAGAGGTTCGATTGTTTCCAAAGGCGCCGGCGGATCATCGAAGAACGCGATCAGGTTTTTCACTTCCCGTTGGTTGTCCAGTTGCGTCAGCTTGCCTTTCGTCGGAACGACGTCGACCATGTATTTCTCAGCGACGTAGCGGAAGGTGATCACCTTCGCAACCAGGTCGGTCGCGGTGCGATCGCGCTCAAGCTTGGCGTACGCCATGATCGCAAGTCCGTAGTCGCTGCCCAGCGGGATCTCTTTGCGGTCCTTCCCGCCAGTGTCGTAGTAGTAATACACTCGGCCGCTGCGCTTCTTGCGCTCACGCAGCCGGGCTATGGAGCCGGGTTTGCTCGGTCTTCGTCCCATCTCAGCCAGCCTTACGTGGTGTCCACACGGGTTTTTCTGCTTCAAAAATGCCGACTGCGGTCACGGCCATGGCCGTAACACTCGGCCACCCGTTCACTTTGATCGTGTGCCGAACGCCGTTCTTTTTCAGATTTTGGATCTGCCCTGCCTTGGTTCGCGCGCCGGTCAGCTCGCAAACCTCCTCGTGGGATAGAAACTGGATGCTCATGAGCTGCTCCGAGCCGCGCGTGGCGGCATTGGCGGCGCGCGGTTATGGGCGCGCCTTCTGGATGATGTAAATTACGATGCAGCCGGTCGCAGCGAGCCAGACCATCGTGCCGAAGCCGCCGGTAATCAGTGCAGCGTCGGTACCGCGCTCAATCATTTCTGGCGCCGCATATGCGAACCAGAGGAGGGTGACCAGCAGGTACAACAGTCCGGCCATCAGGATCTCGAAGAGCTTTCTTGCGGGCATGGGGAGTCCTCGCCCGCCGTTCACCGGCAGGCTGTAGGTGGATTGGGGTTAGTGGCGTTTCATGAAGGTGATCCAGTGCGTCTTTTCGCGCTTACCGGACTTGTGGCCAAACAGCGGTTGTTCATCGGTGAGTGCCAGAATCTCGCTCACTCGCACCTGGGTCTCGTTCCATTTGAAAATCAGAAACTGGCCAGGGCGCAACACGCGGAAGCACTCGGCGAAGCCTCTTCGCAGGTCGTCGCGCCAGTCGTCAGTGAGGATTCCGTATTTCAATCGGAGCCAGCTCTCGCGGCCAGCGCGGACCAGGTGCGGTGGATCGAACACGACCATCTTGAAGCTGTCGTCGGGGAAGGGCAGATTCCGGAAATCCATGATGACGTCGGGCTCAACCTTCAGCACCCGGCCGTCGCACAGCACATGCTCTTCATCGCGGATGTCGCCGAACAGGGCGCGCTGGTCGCCCTTGTCGAACCACATCATGCGGCTGGCGCTGCAGGGATCGAGGACTTGCGCGCTCATGGCCTCGGCCCCCTGTAGATCAGGTGGGCCATGTAGAGCAGGGGTAGGATCATGGCGTCACCCGCTTGAACTCGACGACCCAGACCCACGGGTTGGCGTCCCAGGATTCGACGCCGTTGATGGATTCCCAAAGTTCCCGCCACGCCGCGGGATACCAATCGCGGTAGTTGGGTGACACATCGTCACTGCCCAGTTCCGGCGGACATTGCAGGCCTTCCGCCCGGATATCGGCGCGGCTGATGTCCTGCAACCGCTCGACGCGGACGTCGGTGATCTCCAGCAGGATGCGGCATGCCCAGCGCGGCATGTGGATCGATGGCTTCCAGATTGGCTGATCGGCTTCATACGGCGTCAGCCCGTCGGCGGCGTAGACCAGCGTCCCGTCGTCGATTGCTTCGCTGACGTTCAGATCATCCGGTTTGAGGTAGGGCCCGCGCATTACTTCGAAGTGATCGCAGTACCACGTCTCGCGCACCCACAGCCGGTCGCCTGGCTTGCCGTAGGGGCAGAGATCGGCATTGCCGGGCAGTGCCAGAAAGGCAGGTTCAAACCCAGCCGCCAAGCAATCCAGCGCCGCGCGTTTCTTCACCTCGCGCCGCGTGACTGTCTTCCGGCCTTCCAGGATGGCGCGCACCATCAGCGCGCCGAATAGAATCGGGCGTTCCTTGATTGCGGTCATGGCGTCACCTCTTTGATATGGCTGTCTACCCATTTGCGCATCCGCTGCCAGCGTTGTTCCGGGGTTTCGTTCCAGCCACATTCGTCGTTCTCAAAAACGACCTCGGCGGCCATGGCTGGAGCTATTCCGAAAGCGCCCGACACTGTTTCTCGGCAGTGCGCATCGATCTTGCTCATGTCGATACCGCGCTTCGCGCCGAGAACACCGAGGGTGCAGAACTGCCCATCAGCTTCCAGCGTGTCCGCCACCAGGCGCTTGTCCGGCATCGCGTCCATTGCGTCGCGCAGTTCGATCAGAAAGGCCTGGCCGCGCTTGCCCTTCAACGCCGATGACACTGCGCCGCGCCAGCAGATCAAATCCCATCCACCGCAATCATCGCTGTATCCGCTTCGGCTCATGGCGTCACCTTCATGTCGACATCGTCATGGATCCACTCAATGTCGAGCAGGTCATCATCGTCAATCTGAGCTTCACGAAGGTCATTGCTGGCAAGCAGCTCCGCGACCTCGGCGTCATCAATTTCTTTAATGACCTTTCGGAAGCTCACGACGGCCTTGCCGGTGAGCACGACTGTTCTTTTCATGGGCGAGTTCGTCCTTGCCGCTATAGCGGCTGACTTTGAAGGGGGAGGGGTTACGGGTTTTGCGGGAGGAGTACGGATGTACTCCTATGCAGCGGGCGCTGACTTTTGCTCATGCTCCAGCTCAGCCGCGATTGAAGCAATTTCGGCAAACAGCTTCTGCTGCTTCAGGTTTCTATCTTCGTAGATGGCTTTCAGGCTGCGATTCAAAGCGCCTAGGGCCGAAGCGCGCGAGGTATGGACCTGGTTTTCGTGGAGCATGTACGTCCGGCCTGGGCCTTGGTAGCACTTCGGTCCAGACTGGCGCCCGTGAAGCGCTCGGGCATGCAGCTCGATTCCTTCCACTCGCCGCATACGGACGTTGACCATCCAGAGACCGGCGCCACTCACGGCTTCACCGTTTCGTCGGGGTCGAACCCGAACCGCCGGCAGAGCGCGTGCGCGACACCAGATCCGCAGCAGAACGCGTCCTTCATCGCTACCCAGCGCAGCGTGCCGCGCCGACTGGTGCCGGTCACCATTCGAACGGCTGTGCCTATGAGTTCCTGTTCGCTGAACTCGCAGCCCGACAGTGTGATGATGCGGCTATCGGCCGGCTTGGACTTAAGCTCGTCGTTCAGTTGATCCGCTGCGTTCAGGCGCAGCTGCAGTTCGTTGATCTTCAACTGCTGAGTGTTCCAAGCCAAGGCGGCGTTATCGCATTCTTCCGGGTCGACCTGATCGCAATGTGGGCAGCGCGCGTCGTCGTAGTCGCCGGTGTCGGCGATCTGGTCACCGCCAAGGCAATGGAAGCTGGGGTAGACCTCACCGCAGCCCTGGCACTCGACCACGAACGGGCCGCCGGTGTTGTCATGCGTCACGAGGCCCAAGGCTTTGCGCTGGGGCAGTTTGTTGCAATGCGCGTCGCTCATCCTGCATTCTCCAATCAGTTGTCGGTACCGGTGTAGGTGCGCCAAGGCACCTTTACGCCGTTTACGAGGAATCCCCAGTCACCGCGCCACTTGCTGGTGATGAAGAGAGTAATGACGCCACCAGGCGAGACCTGGTCGATACGGTGATACTCGCCGTGGTGGAGGTCGGCGGTGTCGGATGGGGTTCGGGTCTTCATCGAGATCTTGTAGACCTCGTCATCCTGCAAAACCAGGGTCGGCCGGTCTGAGAGCCAGTCGGCGGTGCTCGCCAGTTCCAGGCGCTCCTCCGTGTACCAGCCGCGCAGGATGATGGTTCGAGCGTTCCAGGGGTGATCATGCAGATCCCGGTCCTCGTCCGGACGCATGATGTGGTGAATGCGGAGAGACTAAGGGCACCACCACAGCGCCGGCTTGTGCGTCTCCCGGCTGTATGGGTTGAACAGCCACCAGCGGCCCATGTACATCTCGGCGCCGTCGGCGGACATGATGTGCAGGTACGGGGTGCGTTGGGCGCGGGCGATAAGCCAGTCGGCAACCGCCGGCCGCGCAAGCAGCTTGGCGACGATGCGCCAGAACAAGTTGATCACGGGGATTCCTTGCCGGGGCATGCCCGGGCGGTGGAGTGGGGGAGTGGAAAACCCACAAGAGGATTGGTTGTTGCGCGGGCGCCATCCTAGGTGCGCATACCGAGGCATTGATGCCTCAGGCTTGATGCGTACCCATATCGGAGCGCTGCCGCATGAAACGCGCAATTGAAGACCTGATGTACCAGATCCTGATCGACCTGATTTTTCGCGCTGTCACCTGGCTGGCCGAGTGGATCTCGGCCGTTCCATGGCCATGATTTATGCCGCGACTGCCTGCCGTTTCTCGACGCGCCACGGATCGTTCGCCCGGGCCAGCGCAGCCATCGGCGGCGGGCTGACGCTGTTGCCGCACATGTGGACCTGCTGGGTCTTGGTGAACGACTTGCCGTCGGCTCCGTGACTGATGATGTAGTCGGCGGGGAAGCCCTGGGCCTTGTACAGCTCGGACGGCTTCAGCATCCGCAGGCAGATATCGACGATGACGTACGGGGTGCCCTTGACCATCACTGTGACCATCGCCAAGCGATCCTTGGTGGTGATCGTCGGCGCTGGCGCATCACAGGCGCTGATGTTCTCGGTGCCGTAGTAGCTGATCAGGAACGCAGCCACCCGCAGCGCGCCGGCTTCATGCTCCGGTGACAGCTTCAGTGAAACCAGTGAGCTTTTCCCGCCGCCGCCTGCCGTGATGGTTGGCGCGGGTTCTTCCAGGCCCTGCCCGACGCTGGCGCCGAATGCCCGCTCCATGAATGCGCTGGCCAACCCGTGGTGCTGGCCGCCGGCGCTGATGGTGTGCAGCGGGTCGCTAACGTCCCGTGCGTCGCAGTTGCCGCGCAAGTGAACCAGGTTCGCCGCCACCAGCTGCTGCTGGCTGCCGGTGTTGGTCACCGTGGTCATCGGGTCTTCGATGCTCTTGGCGACGGTGGTGTTGAAGCCGCCGTTCATCTGGGCCATGAAGGCGGTGGCAACGGCGCGGTGGTTCTGCGTCATCAGTGTGCCGACAGGCGAATCCGCCGCCATGGGCTTGCCGCCATATGCCGGCCCGCCTGCACCGACCAACACCGGACTGATTAGCGTCAGCTCGCCGCGGTTGGCACACGTCACGGTAGGCAACGGCTCCATGGGATCGTTGACCCTGACGCTGCCTTGATGCGTGGCGGGCGCAATAACCGGGCTCGCCATAGCGAAAGAACCGCCGCGGGGCCAGCTGGTAATGGTGCGCAAGGGCTCGGCCGACGACTGCGCCAGTTCGCCCGACCAATTCGCGATCGGCACAATGAACGGCGCGGGGTTGTCGATGACGAACTTCTTCATGCCCTTGGCGACACGGCGCAGCGTGGCCGGGGCCAGGTCCTTCTTGCGGCCGAAGATACTTTTGCCCAGGTCGCTGAAGTCGATGCAGTCGGCGGCGGTCTTCCACTTCTGCTGGCCTTTGACCGGGCTCTTCGCATGGGTTGGCTCCGGCCACACGATCGGCTGGCCGTCGCAGCGGGCGATCATGAACAGGCGTTCCCGGCTGGTCGGCGCGCCGAAGTCGCAGGCCCTGATCACACGCCACTCCACGGCATATCCCAGGCGCTTCAGCTCGGCGACGAACACAGCCCAGGTTTGCCCGCGGCGTTTCGGGTCAGGCACCAGGAACTGCTGGTGGACCGGGACCACTTCGCCAGGCTCGGCGATATCGCCGCCCAGTTTGACAACGCGGCCGGTAACTTTGCAGCGCTTGGCGATCAGCGGTCCCCATTGAAGTATCTGCTTCACGTTCTCCAGGCTGATCACGCGGGGCATCTTCTTGCCGGCCCACTTCAGGCCGATCCATGACAGGTTCCGGATCTCGCGCTTGCGCGGCTGTCCGCCGGCGGCCTGGCTGTGGTGCGTGCAGTCCGGCGACATGTGAAACCAGCCAACGGCCTTGCCGCCGCATTCCGTATCCGGATCACCATCGAAGACGTCCGTGGTGTAGTGCACCGCGCCCGGGTGATTCACCGTGTGCATGCTGATCGCCTGCGGGCTGTGGTTTTTCGCGACGTTCACCGTGCGGCCCAGGCCCATTTCCAGCCCGGTACCGGCACCGCCGCCACCGCAGAAGAAGTCGACAACGATCTCATCGTCCTGAGGATTGAAGCCGAGTCCGTATTGAGTTTTGAAATCGAAGGGGTGTTTCTTCTGTTGTGCGGACATAGAAGATCCTCGCCGGTATAGTTCCGGGTCTTTTCGGGGGAGGTGGTTTATGAGCTGGGAATGTGTTTCGTATTGGATTGAACATCACCCAGGATTGGCGTCTTGGGTGCAAGCAGTAGGATCGATCGTGGCGATACTGGCGGCGATTTGGATCGCTAACAGAGATTCCAGATTCAGAAGAAACGCCGATATTGAGGCAAGACGCGGAGCGTTGGTGCGAGCTATAAAGGCTGTAGAGGATGCGAAATCCAGAGTTGTCTCAGGATTAGAAGGTGTGACCAAGCTAGGTGCGTCGCGGAACCTCGTTGACGCTATAAAAGCTGACCTTTCCAAATCTGAGGTTCATTTGAAGGAAGCTATGTCAATACAAGGAGTTGATTCAGAAATTTATATACAACTTTATGAAGCCAGAACCGCGGTCGAAGCGGCGAGTCAAATCCTCTATCTTGTTTCCGCGGAGAAGCAGGAAGGCAACCTAATCCTCGATCGGCTAGCTACCGCTTTAGATTCACTCAAAAAAATGAAGGCTTTGAAAGCGTAGGAATCTAAGGCCCGCGTGGCTCCACCGAAACTCTGTGGAGGGGACAAAGACGTCCTCGCAACTGGCGTGATTCTAGTTTGTGGGCTATTGGTTGATGGCCCGGCATGAGGCCGGATCAGGAAGTGATGCGCTCGCCAATCACGGTGGTGGTGAACTGAACAGTGTACTCGGTGACCAGTTCGAATTCGCCGCCGCAGGTGTCACAGGCCATGTTCTTGTCGCCGTAGTCTTCCGACTCGATGTGAATCACCGTTGCGCAGTGAGGGCACTTGCATTCGTCTTGGGCGCGATAATCCCACTCGTCGTAGTCGCGCTCTGCGACCTTGGCCAGCGCCTCGGCTTTCGCGACTGCGTCTTCGGCGTCCTGACAGGGTTTGCAGGTGAAGCCGTCAGGGTGGCCCCATGGTGTTTCCGTGAGCTTAGAACGGTGAGTGCCGCACAGGCGGCAAACGTTGTGCTTGTCGCACACCGAGTAACTGTACTTCTCACCTGTTCCGTTGCACTTGGCGCAGCCAGACACCCAATACCAAGTTCCATCGATACGCTCGGCATAAAGCCCTGTTTCGGGAGGGTCAAGCCTGACCTCCGGCAAGCCATTGGTGTGCGGCTTGCCATGCCTGGCTTCGTTCCAGATGTTTGTTTTCCCTGAGCGCAAGCGTTGTGTCCATTCTCCGAGGATTTCCGGGATCAGGATCTTCGTGTTCTTGTCCATGGATTATCTCCAGCCAGGCGCCGCCCTCCGTGGACCGGATGCGCAGCGTGGGGTAGGGGTTATTGCGGAATGTCGATTTCGTCGTCAGGCTCGGGCGGATCATTGGCGAGCGACTTGTGTCCAGCCTCCCGGATAAGTCGCGACACCTTTTCAGTAACTACGAAAGGTGTCGTTTTGATGTGCAGCAATGCGGCCTGTGTCTCGAAGTCCGCCGCAATCAGGTTCATCAGCAGCCGCTGGTGAATGTCCTGTTGGTTGTTGATGCCGTGGGCTTTCATGACGTGCTGAAGGTCCTTCTTGAAGATGCCAGCAACCTCAACCGTGAACTTCTCGATGCCCAGCTTTGCAGCTGTCTCTGCTGCCTTCTCGCGCTTTCGGCGCTGCTTGAGCGCTTCCGCCGTCGGTTCCTTTGTTTCGGCCATAGCTTACCCCAGCTTTTTCTTGTCGAAGCAGGCCGGTTCAGGCCCTTTCCCGCTTTTCGGATAGTCGATACCGAACTTATCCAGCAGACGGTCGAAGTTCTTGTACGTGGACTGGATGCTTTCCCTGGCCTGGTTCCGGGTGAAGCCACGGGCCTTGAAGTCCCTGATCATTTCTGCGTTTCGGGCGTCTCGTTCTTCATCGAAGATTTTTCCACCCTTATTGGCCTGGGCCTTCGCTGGCTGGAACTTGAACCCTCCCTTCGCGGCGAGCCTGGTGAGCTCTCGGAGAGGGAATCCAGTGCGCAATACGGCCTGGGCGTAGGTCATGGTCTGGGCGAGGTGGCGGACGTATTCCAGTTTGTCGGCTCGGTCCTGTTCGCGCTTGAGTGCGCGTTCTTCCCGCTCGATATCCCGCTGGGCCATCTTGTCGATCCACTTTTGCCTGGGTGGCTCGACCTTCTTTTGTGGCTTGGCCTTCTTCACAGTCGGCGGCGGTTCATGCCTTGGTGGCGGCGGCTTGAACGCTGGCCCCTCCAGCACCTCAATGGTCCCGCCCTTACTCAAGAATGCCTCTTGGAGCAGTGCCAGTTTGTGCCTGTGCGGGTTGAGCATCTGGATCATGCTGAGCTCGGTGCTGATCATGCGGCGATCCCCAGTACTTGGTTCATGCGGTCATCGAGGATTTCGTAGAAGGTCTTCACCCGCTCCGAGAGCTTGCGAATCATTGCCTCATCGCGGTAGGCGCGCTTGATGAACAGCGGCATTCCCGGCCAGTAGCAAACGAAGTCGATCCACTCGCGCTCGGAAACCCACAGTCCGCCTTGGCATTGCGCGACGTGTTCCTTTGGTATTTCGCCGGACAAAATCACTTCCACCTGAAACTTAGGCAACTTGGTTTTGATCTCTGTCAGGCCGTTGGCATCGACGAACGAGTCAGGCGAGTAACCGGAGCCGTGGTTGAGGACGATTGCCACCTGAGTGGTTTTTACTTCTTTGCGCTGCTCGTAGAGTTTGCGCGCAACACCCTCCAATTCGTGGCCGCGCTCGGTGTGGCGGTTGCCTTGGAAGGGATCGGCCGCCTCGCCAGTGATGCGCTCACCGATCAGCGTGTTCATGTAGGTGAACGCGCCAGCGCCGAACCCGGCCTCGCCCTTGCCGTTGACCAGCAGGCAATCCAACTCGGAACAAGTGACGATCCCGAGGCGCAGGGCCAGCCATTCCGGCGAACCCTGTTCAACTTCAGTGATGATTTGCATGATTACACCTGCTGATTGTTGTTTGCCGACTTGGTAAGTGCGGCAAGCACGCTGTCAAAGTTGGCCTTGGTGACGTTTGCCGGCTCGCCGTACAGATCGGCGAACTTGCCTTTAGCTGTTTCGCTGCACTTGTCCAGAAGAGCTTGAACCTGGCGAGCTTGCACTGGCGTGACAAGCGGATCGGTCGGCTCCTTGTAGCCATCGTTGTCGTTGTCGTCGCCGCTAGTGATGTTCAGCAGGGCGCACATTACGTAGCGCTTGCCGTAGGTGGTGGTCGAGCCAACCGACTGAACAGCGCTGCGCCCCGCGCCGGCATCAAGAGGCAAGATCATGGTCGTTTCTTCGCGGTGCCCGGCCTTGTGCATCAGGATGCCGGTAATGCTCACGCCATTGGCCTGGTTCACGATCTTGAAGGACACGCCAAAGCCGAACTTGGCCATGACCGGGCGCACCGCGTAGTTGATGTCGTCTAGGTCGGCGTACATCTTTTTCGTGTGCGTGTTCTCGGTGCGTTTCTCTACAGAAGGCATTTCGCACTGCATCTCTGCAAAAGCGGCGTTGAATGCCTCCAGCGCACTCTTCGCTTCCATTCGATCCTGAAGCGAGATCAGTCGCTCCAACTTGTCCATATCGCAGCGGGGGTCGAGGGCGAGCCTGCTGATTGTGGACAGCATGCTGATCTCTTGGCCCTGCTGGTGGAGTGCAATGGACTGGTGCCGTTCTTCTGGCATGATGATGTCAGTGCTCATGGAAACCTCAGTATTGGATGGAGATTGCAGGGATCTTGCGCTGGGCGATCAGGGTGATTGCCTGCTTCGCGCATTCCTCAGTCATGCCGCCGGCGACGAATGCTTCCAGGGCGGCGCGGTTGATTCTGGCCTTGTGCGCCTTGTCGGCCTCCCGAAGCTTCTCTTGGCGGATAATTTCGTCCGCTGCGGCTTTCTGGCGGGCGACTTCGGCTGCGCGGGCATCTTCTGCTGCCTTCACTGCGCGCTGGTCGGCGGCGATGCGCTCCTGCTCGGCGCGCTGCTCGGCGGCAATGCGATTGGCCTCGGCCTGCTCAGCTGCTCGCTGGGCTTGCTCGGCCTGCAATTGAAGCTGTAGAAGCTGACGTTCGGCGGCAGCCTCTGCATCGCGGGACGCTTGCTCTGCGGCGAGCTGGGCTGCTGCGGCCTGATCTCTCAGCACCTGCTCCCGGCGTGCCGCTGCATCGCGCTCAGCTTGGGCCTGCTGTTCGGCTTGGAGTCGGGCCTGTTCAGCCGCCGCCCGAGCAATCTCTGCATCCCGGTCGCGCTGGGCCTGGGCTTCGGCTTCAGCGCGCAACCGGATCAGTTCGGCCTGTTCGGCTTCGCGCTTCTGGTGCTCATCGAAAGAAGTCTTGAGTTTTGCCAGCGCAGCAGCCTTGGCTCGATGCGCCTCCGCCTCAAACTCTTCGAATTTCTCGTCGACGATGATCTTCTCTTCAAGCTCTCTGAAAAGCAGTTCGAACGGCTGCGGCTGGCCGCCGATCAGGCCAAGGCCACAATCTTCAATATGGCGAATCATGGAGCTGTGAAACTCGACCCGTGCATCTTCCTTGGCTTGCCACTCATTCAGGGGGCGGCGCACTTCTTCCTGCCATGATTCCAGGGTGTCCCGGACGCGCTTTCTCTCGGCGTCGATCTTCTTCGGGACTTCCTTCAGGTCCGCCACAAGCTTTTTGCCCACATCATCCAGGGCAGTCTTGGAGCGGGCGACCGCGTAGGCCATTGAGGCGATTGCATCACGCCCCTTTCGGGTGCTGATGTCCGGTGTGAAGCCGTCGATCTTGTCGCGGATCTGTTGAAGCCATGGCTCCAGGCCGTTCGGCGTGCTGTACACAGCCAGGGCAGTTTCTGCGGGCGGCACTACGGCCAGTTCGGTATTTGCGGACACGGGGAATCCTTGGCCGCGACATGCGCAGCGCCTGAAGGTGTAGGGTTTATCTCGGCGCGATCAGATCGGCCAGGGCTATCAGAAACAGCCAGCCGGACCAGCCGAGCAGGGCTTGTGCGGCGCCACGCCAGATGAGGCGCCGGCGTTGATGCTGACGGGCAGTCACCTCAGCACCTGGGACAGTTGAGGCGACTGGCAGGCCGCCGGGCGATCCTGGACAACGGTGTAGGCAAGCATGGCCGAGAGGATTGAGGCGGCGAGGATCCAGGTGAGGGCTTTCATGGCGTCACCTCGTCCCAGCGAATTTCCAACCATAAGTCGACGAACTGCCGCTCAACTGCGCGCACCTCGCAACGGTATCCAAGGCCCCGCAGCTCCTGAAGGACCACTTTGCAGAGCTCTGGGTAATCCTTTTCGTTGCAATAGGTGCTGGTACCAAACCCGTAGTCGCGCACCGAATATTCGTACTTGCCGGCTTCTGCGGCCTTGGCGATCCCCGCAAGGATGGTGTCAACCGCGAATGCAGGGTCCTTTGCCCTGGCCATGTCTCGCGCCTTATCTGCTGTCATTCTGCTCATGGCCGAACCCTCGCCGAGATCCTGCCGCCTTTCATGGTCACCGCCAGGCGCTGCGGCAGATCCTTCACAAGATCCTCGCGCTCGCGGCCAATCACCTCATTGAACGGCAGGCCGAAGCCGAGCATGGCGATTCGGCGCTCGATGTCGTCCATCTGTTCGTCGATCAGGGATTTCACGATTGGTGTGGACATGACGACTCCTTGCGCCGGTCAACGATCTTGTTGAGGCGCCCGCAGTAGTGGTTGAATTCTTCGATGGTGATGCGATTGTCGAGCATCATTTCGTTGATTGTTTTCTGGATCATCACCGACCAACAGGCCGGCGTTTCTGGATCCTCAAGGGTGTCCAGCTCCTCGCCGATGAGGACGTGCGCTGACATCGTCACAATGAGTCATCCTCTGCCTGGGCGATCAGTGCGTCATCGACAAAGGGCTCAAGTAGGGCCTGTGCGATTTCGCCGAGCTTGCCGAAGGGGTGGTCGCTGGGGCCGAGGAGTTCGGCGATGGCGTTCTTGTCGGCCCGGCCGTCTGCCGACAGCAGGAGCCAGCCCAGCGCCGGGGTGTGGACCTTGCAGTCCGCCAGCCGGTTGTTCACATGCTCATCCACGGCTAGGGCCAGGTCGGCCACCGTGACGACCCGCGCTTGATGCCAACGACGCTGGATCTTCACGTCCACGCCACGGAGTAGGCTTTCGACCGCGTTGTACAGCCACTCAGCCCGAGCAACCTCCCGAGGCGTCTCGCTCACCATCGGAGGCAACTGCGCGTCGTGCATGGCCTGACAAATCTTCAGTGCTGAGTTCATCGTTGCCTCCAGGGTGGCGGGTCAGTCGATGGGAATCGGTGGGAGTGGCATCCAGTGGCTAGGCGCCGCATCGAAGGCAACGCCTCCACAGCCGTCATAGGTTTGATGAACACCGCTGCAACCCCAGGTCTTCCAAGCATCGAAATACCCGACAGCCATCTGTCCATCGCCCAGCAGCACCAGGTAGTCGCCGGCCTGCGGCGGAAGCTCTTCTATCGGTTTCCAATCGCTCATGGCGACCTCCAGTGTTTGGGGTTAGGCGGTGGCTTTGGTGATTGCCGCATCAACCAACTTCATTGCTTTCATGGCATTGCTATTGCCCGGCGGCAAATAGTCGCCCCAAAGATCACGTGCAGCCTGCAGCGCTTCCAGCAGCTCAGGGGCGGCGGCGATCAGGCTTGCATTGGCGCCAGCCTCAGCGCAGCTATAGACGCTTCCTTTGCTCCGGCGCCGATGAATCTCCGCGATGGTGTCGTCATTGCCTTCTGTCTCGATGTAGCGCCTGCCATGGTCGTCCTGGACATACCAGGGCCCCGGCGTGTGCTTCGTTTCCATGACTCTCTCCATCTGGTTGATCCAACAAATTCCGGCTGCACACGATCCTTCCGCTGGTTGCCGTTGGGCGCGGTGTCATGTGCATGCGGGATTGGTTGGGGAAGGGTGCCGGTCTTTCCCGGCTGTCATCACGGTACTATTGGCCCCCGCGCAGGCAACTGTAAGTGCCGGTTACTTGTCCGGCGCTGATGTCACCAGCAGATCCTGTGGGCTATGCCCGCTTCGGGGCGCTGACAAGGCGCGCTCTCCGGAACCGATATTCTCTCGTCGGCCCAAGCGCCCGGCACTGTAGCGGCCGGGTAGGCTGTTGCTCGGCAACGGCTGGTTAGCGCTTCATGGCTATATCTCCTCTTGTGCGCGCCGTTGGCATCTTGGCGGGCGCTCGCCGTTCTCTATAGGTGCTGGTTACGTCTCCAGCGCGGACTTCCACCGCCGTGTTGATTTCTCCCGGCCGCGAACTCGCAACCCAGTGGAGATTGATGCAGATGCCCGGTGCTGATCTCCGGGTTGCCAAGACCCGCACTACGCATCAAGGCGCGCTAGAACATGGCATAGGTTGCCCATCAGCCTGGGCGTGCATCCGCATCGGATATAGCTCGAATCCCTCCGAGTGTTGCCCATCTTCGCCGCGACAAGACCCGCTCAGGCTCAGGGCAAGGTGGCCACCCTGCTATCACGCAGAAGGCCGAGCTATATCCGATGCGCTCTCATAGAGAGGATCGGGCAGTTATAGTCAGGGCTGACTTCGGCGCTGGTTGTTCAGTCGAGACCGGTTTCCAGCGGCGCCAATTCAACCGCCAGGGCCATGCGCCGGAAGGTGTCTGCCAGCTCAATGCGGCGCTTGCGCGACTTCGGCAACCAGAAGGTTACGGCGCTGCGGTCGTCGTCCTCCGGTGGGTGGTGGAGGCGTTCACTGCTGTGCAGGATCATCTGGACGGCGCTGTAGGTCAGGCCGGTGTTAGAAAGCTTCTGGATCTCGACCACTTCACTGGTCAGCTCCTGGCTATACACGTTGATTCGCATGGTCTTGCTCCTGTTGATTTCCCGTCTGGCCCTGTCGCCAAGGCCAGCCAGTGAAATCTTCATGCAGGCACTCTGATCGGCTGCTGATCGACGATCGTTATCGAGCCGCGATCCGTTACCGCGACCCGGGCAGTCAGCCCTGGGTTGAAATCAGCGAGACGGGGATGGGCCCGGAAATCGATTACCTTCCCTGTGCGATCGCCAAGGCCGATATAGATCAGGTCGCCTACCTGTATTTCACTTCCGCGTTTCGTTGGCATTTCGTGTCTCCTGGTTGTCATCCCAAAGCCCGCTCATTGAACGGGCTTCAGTGATGCTTTCCGCCGAGACCCGCTACTGGCGTCGGTCACCGGCTCAATCAAGTTGTTCCTCCAGCCGCGGGCCTTTCGGCTTGTTCTCCCGCTGGATAACTGTTCTTGGCGCTTTACGCTGCACGCCCGGGTCAGTTGCCAACCCTCTGAACCGTTTAGGCCGGTTCATCGCTGCCTTTGAATCTTGGCCGGTGGTAATGCGGCAAGGGGTGGAGCTAAAGAGCGGTGGCCTTCTGGCCTGGCGCCTTCTTGCGTTGGCGTTGAGGTGAATTTAGCCTCAAGCTAAACATTGGTCAATAGCTGAAAGCTAAATTAATTTAGCTGGACGTAAAAAAGCCCGCGGTGGGGCGGGCTCCTTTTCCGGGACGGCTTTAATTGGTTGCATCAAGGAGCTGTCGTAGGCCGCCAAGATCGCTGGCGCTTACGGAGCCTTCCGTATTGCAGATCTTGAACTCGACGGTTTTTGCTCTGGATATCTTTTCTAGGGTCTGCCTGGTTAAGGTGGAGCGGAATATTTGAGCTTGCCCTGGCGTGCTGTATGCAGCCTCTAATTCCGGAGCCGGGATACCGTCCACCAACCAGTGATTCTGGTGACATACGGCGAAAGATTCTGTTCCTCGTGGGGGGACGAGAAGGCTGTAGTAGCCATACGGGGCAGAGTCAGCTGCCGTTGAGAAGTGAGCGTAAACGTTGAATGAATAACCGCGATCCTGATCTCGGAACGATTCCCAAGACAGGGTCTTCGTCCCTTTGAACCTGTCCACCTTTTCAGTTAATTGTCCGCCCAATGCGGAACCAGCAATAGCACAGACCATTACTGTGCAAGCCAACCCAATTTTCATTGCCGCCTCCCTGTCTGTAGATCCCCAAATCTATCAAACACTGATCTTTACCTGTCGTTTAGCACTACGCTATGCTTTGTAATACTGGATAAATATACAGCATCTGGAGGTGGCGATGAAGGAAGCAAATCAGTACGAGACCGCAGTAGGGCGGGGGGTGAGTGGAATCGAAAGGCTGGGATTGAGGGTCTCCAATATGATCAATCACCCGGTCGCGCAGATTCAGCGCTGGGTGACGATTCATCGCCTGGACAGCGATGGAGACAGGGAATGGGATGAAGTTATGGGCGTTCTAACCGAGACGGACGGTATAGACATGACGTTCAACGACGATGGGTCGGTGACGCTGAGGTGGGAGGCGTGCGCCGAAGAGGATCGGCCCGTAGAGGTATTCGAAAGGGCAGAGGAGCCGGCGCCTTTCTGACGGGGATGAAAAAAGCCCGCTCAGTGGCGGGCTATTGTTTAGTTTGTAAGGTTGGTGCTGTCGGGGCAGTGGTGGTCAGCCTTTACTTATCGACATAATGATTCGGTAGAAACCCACGCCCGTACTCGCAAGCTGTATTGCCGCCAGAGACCCTATGAATACGTTCAGGAGCAAGAGAAGTTGCTTCTCTCCTGACCATGGAAGCAATAAGCACACTGATGACGCAAGGAGCACTAAAAAAAGGAATGCACATACAAAGCTCCCGGAGATAAGGATCCGGTACCCCCCGGTCGCTCTGAGATTTTTCAACAAATCCCGATCCATCACTGATGCCATCAGTGCGATCGCAGTGATCAGAAACCCGAGTATCGTTCCAGAAGCGCCCGCAAGGACGCCGGACAACATAGAAATTTCGCCAGGTTGGAAGCGGAAGTTGTATTTATGAAACATCCACGTTATGAATATTGCAGTGGATAGTTTAAACAATTCTATTAGCTTTGCCGAAATAATCATCTACTGATTCTCTCTGTTCTTCCCTAGCCTTATCAGCAAGTTTATACATGCTTTCAGGAGGCGGAAAAGATGAGTTGGTTCTGATGGTCTGAGATGAGTATATCCTATTGGCAATTAAGTCTATAGGTAGTATTTTTCCATTTTCATCTGTTTCAATTTTTGCCTTGGTTGCGCCCATTGTTAAAAGGTGGCCAATTGAACTTTGTATGGCGCTACTCAGTTTTCCTGAGCTGGTGTCAAGCTTGTTATCAATTGTGAAGGTTACATCGAGAAAGTCAGCGCCTGATTGATTTAGAAGCTCTAAAGTTCTGGCGCTCAAATTGTCTTGGGGGTACAAGTCTGGGTTGGTTGGTTTAGGGATTTTTACGGAAAACTTTTTTATGCTCAGTTTTTTATTAAGGAGCATCTCTGCCTGGTCTGGTCTAATGATCGGGCTGGCAAAAAATGACACGCCAGCGCTAGACGTAAGCAGTTGCGCAAGATGCACGCCAGTGTTCCCATCATCGTTCCTATGTATAACCAATAGGGAGTTATCTTTGTAGTAAACGAAAAAATTCTTTTCAATAACGCCTTCGTCTATTTCCAGCTCAATCTTTTTCCCGTCTTTCCCCAATGCTCCAATTTCTGGTAGGTCTGCTTTCCGTATTTTCCGGATCTGGCCCGCGTATGAATTAGTATTGATGCGATAGTGAAGGCCGAAAACTTCTCGTATACATCCATAGCTCGCATAACTTTTAGGATGATCCCCATTTATTATTTTCTCGAATGCGGATTCTGTGCTCATGGCGAAAAGGTCTTGCTGAACGGACGCTATCGAATAAAAATCAAATATGTAGCGCTTTTGCTTTTCCTGTTTCACCATAAACTCCCTAAGTCTAAAGTATTATGCCGATCTCGTAATAAGCCGAGCCTTCACCTCATCCGCATAACCCACCAGGCGATACTCCCCATCATGAAGCACGGTGCAGATCTTCAGCACGGCCTGGGCGTCGGCCTCATTTCCGGCCAGGCTCAATCGCTCGGCGATTCGCATCAGCTCGACGGCTGACCACTTGAGGTCGGAGGCGATGCCCTGGAGATCGCGGCGCAGGTCTTGGTTGGGCTTGGTGAGAGTCATAGCTCAGGCCTTTGCTCTAGTAGGTAATGTAAATCGAAGCTCAGACTTACCCCCCGGCCGAATCACTAAGACGCTTCAGGGGCCATCTGATTATCTGAGCCGGAAAAGACCTCCCATCGTCATAGATCATATTGCCCTCCACCTTCATTTCCAGCGTGTCGCCGCTGAAATGTCCGGTGAAAATCTGGACGGAAGTGAAACCCTTTAGACTGGGGGTTCCCTCATGTATAAATCGGCGCTCACCGGTTATCCGATCGCCTTCGCGCGTGTAGCTGGTGAGAATTTTTACCCCAGGATGATCGTTGGTGTAGTGCGCCAATCGTTTGATGACGGTGTCAGGCGCTTCATCGACACGCCACCACGTAAAATGGCTATCGTCCAAAAACAAAACGTAAACGTGATAGTGAAATTGATCCGGTATCTCGCTCTCAGCGTACCAAAGCCCATCCGGTACCCGATCGCTTGGCGCAGTGCTGCAACCAGTGAGTGCCACTAGCAAAAGAAGAGCCGCAATCTTACGCATGGGAAAGCCTTTTCCACGGTCAGTTAAATTTATGTAGCGCTGTAAATGCCCGACACTGCGCTAAACAAGGTTCGCATTCCACACCAGCAGCACTCGCGCCTGGATGTAGGTTTCATCGGCACGAATCGTCCTCGCCGGGTGGAGCGCATTGTCCGAGATCATGCTGAGCTGATCGTCACCGATCCACTGGAGCCGCTTTATGTACAGGTGGTTGTCCCAGGTGAACATGTAAATGCCATCCCCAACGAACTCACGAATGCTGACGTCCACCAGTAGGGGGTCGCGGTGCTTGATGGTCGGCGCCATCGACTGGCCCCAGCCCGTCACCATCTTCAGATGGAAATGTTCTTTGAACTCGACGCCCATTTCGCGTAGATGCTGCGGACTCACGCGGATGTCCTGGAGCATTTCAGGATAGTCGTGCGGGATCTGCCCGCCGCCCATGGCCGCGCGAACGTCGTAGTGGGCGATCCATACCTCATCACCCACCACGCCTGGGCGGTAGTAGTCTAATTCGATCGTGCCGCCGCCATCGTCTGCTTCAGCAGCTGCCAACAATCGGTGGCGAGCCTGATCTGACAAGCCGCTACCCTGCTTTGCAAGCATCTGCTTAACGAGGTCAGCAGCAGATAAAACGGCGCTTCCCTTTACCCCCTCCGTTGCTGGCTCGAATCCGCTCAATTCGGTGACAGCGATTGCATCGCTCAAAGGTACGGAATCAAACCATCCCCTAGGCAATCCTTCGACGCTTTCGATTCGGCGAGCTACGTCGTCGCCAAGGTTCTTGGCTGTCTTGTCGGAGAGGATCTGGCTGAGATGCGCAGGAGCCATCCCCCAGCGCTCAGCGCAAGCTCCCTTTCTCTGGTTGCCTATCAGCTTCACCAGGTTGCGTTTACGAATTTCATAAATATCCATACGCGCAAGAATGCCAGCGTTTAGCTCATTGCTAAATGTGCTCATAGCTAAATTATTTCCTTGCTCTGAAATTAGCCCTAAGCTAAATTCGCTACATGTGTAAGGAGAATTCCATGAATGACCATCTGCGCGACTGGCTCGCTAATGCTGCGAATGATCGGCGCCAAGACGTCGCGGCCGCCGCAAAGACCACTGTAGGTCACCTTTGGCAGTTAGCAGGCGGCCATCGCAAAGCCTCTGCGGAGCTTGCTGAACGCCTTCAGGATGCATCGGGTGGAGAGATCACTATTGCCGGCCTGCGGCCCGATCTCGTTGATCTGGCCCATAAGGTTCTGCGCGGCGCTGCTTAAGGGAGACTTGGCGCGCTGATCTGAGGGAGAGCGCCGCCATATCAAAGCCCGGCAGCTCCTCGGGTTTCAGTCGCTGTCGCATCGCCTCACATCGAGATTCGAACGCTGGGGAAAGCCTTATTTGGCAAGACAGCGGAAGGATGGACCCCAAGGCAGCGATGAAGCAGAAGAGGGCAGCTATCTCACCCTGGAGTTCAGGTTGGTCGGTCATGGAATTTTCCGTGATTCGTTTTGGTAAGCAAATCATCGTGAAAGTAGTGGCGGACTGCCACGCGAGAAGAAGAGAGGTTTTCGCAATGGAAGAATTCGAACGAACCCTGCATCGCGAAGTAAAGGCGGGCGGCGGTACCGCGCTCGCGAAGCGCATGGGCGTCAATGAAACCCGGCTGCTTGATTGCGCGAATCCGAATCGTGAAGCGCACCGCATGAACCTGGAGATGTTCGGGCAGGTTCTCACGCACCTCTCCGAAGAAGGGCGTCTTGCCGTGCTTGGCTCGCTGGCTAACGAGTTCGAGTGCGATGTGATTCGGCGTAAGCGCCCAGAGCCGAAGCCGCTCATGGCCGCGCTGTGCCACTTGACCGCCGAGTGCGGCGACGTAGGCCGACTGATCTTCGATGCCACCGCAGACAACCACATCAGCCAGCACGAAAAAGCCCAGGGCGACAAAGCCATTCAAGAAGCCATCGACGCGCTGCATGTACTGCGCGAATCGCTAAAGGTCGCCTGAATTTCAGACACAAAAAAGCCGACGTACGAGGTCGGCTTTTTCTACAGCGGTAAAGCAAGTGGAGAAGATTATGCACGCACAACCACAACAGGACAATACCGGACAGGTCGCGACACGTTTTAGCAATTCTGAAAACGTGTCGCGTGATTCTTCAGTTATCCCGTTCGACTTCGATGGTGCGGCCATCCGGGTGATCACTGACAAGCTCGGGGAGCCATGGTTTGTTGCTCGTGACGTCGCCGACGCTTTGGGCTACTCCAAGCCGGAAAATGCCGTGGCTCGCCATTGCAAGGCTGCAACCACTACCCCGAAACAGGGTGGTGGGTTCCTGACCATCATTCCAGAGCGAGACCTTTACCGACTGGTGATGAAGTCAAAGCTGCCAGCCGCCGAGAGGTTCGAGGAATGGGTGGTCGGCCAGGTCCTGCCCTCAATTCGCAAGACAGGCACATACGCTGCGCGGCCGATCGACAATTCGAAAGTCATCGGCGAGCTGGCGATTCTGGAGTGCTTCGACCGCCTGCTGAAGCCGGCGCCGTCGAGCAAGATGATGATGCTCGCCCAGATCGCCACCAACAACGGTCTCGACGCCAAGTTTCTTCCAGGCTACGCGGTCGACGCCGCCCCTGATGCTGTCGGCGGCTCGTCGATGCCAACAAAGGCCGTCACCGCTCTGATCAAGGACTTCGACCTGCGAACGTCCGCTCCAGCTTTTAACAAACTGCTGGAGGCTCACGGATACCTCAAGGAAATGCAGCGCCGCAACTCCAAGCAGGAATACGTTGGCTTCTGGTCGGTGACTGAGAAGGGCCTGCAGTACGGCAAGAACCTTACCAGTCCTCAATGCCCCCGCGAAACGCAGCCTCATTGGTATGTGGATCGCTTCCTCGAACTGGCCGCAATGGTCGGGAAGGCCTGACATGCAATACACCGTCACGATAAACCAGGTGAAGGCGCTGGAGTGGGGGCTGAATTCTCAGCAGGCCCTGCTGTTCGCCTTCGTCTATGGCTGCCCAAGCTGGACCAAGCCAATCAAGACCGACGACGGCATCTTCTTCGCGTTGAGCAAGGCCAAGATCATTGAGGAGCTGCCACTGCTCACTGACAAGCCAGATACCGCGTACCGCATGCTAAAGGCTCTGGAGGAGGTCGGTTTGATTGAGCTTTCCAGTACTTCGAATATCACACTGTTTCGCCTGACCGAGAAGGCGGTCGAGTGGAACCGGAAGCTGGATGGGTCGGAAAAATATCCGACCCCGCCAAAGAATGAAGGTCGGAAAAAAATCCGATCTACCTCGGAAAAAAATCCGATCAAGGTCGGAAAAAAATCCGATCAAGGGTCGGAAAAATCTCCGACAAATCAGGATACCAATCATCAGGGTACCAATCAGGATACCAGTCAGGACTTGCAAGGCAGACCGGACAAGCCGGCCCGCAATCTGGTTCTGGTGGTTGATCGCACAGATGGGCCACGGGTTGAGATCCCCGCCGACATGCCTGGCCCCAAAGACCAGTCCTGCAAAACCTTCAAGGTCTGGGCGAACTACGCCATGGCCTACCGCAAGCGCTACAGCACCTGGCCGGTTTGGAACGCCAAGGTTGGTGGTCAGCTCGGCCAACTGGTCGACCGTCTTGGAGCCGACGTCGCCCACCACGTCGCAGCCCACTTCCTCAAAACCAGCGATGCCGCCGTTCTCCGCAAGTGCCACAGCCTCAACGAGCTGCTGGCCAACGCCGAGAGCTACCACACCCAGTGGGTGACCGGTCAACGCATCAACGGAACGACAGCCCGCCAGATGGAGCGCACCGAGGCGAACCTTTCCGCTGCGGAGCAGGCCGCCCAGATGGTTTTGGCGAAACGCCAAGCAGGTGACCGCAATGAGTACCTTTGAAATGAACGACCAGCAGGTCGCCGGCCTAGCCGCTGCCATCTGCGCCACCGCCGAGGCCATGGGGCAGGAAATGAACCCGGGTACGGCGGCGATGATGGCTGAAGACCTCTGTGCGTACCCGGTGCCGGTCGTGAAAGCCGCGTTGAAGGCCTGCCGTTTCGAGGTGAAAGGCAAGCTGGCAATGGCTGACATTCTCCAGCGCGTTCAGATTGCCGACGGCCGCCCGGGCAAGGACGAGGCCTGGGCCATCGCCATGACCACGAACGACGAGTTCGAGACCGTGGTGCTGACCGATGAAATCCAGTTGGCCCTGGCCGCCGCCAAGCCCGTCCTCGACGCTGGCGACAAAATCGGCGCACGGATGGCCTTCATTAGCGCGTACGAGCGTTTCGTGGGCCAGGCAAGGGATGACGCCAGGCCGGTCAACTGGCACGTCTCTGTGGGCTTTGACGCCAACCGCCGTATCCAGGCCGTCACCAAGGCCATGGAGCTGAAGCGCATTCCCCAGGAGCACGCCCAGAAGTACCTGGCCGACCTGAGCGTCACGCCTATCACCGACGACGGGCGGGCCATCGCGGGCCTGCTAACTGGCGCTGTCACCCGGCCAGCTCCGGCCCTGCGCGAAAAGCTGCATCTGGTGAAGTCCTCGATGCTGGAGATGCGTGCCGCCAGCGCTGACAAAAAAGACGAAATGCGGATTGAGGCTGCCAACGAACTGGCGGATCGCCGCGCGCTGCTGATCAAGCAGGCCCAGGAATTGGAGCCGCGGACATGACCATCGACAAACAAAAACTCCAGAAGCTGCTTTGGGCAGAGGCCGCGTCATACCGGGCTGACTGCGCAGACTGGAAGCGCAACACCGAAGCGCTGCAAGAGTTCCTGGGTGAGAAAACCATGGAGGAGGTGGCGCTGTTGTTGCTGGCAGAGAACGATTGGCTCGCCCGCGGCGGCCATTTGCTGATACCCGATCGGGACGAGCACGGCACCGAGCTTGAGCGGCTCAAGGCTGATAACGAGGCTCTGCGTTCAGACATCGAAACCTGGAAGCTCAGCGTTCAGGCCGAGCGGAACTGTCACAGGTCTGAGAAGGAAGGTTTGCAGCAGGAGCTGGATCGGCTGAAGGGGCCGGCATTCGCCGAAGAGCTGGCCGCACTGCGCAAGGACGCCGGGAGGTGGCGTTTCTTCAGCGTCTTGGCGAATGACCTCCAGGCTTTCCCGCGCTCATGGGGCCAGATGACACCTGAAAAAATTGATTTCATGTGTGATGAGCCAATGGCCGGCGCGGCCATTGGCAAGGGAGAGCAGTCATGATCGTCATCCAGTGCCCGAGCTTCCTGATCGCAAAGGCCTTGTCTCGACTCCAGACTTTCTACTGTCTGTGGGAGTACTACCGATACAGCCACATTCCAAGTCTCCGCCGTCATGCGATAGCGGCGAAAGCCCACGGCCTGGTTTGGCATGATCGAACGCTGGCCTGCGCCACGGGAGAGCAATCATGACTCCCGAGTACACGCTTCGCGACCAGCGCGACGTAAACCGACTGACCGGCGTGCTGCACGCCATCGACCTGACCAAGCCGAAGGTGGTGGTGATCCGCGACGAGAAGCGCCCGGACATCTGCAATCGCAAAATGTGGGCAATGCTCAAGGACGTCTCCAGCCAGGTCGAGTGGTACGGCAAAAAGCTCAGCGACGAGGACTGGAAGCACGTCTTCAGCTCTGCGCTCCAGAAGCAGGACGTGGTGCCCGGCATCGACGGCGGCTACGTGGTCCTGGGCGTCTCCACCCGCAAGCAATCCCAGAAGTGGTTCAGCGATCTGTTCGAGCTGATGCATGCCTTTGGCGCCGAGCATGGCGTTCGCTGGACGGAGCAGGACAAGTGGGGAGGGCGGTATTGATGCTCGCAGCCAAACAGCCCCGCCCGAAAACCTGCAAGGTCGAAACATGCAGGGCCTCATTCGTCCCACAGCGCCTTGGGCAGCGCGTATGCAGCCCGGCCTGCGCAATCCTCGATGCACCAAACAACCAGGCAAACCAAGAGAAGGCCCGTAAGTCCCTGGCTCAGGTCGAGCGCCGGGAGATCAAGGTACGGAAGGAGGCCCTGAAAAGTCGCTCCGACCACCTCAAGGATGCGGAGAAGGCCGTGCGCGACTACCGGCGCACCTACGAGCTGAGCATCGGCAGCGGCTGCATCAGCTGCGGGCTGGGACAGGAAGAGATCCGCGCGGCGCAGGGCTGGAAGGTCGGGGGCGCGTTCGATGCCGGCCACTTCATGGGTAAGGGCGCCAGGCCAGAGTTACGGCTGACGCCAACCAACATATGGCTTCAATGCAAGGCCTGTAACTCGGGCTCCTACATGCACGCCCGGAAGGGGTACACCGTGTCCCAAGGATTCCGCACGGGCCTCATTGCCCGGATCGGCCTGGAGGCGGTTGAGGTGCTGGAGGCTGACCATGAGCCGCGCAAGTACACCGTCGAAGAATTGAAAGCGATCACCGCCGAATACCGGGCCAAGACCCGCGAACTGAAGAAGGGGCAAGCAGCATGACCTATCGCAACGTTGTTTCAGCAGTGGTCCGGGCCCTGGCCGCCGAGACCATCAACTCCGCCGGCGGCTGCGACTTCGAGCCAAGGGTGCAGTGCGCCAAGCAGAAGGGGGAGATCGTCGGTAAGGAGGCTGCATTCCTGACTGACTGCTGGGTGTTTGGCCGGCTGCACAAGTCGCTCTCTCCGGCCCACTGGCGGGCGCTGGTGGCGAAGTTCTCGACGCACACCGAGCGCAAGCACGCAGCAATCGCGGAGCTCACCAAGGTCATGCGGTCCCCGGCGCCTGAACGGTTCCTACACTGCGCCGTCGTCACTTGGGCATTGCCAAAGCTGCCAGGCGTGGACGGGAAGCGGTCGACCAACGTCCTGCCAGCTGGATGGTACGAGATGGACAACTGGTCGAACGAGCCGCACCCGATCAAGACCCAGGAGCGGTGGAGGCGGGATATTCGCAAGGCGCTGGAGCGTGAGGTGGATGAGGCTTTGGTGTCTGCCCAAGTTCTTTTGGATGCAGAGGGACTTATTGGGACACAAGCCGCTTGACGGCAAGTGATCCAATGAGCCATTATCCACCAATCCTGTCATTCCTGCGTGTGTAGGACTGATGACCATATCCCATCGGGATTATCGGCATTAGTGTCAGGTGTGTTGCTCGTAGCCGGCGCTGTTGGATTTCTGATTCTTGTTGTACTGAAGTATCTGGGTCTGAAAATGCAACAGCCAACCGTAGTGGCTCCGTCTACGAAGGAGGTTAGCGAAATGGCTAATATCGACACCGCGTTTCTTGAAACCATCAATAATGCTGGCGCCGGAATCGTAGCAACATGCTTGACCGCCGCTCTGATTTGAGCCTGATTGCTCTCCCAAAAGCCCTGCCATCTAGCGGGGCTTTTTTATATCTCGAATTTACCTGTAGCCAGGACAGCCCTCGGGACGACCTGGACGCCGATTAGCCGGACAGCACGGCGTACGGAAATAACACCGGCAGCCCGCGTACCTTGACCTCACATGCTTTCCGGGTGGCGTGAGACTTGAGAGGCGAGATCGATGCAATAGGGCGTCGACGCTGGGGTGGTCTACGGCAGACAGCGGGAAAGACTGCGCGCCTATTCAGGGCCTCTGCACTCGCAGGGGCTTTTTTATACCCACCGGAATGCAAAAAGCCCCGACAGATTCGAGGCTTTTTCATTTCGGCGCGGAGAAAAGAGAGGGCGACTCCAGAGGGTGCGGGAACACCCAAGGGAGACGCCAGATCGCAGAACCAGCCTGCAAGCCAGCCAAGGCCCTCACTGCTCGCGCGAGCGGGGCGGAGCCTAGCAGAAAACGACAAGGCTTTGCAGATGCTTAAAGATTGCAGATGTGGAAAGTGCAACAGACTACTGGCCCGCGTGGGCGAGTACACCCAGCTCCAGATCAAATGTTCCCGTTGCGGGACGTTGAATCATGTGAAGGCCCCGAGCCTCGAGCGATCGCCTTTGAGCGACATGAATGCGGAATCCTCCGCGAAAAATCATTCGACTTAAGGTAATAAAATGGCTCGTACACGTATTCCCTTTGCCGGCAGCGGTACTTCAGTTCTGCCCGCATACCAAACAATGACCGCAGGTCAGTATCTTCTCTCGCCAAATGGCCGCTTCAAACTTTTGCTTCAGGCTGATGGAAACCTGGTTCTGCAGGACAATGGCGCGGTGGTATGGGTAGCTGACAATACACAGCCCTACAGCTCGCACGTTCCCCTGCGCTACAAGGTACCCCCACAGCTCTACGTTCAATACGGCGCGTTCCTGGACGACCCGATTCGTAAGCGCACCTGGCTGACCGACAACACGACTTTCACCAGTAACGACCAGTGGAACCGAACCCATATGGTCCTTCAGGACGATGGGAACATCGTGCTTCTTGACTCGCGAGCGATCTGGAACGGCACTCCGTCGATTCCACTGGTACCTGGCGCGACGAACTCGTTGATCTTTTCTGGTCCATTCGAAATGGTACGAGGGGTTCGATATGCCACAGGCAATTGCGCACTTGTGTTTGAGGCCGACGGCGGTGTCGTGAGCTACGGTCCGGATGGGGGCATGCTGTGGTCCAGCCGCACTCAGAACAAAGGTGCTGCGAGGGCGGTGTTCCAAGCCGACGGCAACTTTGTGATCTACGATGCCAGCAACAAAGTTCTCTGGAACTCGGGTACCGCAAAAAACCCTGACGCAGTTCTTCGTTTGCAGCCGAATGGCGGTCTGGCAGTAATCAAGGATTTGCCTGTTTGGGCGCGGTTCGGTTACACGCCGAAATACCGTGCTGTTCGCTTGTTCGACGGTGGCTCTTTGAAAACCCACGACATCTGGACCTGGCATTTCTAAAGCCGACTACTTTTGTATCGATGATGCTCCCCAGTGTTTGGCCGGCTACGCCGGCCTTTTTTATTCAATCATGCACAGTCGGAGTCGAAGGCATGGAGTTTTTACAGCGCCTGTTCGAGAAGCTCGACTGGGCATTTGCTGGGCTGCTTGGCGCTATAGCCGCCAGCTTCTGGCACCGCGATGACCTGGTAGACCGAAAGGCCTGGGCCATCTTTATTTTCTCGGGTGCCGTCTGCGCCCATTACCTGACGGGCCTGATCAGTTCCTACTTCGGAGTGGTCGAGCCGCGCAGTGTTGCCGGTGTCGGTTTCCTCCTGGGGACCTTCGGCGGGTCGCTTATCGCCGCCATCACCCGGGCCATCAAAGCCGCTGACCTCTGGGCGTTCATCCGCCAGCGGTTTGGGGGAGGCAATCCACCATGAATCTTGAACTGATCAACTCCATCGCCTGCGGCATGATTGCCTTGTGGGCGTTCTGGTGCGTGGTGAGCGGGAAGGTGAAGGACGGCATCCTTGGGAAGCTGATCTACTCGACGATCGCCATCAGCGCCTACGTGGTCACTACCCGGCACGACAGCTTCCTGTTCGGCCCGACCACAGCCGGCCTGACCCTGCACATCGCCCTGGCTCTGGCCGGCATCCGCCATCTGTTCATGGTCACGTACTGGCAGCGGGTGAAGGGCTGGATTTGCCGCCACCTGAACTGCGAGCACTGCATGGGCTGCGAGAAGAAGCGATAGAGCGCGACACGTTTCGCGAATCAGCAAATTGTGTCGCGACACTGGAGAGGAATCCTTATGGGTCAGTTACCCGATATGACCGGCGCTTTCATCATGCTCGGTGTCCTGTGTGCGGTTGGAGGCTGGGCCGTGATTGAGGGCTTGATCTGGATCGCCTCTCACTTCCGCGTGGTGCTGGCATGACCAACGTAACCCGCCTTCGCCACGCTCTCCCTATGAGCCAGGAGATCAACAAGGCCCTGACCGATCTGGATAGCGCCATCGCCAAGGCGGTAGACGCTGCCCGGGCCGCCGGCCTTCCCCAGGGCCTGATCGTCGCCGAGCTCCACGGACACGCCCACGCACAAACCCACATCATGGTGAAGGCATGACCGCCAAGCTGATTGACTTCAAGCGTGAGGGGTGGCGCGACGCCGCCAAGACGCTACGCAAGATTGCTGAAGACCTCGACGCTGGTGTGCATCCGGAATGCACCGTGGGCGCCTTGACACTGATCGGTCCGAAAGGCCAGGTGACTGTGTTCGGGCTCGGCCCCAAATGCGACGACCTGCAATGCCTTGGAGCGATGCGTCTGGGTGAGCAGCAGCTGATTGATGTGCTGGTGGATAACGGAGAAGGGTAGGTGTGCCGCAGGTGAGTGCGGCACGGGTGTATCACTTCACCTTCAGCGCTTCCTGGATGCGGTCGGCGTATTCGGACAACTTCCCGATTTCACGATCCAAATTGGTTGCGTCGGCACTAGAGGCCTTTGCGGCAATCACTTCTAGAGCTGCCGCTACGGCATAAGCGCGCTTTTCTGCAGCATCGATTTTCCGGCTCTCGCCAGCGCTTGTGATTGCGTTCAGTAGGGTGTCGGACATTTTGCTTTCCTTGCTGTTGAGTTGATCTTCACCAATACCGGCAACCATCCACTATTTCAAGCTCAAGGTGATCCGTGGACAGGCCATACCCTCCCTCGTCACTGCTTGAACTGTCGGAGCTCTCCGACTTAGGCATCCGCCTGACCCCTGCACCTGAAGTGTGGGAATGGCTCCAAGCCGAGATCCTTTCCGATACCGGCAGCATTCACAACGAAGACCATGCTCACCTACTGGATGCAGACATCCAGGTCATGTGGGCTTCGTCGAGCTTCAACAAGCAGGGCCGCACCGTCCTGGGCCAGGCTGAGCAGGTGGCGTTTCGCGCTGGTGGTTGGCAGAAAGCCAGGATGGAGCAACAGATGCGTGATTGGTTCGGCGATGTGCCGAGCTACATCATTACCCTAGCAGCCGACTACTGCGCCCAGTGCAGCGACACCGACTTCTGTGCCCTGGTTGAGCATGAGCTGTACCACATCGCCCAAGCGCGTGATGGGTACGGCCAGCCCAAGTTCACCCAGGAAGGATTGCCCAAGCTTGAGATGCGCTCACACGATGTCGAAGAGTTCGTCGGAGTGGTCCGTCGCTATGGCGCGAGCCCTGACGTTCAGGCGTTGGTGGATGCTGCAAACAGTCCTGCTGAGGTGGGGAAATTGAACATTGCGAGGGCCTGCGGAACCTGTCTGCTCAAGTTGGCCTGAAATTTGACAGGCACTAGACGGAATTCAATTTATGGCAACCCTGAGTAATGAGGTGAAAGGCTTCATCGTTCAGGCCTTGGCGTGCTTTGACACCCCTTCGCAGGTGGTGGAGGCCGTCAAACAAGAGTTCGGCATTGAGATATCCCGTCAGCTGTGCGAATCGCATGACGCGACCAAGCGGGCGAGCAAGACGCTTGCGGCGAAATGGGTGACCCTGTTTCACGACACCCGAAAGCGCTTCAGGGAGGAGACGGCGGAGATACCAATCGCCAACCGCGCCCATCGACTGCGAACGCTTGGGCGTATGGCCGAGAAGGCCGAAAGCATGAGGAACATTGCGTTAACTGCCCAACTGCTGGAACAGGCCGCCAAAGAGTGTGGCGATATCTACGTCAACCGGCACCGGAAGGAAGAGTCCGGCGACGAACCGGTGATCCCGACTCGCATCCAGGTCGTCGTAGTGGACGCGAGGAAGCCGAATGCCGAGCCTTAACGTTCCCCAGGCTCAGTTCCTCACGCTGCCCCACAAGTTCCGCGCGTTTGTGGCCGGGTTCGGCTCAGGCAAGACCTGGGTGGGCTGCTCGGCGCTGAGCAAGCATTTCATGGAGTGGCCTGGCGTCAACGCTGGGTACTTCGCGCCGACATACCCGCAGATCCGGGACATCTTCTATCCGACCATGGATGAGGTGGCCTATGACTGGGGGCTGAAGACAAAGATCAACCAGGCGAACCATGAGGTTCACATCTACAGCGGCCGGCAGTACCGCGGCACTGTGATTTGCCGGTCGATGGAAAAGCCGCAGACCATCGTCGGCTTCAAGATCGGACACGCCCTGGTGGATGAGCTGGACGTGCTGACCGCCATCAAGGCGCAGCAGGCCTGGCGCAAGATCATCGCCCGGATGCGCTACAACCTGCCCGGGCTGAAGAACGGGGTAGACGTCACCACGACGCCGGAAGGCTTCAAGTTCGTCTTCCAACAGTTCGTGAAGCAGTTGCGTGATAAGCCTTCGCTGAAGGGCATGTACGGCCTGGTCCAGGCGAGCACGTTCGACAACGAGCTGAACCTGCCCGACGACTACATCGAATCGCTGATGGAGTCGTATCCGCCTCAGTTGATCCTGGCGTACCTGAAGGGCCAGTTCGTCAACCTGACATCCGGAACGATCTACACGGCCTACGACCGCAAGCTCAACGGCTGCTTCGATACCGTGCAGCCCGGCGAACCACTGTTTATCGGAATGGACTTCAACGTCGGCAAGATGGCGGCGATCACCCACGTCAAGCGCGACCACGGCATGCCCAGGGCGGTCGATGAGCTGATCGATGGCTACGACACGCCCGACATGATCCGTCGCATCAAGGAACGGTACTGGCAGCACGACGGAAACGACTTCAAGAAGACGTGCGAGATAAGAATCTATCCGGATGCCTCGGGCGATTCACGCAAGTCCGTCAACGCCAGCATCACCGACCTGGCCATGCTCAAGCAGGCCGGGTTCGCGGTTATCGCTCCAGCGGCAAACCCGCCGGTGAAGGACCGAATCAACGCAATGAACGCCGTCTTCTGCAATGCGCAGGGCGAGCGGCGCTACCTGGTCAACCCGTTCACCTGCCCAACCTATGCCGATGGCTTGGAGCAGCAGGTGTGGGGCACGAATGGGGAGCCAGACAAAACCGCCGGCATCGATCACGCGAACGACGCCGGCGGATACTTCATCCACCGCGAGTACCCGATCATCAAACCGGTCACCGCAATGAAAATGGGGGTCGCTCGATGACGGACGTCACTTTCACCCGTCCCGAGTACACGGCGGCGAAATACCGCTGGCGCTTGGTGCGCGACGTCTGCAAGGGCTCGGAAACGGTAAAGGCGTCCGGCGATTACTACTTGCCCAGGCCGAATGCCTCGGACAAGTCCCAGGACAACAAGGACCGCTACGACGCGTACAAGAAGCGCGCTGTGTTCTACAACGCTACCGGACGCACGAAACACAGCCTGGTGGGTGCGGTGTTCCGCACCTGGCCAACACTGACTGTTCCCGGTGCGCTCGACTACGTGACGAAAGACATCGACGGGCAGGGTGTCAGCGTTTACCAGCAGTCGCAGTCGGTAATCGGGCATTTGCTCGAGGTCGGCCGTCACGGTCTGCTGGTGGATTACGCCGCTGTCGAGCCTGGCACTGTGAGCAAGGCAGACGAGCAGGCCGGTCGCGCCCGCGCAAACGTCGCCAGCTACCCAGCTGAATCAATCATCAACTGGAAGACGCGCCAAGTGGGCGGCCAGCACCTGTTGAGCCTGGTTGTGCTGCGCGAAAAGATTGACGTCGATACTGATGACGGGTTCGGCAGTGAGCAGGTTACCCAATATCGCGTGCTGCGCCTGGATATGTCCGGCGTCTATACCCAGGAAGTTTGGGAAGAGGGTTCCAGCAAGACGGAGATGACTGTGGCGCCATTCGCCCCACTGAGCGGCTCGGGCCAGCCATGGCGAATTATTCCGTTCCAGTTCCTGGGCAGCGAGAACAACGACACCAGCATCGACGACTCGCCGCTGTACGACATGGCCGAAGTTAATATCGGGCATTACCGCAACAGTGCGGATTATGAAGAGGCGGCTTATCTCGTAGGCCAGCCCCAGCCATGGATGGCCGGGCTCGATGAGCAGTGGCGTGATCACATGGAGAGCGGGGGTATTTTCCTCGGTTCCCGCGCGCCATGGATGCTTCCGGTAGGCGGCACATGTGGCGTCTGGCAGGCGCAGCCCAACACAGTCGCCAAAGAAGCCATGGACGCCAAGAAAGAAGACATGGTGTCCCTCGGCGCCCGACT
Organism: Pseudomonas sp. SWRI92; assembly: GCF_014268685.1. Classification (NCBI taxonomy): domain Bacteria; kingdom Pseudomonadati; phylum Pseudomonadota; class Gammaproteobacteria; order Pseudomonadales; family Pseudomonadaceae; genus Pseudomonas; species Pseudomonas sp. SWRI92. Next base: position 72,197 of record NZ_JABWQY010000011.1, read on the forward strand.
GATCGAGCGTGGAAGCGCGGTGAAAACCGCAACCCAGGCTGACAACGACAGCGCCGCCGAACACAGCGTTCTCTCCCTGGTGGTGAGCAACGTCAGCGAGGCGTACAGCCAGTGCCTTGTCTGGATGGCTGAGTTCGTGAACGCGCCCGGTGAGGTGGTCTACAAGCTCAACCAAGACTTCAGCCAGATCACTCTGGACGCAACGATCCTAGCGGCGCTGTTCAACGCGGTGCAGGGAGGCAAGCTACCGGAAGGAGACTTCTGGCAGTACCTGCGTGATCGCGGCGTGATCAACCCAGAGAAGACGGACGACGACATTCGGGGCGAGCTTGAAACGCAAAGCACTGGGCCTGACCTGGAAGACGACGAGGCAAACCTAAATGGCGGTCAACCAAGCAATCCTTGATGCCACCATCCGGCACGCCGTGTTCCTGGAGCAATTGAAGTCAGGGGAGGTCGCCAAGTTCGCGCCATTCCTCAAGGAGATCGACCGCTCGGTTCGTGAGCGGCTGACCCGGGCGGATTTGACGGATTACACCGTCGCCCGCCTGGAGCGGCTGCTGAGCGAAGTGGATAGCCTGTTGCTGGGTATCTTCGACCGGTACAGCGAGAAGCTGAACCTCGACCTGGTGGATATCGCCAACTACGAGGCCGAGTTCGAAGCGACCAGCCTGACGCGAGCGGCACCGGTGGGCGTCACCTTCGACGCGGCGGTGCCAGGTGCTGCAGCAATCAGGGCGGCAATCCTCACCAATCCGCTCAGCGTGCGCGGTGCCGACGGCGGGAAGCTGCTCAAGTCGTTCATTGATGGCTTCACCGACACGGAGCGGCAACGCCTTACAGGCGCGATCAGGCAGGGCTTCTTCGAAGGCCAAACCAACTTCCAGATCATCAAAAATATCCGGGGCACCAAGGCGCTCCAGTACAACGACGGCATCCTGGCTACGACCAACCGCAACGCTGGCGCCATCGTGCGAACGGCGGTGCAGCACGTCGCCACCCAGGCGCGCATGGAGACGCTGAAGGAGAACGCCGACGTCGTGCAGTCGGTGGAATGGGTCAGCACCCTGGACTCCAAGACCACCAGCCAGTGCCGGACGCTCGATAAGCGCCGGTTCAAGCTGACGGAGGGCCCACGGCCGCCGATCCACATCAACTGCCGCTCGACGGTGGTGGCGGTGACGCGCTTCAGCGCCTTGTTCGCCAAGGACGCCACCCGGGCATCCATCGGCGACGGCGGCGCCCAGCAGGTGAGGGCAGACCTAAGCTATTACGACTGGCTCAAGCAGCAGCCGGCGGTGTTTCAAGACAAGGCCATCGGCCCGGTTCGCGCAAAGCTTTTCCGCGAAGGTGGTCTGAGTATCGAGCGCTTCTCCGAGCTGCAGCTTGATCGAAACTTTTCACCTCTGACCCTTGTGCAGATGAAGGCTCTTGAGCCTCTGGCGTTCGAGCGGGCGGGCATCAAATAGCAGGCAGGGCCTGCACCAACGTCTCTGGGAGACAAGAAAATGGGTTTGAAATATCAGCTGGACACTCTGGAAGGGGTGGATGACACCGTGCGCGCTCTTTACACCGAAAAGGATGGCAAGTTCGTCCTCGGCATTGAGGGGCTGCCGCAGCCAGAAGACGTATCTGGCCTGAAATCCAAGGTCCAGGAGTTGCTGGACGAAAAGAAGGCAGCCGACAAAGCCCGTAAGGATGCCGAGGAACAGGCTCGCTTGGATCGCGAAGAAGCTGCCCGCAAATCGGGCAACGTCGAAGAGCTCGAAAAATCCTGGTCCGAGAAATTCAACCGCCGAGAAGCTGAGCTGAACGGCCTGCTGGAACAGGAACGCGGCACGCTGAGCACGCAGATCCGGGATCTGACCGTGGGCCGTACCGCAACCGATATCGCGTCTGCCCTGGCAATCCCGGGCAGCGCCAAAGCCCTGTTGCCGCACATCGAGCGCCGGTTGAGCGTCGAGCAACGGGACGGGAAGCCTGTCGTGGTCGTCCTCGACCAGCAGGGCAAGCTCTCGGCGGCAACGCTGGATGAGCTGAAAGCAGAATTCGCAAACGATACGGCCTTTGCGCCGTTGATCGCGGGTAGTAAGGCATCTGGTGGCGGGGCCAGCGGTGCTGGAGGTAGCGGCGGGGCCGCAAAAGGAAAAATCGGCGGCACCAAAGAGGAACGACAGGCAGCAATCGCGAGCCGGTTCCCGGATCTCCCACAATCGTAAGGAAATAACTCATGTCCCTGTCGCAAATGCAGGTTTTCAACGAATACATCATGCCGGCGACTCTCGAGACGCTGGATCAGTATCTCGCCGCGTTCAACGCCGCCAGCCGCGGCGCAATCGTGCTGTCCCCGGACGGCTTCACTGGCGACTTCCTCCAAGAGTCGTTCTTTCAGACCCTTGCCGCTGCTCAGCGCCGAGTGGATCGCTATAGCGCAAACTCCGCTGTCGCTGCCACCGACCTGACCGAGCTGAAGAATACATCGGTGAAAGTCGCCGGCGGCTTTGGTCCGATCCGCTATGAGCCATCGCAGATGACCTGGTTGCAGCGCCCAACCGCGCAAGGCATCGAGGTTGCGAGCCGAGCGTTCGCTGAAATCCTGCTGAAGGACCAGCTGAATACCGCAATCGCTGCCCTGGTAGCTGCGATCACTGCCCAGGCCGCCGCGGTCAACGATGTGTCGGCTACCGACGGCATCACCTACGCCGGCCTGAACAACGCACACGCGAAGTTCGGTGACGCCAGCCAGAACTTGGTAACCCAGGTGATGCAGGGCACCAGCTACCACAAGTTGGTAGGCCAGAACCTGGCGAACCAGCAGCAGCTGTTCCAGGCGGGCAACGTCCGTGTGGTCGACATCCTCGGCAAGATCTCCGTTGTGACGGACGCCCCGGCACTGATGCAGGCCGGCACCCCGAACAAGGAAATCATCCTGTCGCTGGTGCAGGGCGCGGCGCTGGTCCACGACGGCCGCGACATCATCTCGAACGTGTCCACCGACAACGGCAAGGAGCGTATCGAAACCACGCTGCAAACCGACTACACCTTCGGTCTGGGCCTGAAGGGCTATACCTGGGACACCACCACTGGCGGTAAGTCGCCAACCGACGCCGAGCTGGCGACCGGTACCAACTGGGACAAGACCGCTACCAGCATCAAGCACACCGCTGGTGTGGCTTTGATCGGTGACGCCTCCAAGTAACCCTTCAATGACTGCGCTGGGGCCGAAAGCCCTGGCGCAGCGGAGTAGCAATGATGACTGATAAAAACATCTGGTACCTTCCGGGGCCATTCCACCGCTACGAAGACGATGTGAAGGCGCTGGCCAAGAAGGCCGGCCTGCGCATCATCGATGCGAGCGTTACCGAAAGCCGCGACAATGAAGCAGATAATCCTCCCAAGGCCAAGCTGAAGCCTGAGTATGCAGGGGCCGAAGTAGCAGCCGAAACCAATCCGGCGAAGATGGGTGTGGCAGAATTGCGCGAATGGCTGACCGCCCAGGGTTTCGAGTTCGACCCGAAGGCGCCGAAAGCTGACCTTGTAAAACTCATTCCTGCGGAATAACTCATGGCCCTGATCATTGAGGACGGCACCGGAAAGCCTGACGCCGAAAGCTACGCGAGCGCCGAGGACCTGACGCTGTATGCCGTGAAGTTCGGCGTCGTCATTCCTGCTGACGTTCCCACGCGAGAGGCTCTGCTTCGCCGGTCCGCCTTGGCGATGGATGGCATGACTTGGAAAGGTCGGAAGATGAGCAGCGATCAGGCGCTGGCCTGGCCGCGTCGAGGTGTTGAGCTGGACTGCGAGATCAAGCCGGACAACTACCTTCCTGCGCGGATTCAGTACGGCCAGATGGCATTGGCTGCCGAAATTCACCAGGACGATATCGACCCTGTGGAAAGTAGAAAGGGTGCGGTCATCCGCGAGCGCGTGGAAGGCGCTGTCGATACCGAATACGCGACGATATCCAACACCAGCGGCAAGCTGTTGCCAGCGGCGCCTGACCGGCCAAGCCGGACACAGTTCGCCGACTACCTCCAGAAGCGTGGGCTGTTCGCCATAAGGGCCTGACCGATGAGTGAGTTCTACGACCGCATGGCTGCCACCGCTCTGCGGTTGATTGCTCAGTACGGCCAGCCCGTAATCATCCGAGACATCAAGGTTGGTGAGTACGATCCTGACACAGGCACCGTGCCGCCAGACACCATCATTGAGCAGACCGCCCAGGGCATTCTGCTCGACTTCACCGGGCAAGAGTTTCAAAACAACAGCCTGATCCAGCAGGGTGACAAGAAGCTGAAGGTCGCCGCGAAAGGGCTTCAGTGGAAACCCAGCTTGTTGAACAAGGTTGTAGTCCAGGGTCGCACCTGGTCAATCATCCCGCCGCTGAAAGAGATCAACCCGGCCGGTACGCCGATTCTCTACGAGCTGCAGGTGAGATCATGAGTAGGGCAGGTTCTGGACAGTCCGGCAGCTTCGCCCTGAGTCTCGCCGAGTTCGCCCAGCAAGCCACCGAGGCCATCGACGCCAGCCTGCGAGAGATCATCATCGAAATCGGCAGCAGCGTTATACGCATGTCACCGGTGGGAAATCCCGAGATCTGGGCGGCGAACGTCGCTCATCGACAGGCCAATACGCGGGCGGCTGATGACTATGACTTCAAAGTTGCAGTTCGAAATACAGTCATCAACCTGACCGATAGCAATTTCACCAAGGCAGGAAAGCTGAAGCGCGGCGTCAAATACGCCAAGCCCCTGACTAAGGCCGAACGCGACCAGAATTTCAACGTGAACGGTTTGGTCGCCGGGAAGGATTATGTTGGCGGCCGGTTCCGTGGGAACTGGAATTTCTCTATAGGGTATCCGGACGGCAGCTTTAGAATTCAGCCAGACCCGACAGGCGAGGCTGCCACGGCGCGGCTCGTCAACGGTGCGATTGAATTCAAGGCAGGGCAGACGGCTTTCATCGTGAACAACCTTCCATATGCCATCCCGCTGGAGTTTGGGCATTCGACCCAGGCGCCCGGCGGCATGGTCCGTATCACTGTGGCCCGCTTCCAGCAGATCGTCCTCGAAGCCATCAGGAACAATCAGGTATGAGCCACAAGATCATCCGCTCCCTGCTGGAGTCTCGCTTGAATGCCTGGGCGAGCGCTCGAATGCCCGCGCTGCGCATCGCGTTCCAGAACGTTGCGTTTACCCCCAGCAGCGACGAGACGTACCTGCGCGCATTCCTGCTTCCTGCCGGTACCGACAGCAACGACCTGGCTGGCGCGCATAGGCTCTACACCGGCGTGTTTCAAATCACCATCGTGACACCGACAGGCAATGGCCCGTCAGGCGCGGAAACGATCGCTGACGAGCTTGCGGCGCTGTACCCGCTCAACGATCGGTTGATTCGTAACGGCCTCACGGCCTTGATCATGACGCCAGTTGAGCCCGGGCCTGAGCAGACCGAAGACACGGCCTTTGCCTTGCCCGTGTCATTCCAGTACCGAGCCGACACTACTTAATCCGCCCGTTGGGCAACCCCGAAACCCGCCATCGAGCGGGTTTTGTCATTTCTGCACAGAGGAAAACCCATGAGCGTCTCTATTCCCAACGGCACTACCTTTGAAATCGCCAGCGTCATGAGCGCTGCGAAGCCGTTCACTGCAATCTCCAACGCGAACCCGGCTGTCTTGACCGCAGCGGCCCATGGCCTGGCCGATGGCGACATCATCGTCGTTGACTCGGGCTGGGCGAAACTCAACGGCCGTCCGGCTCGGGTCATTGACTCCGACGTCGGCGACTTCGCCGCGGAAGGGATCAACACTACCAACGTCAAGAGTTTCCCGGCAGGTTCGGGCGCCGGCTCTGTCCGTTCCGCTACTGGCTGGACCCAGATCGCTCAGATCACTGAGCCGGCGGCCAACGGCGGTGAGCAGCAGTTTCTCACCTACGGCTTCCTGGAGGACGACGACGACCGCCAGCTCCCTACCACCAAGTCGGCCAGCAGCATGACGCTGCCGGTGGCGGATGATCCAAACCAGGCATTCGTTGCGTTCGTTGAGGCTGCGGACGAGGACAAGGAGCCGCGGCTGATTCGCGCTAACCTCCCGTCCGGCTCGACCATTCTCTACTACGCCTATGTGTCGATTACCGCGACCCCGACGCTGAGCCGGAACAACATCATGACCCGGACCATCACCCTGTCGTTCGCATCCCGTCCAACTCGCTACAACGCCTAAGGAGGCCTCATGGCAAAGTTTTCTATCGCGCCAAAGCCAACCTTCACGGTCGACGTAGCAATTCCACAGGTTGGCGGCAAGCCGGCCATGGTGCCGTTTACCTTCCGCTATCGCGACCGCACCGCCTTGGCTGAACTGTTCGATACCTGGAAGGCAAAGGCGGAAGTTCTCAATGATCGGCTCAATGGCACTGAGCCGACCATTTCGGAAATTACGGCGGCGGAAGTAGAGCAGGGTGTCGATCAAATCCGTGATCTGGTCGTTTCCTGGGGCTTCGGCGACAAGCTCAACGATGAATCCATCACTGCCCTGGTGAAGAGCTGCGTGGGTGTTTCTGATGCCGTGGTGAAAGCCTACAGCGACGCCTTCGGCAAGGCTCGCTTGGGAAACTGACGGCCGCCGCCCGGGCGCTCTACGAGCCTGCCGCCACGGCCGAAGAGCTGGCCGTGTTCGGCTTCTCCCCTGAAGACTATGACGAAACGTTTGAGGTCTGGCCGGATGCTTGGCTCTCATTTCTCGTCATGGATGCCATGGGGACGCAATGGCGTACCGGTGCGTGCGGCGCAACTGGCCTCGACTACGGCGTGCTGCCCAGCGTTATGCGCTTGGTCGGCGTGCCTGGAAAGGAACGGCAGACAGTTTTTCAGGATATCCGCGTTATGGAATCGGAAGCCCTCGCGGTACTAGCTGACATGCGTGACAACCGCCCGTGAGAACGGGCACTTATTCAGGGTGAGTTGATGAATATCGCAGAGCTCGGAATCCGCGTCGACTCAACTGACACCGCCCGGGCGACCGTCGAACTCGACAAGATGACCAAGGCCGGTGAGCGCGCGGAGCAATCCGCAGTCGGCCTGATGCAAGAGATGGATGCGTTGGAAAAGTCCCTTTCAAAGGGGGCTATAACTACGCAAGAGCTGAGCAAGCAGCGCGACAGCCTGGCGAAGCTGACCAAGACCGGCGCCTATGGCGAGGCTGAGTTCACCAAGATCACCGCCCAGCTCGACAAGCAACAGGTCGCCCTTGCCAAGTCCACGATGGACGAACAGAAGGCGTTGAACAGCCTGCTGGGCGCCATCGATCCGGCTCGCGCCGCTATGGCGAAGTTGGATAAGCAGGTTGAGGACCTGGGTAAGCATCTGGATGCTGGCCGAATCAGCCAGGACCAGTACAACGCATCGCTGGGCAAGATCGACAAGGATTACGCCAAGCTCGAAAAGACCGCCAGCGGCTTCGACAAGCTGCGGCTCGGCTCACGCCAGGCTCAGGAAAACGTCATTCAGCTCGGCAACGCGCTGTCTTCGGGTGACTGGGGGAGCGGTGTTCGCGCTGTCGCCCAGCTTGGTGCAGGTGCTGGCGCATCCGCTGCGGGATTGCTTGCCATCCTGGCTCCAATTGCCCTGGCGACAGCCGCTGTCGGTGCTCTCGGTGTGGCGTATTACAAGGGCAGCGAAGAGCAGGACAGCTTCAATGAATCACTGATCCTGACCGGCAACTACGCTGGCGTGAGCGCTGGCCAACTCGGCGATATGGCGCGCCAGGTCGGCGCAACCGTTGGCACGACCGGGCAGGCTGCTGAAGTGCTAGCGCTGCTCGCCGGGAATGGCAAGATCGCAAGTGACAGCTTTCTGAGCATCACCCAGGCTGCCGTGTCGATGCGGGAGGCCACCGGTAAGGCTGTCAGCGAGACGGTTGCAGAGTTCACCAAGCTGGCAGACGACCCGGTAAAGGCATCCGCTGCGCTCAATGAGCAATATCACTATCTGACCGCCTCGGTTTATTCGCAAATCGCTGCGTTGGAAGAGCAGGGCGACCATGCAGGCGCCGTGAAGTTGGCGACCGAGCAATATGCGGACGCCATCAACGATCGCACGCCGAAGATTCTTGAAAACCTGAGCTTCTGGGAGAAGGGCTATAACGCTGTAGCCGCAGCCGCTGACCGCTTGAAGAGCTTGGGTCGTCAGGATATCGGATCGGATATCGAGCAGGCCCAGCGGAACCTGGCTGCTGCGCAATCCGGCGATGTCGGCCTGTTCCAGAACAGGCAGGAGATGATCGACCTCTACGCGAGCCGGTTGAGCATGCTGGAGGACCAGCGCGACGCTGAGGCCGACATAGCCAAGTGGGAGGGCGAGCAGGCAAAGGCGCAACTGAGCGCCGTTTCGGCCATGGCGAAAATCGATTCGCTCACGAAGTCATCCTTGACCAACGAGCAGAAGCGCGCCGAGGCAGTAAAGGATTACAGGAAGCAGCTCGAAGACATCCGCAAGGTCAGCCCAAACGACGCACGCCTCGAGCAGTCGGCGATCGATAAGAACATTGCGAATATCAACGCCAAATTCAAGGACCCGAAGGCGTCGGCCGGCAGCGTCAATCTGACCGGTTTTAACGAAGCAAAAAACGTTCTTGCCGAAACACTCGCCTATTACAAGAACGCCGAGAAGGAGCTGGAGGCGGCGCAGCGAGCCGGCGTGATCAGCCAAGCCAGCTACACCGAGCAGCGCGTCAGCCTGCTGAAGCAGGAAGCCGGTGAAGTTGCTCAGGGCTATGAGGCTGAAATAGCGGCACTGGAGGCAGCCAAGACCAAAAAAGGTACCACCGCTTCGCAGGTCATCCAGATCGATCAAAAGATCAGTGACGCCCGGTCGGCAATGGTCAAGGCTCAGCAGGAAACGGACAGCCAGCTCTCGATCATCGCAACCAACGAAGAAGGCCGGCTTCGCAAGCAGACACTGGCTGTCAATACGTACACCAGTGCGTTGCAACAGCAAGTCGATACGCTTCGGCAGCAAGGTATCCGTGCGGCGTCTGGCCTCGGTCAAGGCGATCGGCAACGCGGGCTGACGGATCAACAGAACGGCATTGACGACCGCATCGATCAGCAGCGGCTTGATCTGGCAAATCAGTATGGTGACGGATCGCGCGGAATGAGCCTCGACGAGTACACCCAAAAGCTGAACGCGTTGAAAGCCACGCAGAAGGATCTGCACGAAACTGTTCAAGCCAACTTCAACGACATGACCGACGCCCAGGGTAGCTGGAGCGCAGGCGCATCGTCGGCGTGGCAGAACTATCTGGAGTCGGCACGGGACGTGGCTGGACAGACGAAAAATCTGTTCACCAATGCCTTCAGCTCAATGGAAGACGCCATCGTCAACTTCGCCATGACCGGGAAGCTGTCGTTTGGTGATTTCACGAAATCCGTGCTTGCCGATATGGCGCGAATCGCGACAAGGACTGCGGCGTCTGAAGGGCTCAGTGCTTTGTTCGGCCTGGCAGCATCCGCTGCTGGTTCGTACTTTGGTGGTGCGTCTTCTGCTGGTTCAACCCAGGCCGGGTATTCAGGCGACCTATCGGGATTCACTCCAGGCAGCGTTCAGGCCAAGGGCGGCGCCTGGTCGGGCGGCGTGCAGATGTTCGCCAATGGCGCAGCCTTCACCAACTCCATCGTGAGCAAGCCGACAGCGTTCGGTATGGCCGGTGGCGGGGTAGGTGTTATGGGCGAGGCTGGGGAAGAGGCGATCATGCCGCTGACCCGCACGGCCGGCGGCCAACTGGGTGTGAGGGCTATTGGCGGTGGAGGCAGTGGTGGCGGGAACGTTTACAACTTCCCCGTGGCAGTTTCCGTGCAGACCACTGGTGACGGCGGCGCGACCACCACGGAAGACACGACGCAGCTTGGCAGGGGCATTCAGCAAGCGGCCAAGACCGAAGCCGAAACAGCAATCGCCCGAGGCTTGCAGCCAGGCGGCGCCATCTGGCGCGTTATCAACGGGAGGGGCTGATGGCTATCGAGACATTTACCTGGCCCACCCAGCATGGAGACGCACCCGAGATTGCCTATCGGGTGCGCACCGCGCAGTTCGGCGACGGCTACAAGCAGACCGCCGGCGACGGGCCGAATAACAAGGAAGATTCCTACCCGATCACCTACACCGGGTCGAAGACCAGCGTGCTGCAGATCATGGGCTTTCTGGACCGGCACGCAGGCACGAAGGCTTTCCTCTGGACAACCCCGCTCGGTGAGTTGGGGCTTTTCGATTGCGTCAATCCTGTGCCAACTCCGGTGGGGGGCGGTGTTTTCAAACTGACGGCCACCTTCACGCGGGCCTTCCATCCATAAGGAGCAACCATGCCGCTGATCAGTGACATCCAGGTTCTCGAGCCTGGCAGCGAAGTACTGCTCTTTGAGCTGGATGGCTCGGACTACGGCGCGGATATCCTGCGCTTCCATGGGCACGCGATTCCGCACACCGAGGTCGAGCTGATCGCTGCCGGCGCTGCTGCCGATGAATTGCCGGCGAAACTGATCTACTGGCAGGGCAACGAGTACAGCGCCTGGCCGATGCAGATTGATGGTATCGAATCCAACGGCGACGGGACGGCGATTCGCCCGACGTTGTCAGTGGGTAACGTCAATGGCCGGATCACAGCTCTTTGCCTGGCCTTCGATGACCTGCTTGAGTTCAAGTTGACCATGCGGCACACGCTGGGCACGTACCTCGACGCGGTGAACTTCCCGTCTGGCAACCCAACGGCAGACCCCACCCAGGAGACGATTGAAGTCTGGTACATCGACCAGAAAACGAACGAGGACGGGGAGACGGTCACCTGGGAGCTTGCCAGCCCGGGCGACGTGGGCAGGGAATCCATCGGGCGCCAGGCCACCACGCTTTGCCATTGGTGCCTCACCGGTGGTTACCGCGGCCCGAACTGCGGCTACACCGGGCCGTACGTGACGAAGGATGGTGTGGTCACAGATGACCCTGAACTGGACGAATGCGACGCCACTCTGGGCCGCGGGTGCATCCCGCGCTTCGGCGAAGGCAACGCCCTGCCATTCGGTGGATTCCCCGCCGTTTCCCTGATCGCCCGGAGTTGATCATGCGCAAACACATCTTGAGCGCAATCCAGGCTCACGCGGCCGCCGAGTACCCGAAAGAGTGCTGTGGGCTGCTGCTGGGCCTGGGCCGGAAGCAGCAATACATCCCGTGCGTCAACACCGCGACCGAGCCGAACGAAGAGTTCCGCATCGATCCCGAGGAATACGCAGCGGCTGAAGACCTGGGCGAGGTGATCGGGATTGTTCACTCCCACCCAGACGCCACCAGCCGCCCGTCACCGCGCGATCTGGCGATGTGCGAAGCGACGGGTATGCCCTGGCACATTTTGAGCTGGCCGGAGGGTGACTTGCGGACGGTGGTGCCCACCGGTGAGACGCCATTGCTGAAACGCCCATTCGTTCACGGTGCCTGGGACTGCTGGCAAGTCTGCGCCGACTGGTACAAGCGCGAGTGTGGGCTTGAGTTCGAGGCCTTCAAGCGCGCCGACGGCTGGTGGGAAAGCAAGGACAACACCAGCCTGTACGAGGCGAACTACGAAGCTGCCGGCTTCTACCGGGTCGACCAGCCACAGCGCGGCGACATGGTCGTGATGGAGGTGGGCCGGACGGTTCACCCGAACCATGCCGGGATTTTCCTCGGTACTGATCCGGCTCTACCTGGCGAGGATGCCGAGACCTTCGGCCCCGGGCCTTTCCTGCTTCACCATTTGTACGGGCGGCCGAGCGAAATAATCGTCTTCGGCGGTCCCTGGCTTGACAGAACACGCCTGATTCTTAGGCACAAAGACTCCCAACAACCAACGTAGCGGCTGGGCCGCGAGGGGAAGGTCATGCAAGGTAGCCACAGCTACACGCTGAACATTCGAGACTTATTCGCCACATCAGGTGGCAAGCTTTGCGGAGCCGAAGTAGTTGTCTCAATTCTCGACGGTGACACCGAAATCGACCGGTTGAGCCTCGAAGGCAAAGTCGGTCCCGGTGGCGATGGGTATAACCGCAGCTATAGCGGCAAACCAGGGCTCAAGGCAAAGATTGTCTCGGGCCCCGGGGAAATTCGTTTCGAGAGCAATGTAGGTGCTGGCGTTACTCCGGCGGCGTGAGCCCGCTCACAAAATCATCCGACCCGAGTCTGTGGGATCCGTATTCAACAACGTACCCACCATCGAGACGCGCAGCCTCGGCTTCGGCGGTGGATTTGTCGGCGTAGATATCAGTGAAGTGCCAGGACGATCCGGGCTCATCTCTCAGCACCGCCCAGCCGAGCACCCATCCCTTATTGTCCGGATCAGCAGGAAGATTTTTCGCGAGGCTTCGAATTGACATGACCGCTCCTTGGTTGAGTGAGGGCTAAACGCTACTACCGAATCGCTGATGCGCGTTACTGGGGATTCGTACAGCGCTCAACGGTGATATCTTGGAGCCATCTTCCACAGGAGTGACCCCATGAGATTGTTCGTAGGCGCGGTTTTGGCAATGTCCCTGGCGGGCTGCCTTGATGAAGGAAAGCCTGACGGGTTAGCGAAAGCAACAAAGGATGTTGAAGGCATTGTTATTGCGGCCAATTCACCAGATGCAGCTGTGAAATCGTGGTGGGCTGTAAAAGATGCGGGCATCCGACTCGATCGTGAAATATGCTCCGAGTATCTGAAGATGGCAGACCCGAGAGACAAAAAGCTTGGAGCTCTTGCTGCGGATTCGCTCCACTTTCGCGCTGAGTGCTCGGTGACGCATTCCTATGAAAGGAAAATTGCCAAGGTAGATATTGAGTCGGACACGCGGGCAGTGGTCAGTGCTGTTATCAGGAATATTGAGCCGCCTGAGCCAGGCGCGGAGATGGATGAATCTGACAGAAAAACCAAGGACGCTGGAGAGCGATATCGGTATACGCTGGAAAGGGGAAAGTCGACAGACGGCTGGAAAATCGCCTCAATAGAGCGCTTCCCATCCTATGCTCGCGACTGGCAGGAGGCCTACTCAAAGCCAAAGCCTTCGAATAATCAATATGTTTTTGAACAGCTCCAGTGAAGGTAGCGATGACTATGAAGGCGTTTTTTCTGCTACTGGGCGTATCTCTTTTGGCTGGATGCGTGTCGCCCGGCGACCTTGAGTCAAACGATCCAAGCATTTCTGCCAGCACGGCGAAGGATCCGAAGCGTTACGCGCTTTGCGTCCTACCGAGATGGCAGGACGCTCGCAGCGACGTAACCATGTCCGAGACGGAATATGGCTACCGCCTCATCGCAGCGACCAACAACATGACGGATGAATTGCTGAACATCCGCAAGACGTCCAAGGGCAGTGCTGTGAAGCTGTACCAGCGCATGGCCTGGGCCCCCGGATATGGGCGGGGCGATATGGAGCAGGCAGTGAGAGGCTGTCTGTAAACGAAATGAAGTACACCGAGCCGCCTCCGGGCGGCTTTTTCATGCCCGGAGAAAACCGTGTCAGCGATCAATTACAGCCATCCAACAATGACCACCATCCTGCTTTCGGGTCCGCTCATCAAATTGTTTGGACGGGTCCACCGTCGCGAACTTGGGAGTAAGTCGGTCGGTGAAGCGTTCAAGGCGCTGAAATGCACGCTTGATGGTTTCGACGTGGCTATCAAGGATTTGGAGCGCCGAGGCATGAGGTTCGCAATCTTTCGGAACCGGAAGAATGTCGCGGAAAAGGAGTTCGCGCTGGGTGGCGCCGAGGAGATTCGTATTGTTCCGGTGATCTCGGGCAGTAAGCGCGCCGGGTTGCTTCAGACAATTGTCGGGGCGGTGCTCATTGCTGCCTCGTTCATTCCGGGATTCCAGGCCCTGGCACCGGTGGGTATTGCTCTCGTCGCCGGCGGTGTCATTCAAATGCTCAGCCCCCAGGCCTCTGGCCTCAAGCAGAGCGCATCCCCAGACAACGCCCCGTCCTACGCCTTCGGCAGCGCTAAGAACACCACGGCCAGCGGTAACCCCGTCCCGATCTGCATCGGCGAGCGCCGGTGGGGCGGGATGATCATTTCGGCATCGATCTACGCCGAAGACAAAACGTAACCTGAACGCAGTAAGCAGGCCGTCCATGAGGCGGTTTTTTTTCGCCTGGAGGAAAGCATGGGCGCAGCACAGCAGATAGAAATCCACGGCGCGAAGGGCGGAGACAAAAAGCCTAAGTCCCCGACCGAGGCCAGCGACAACCTGCGCTCGACCAACGTGGCGAAGCTGCTCATAGCCGTGGGCGAGGGTGAGTTTGAAGAAGCACCTACCGCGGCGAACATCTATCTGGACAACACGCCAATCAACGACCCCAGCGGGAACGTCAACTTCCCGAACGTGAAATGGGAATGGCGTTCTGGCTCGGTTGACCAAACCTATATCCCCGGTATTCCATCGGTAGAGAACGAGACGTCTCTGAACATCGAGCTGCGCAGCGATGCGCCGTGGGTGCGCTCGGTAACGAATATTCAGCTATCGGCCGTGCGTGTCCGGTTCGCTTGGCCAGCGCTTCAGCGTCAGGACGACGAAGGTAATATCGGCGGCTATCGCATTCAGTATGCAATCGACGTGGCCACCGACGGCGGCTCCTACCAGCAGGTGCTGACCGAGGCAGTCGACGGCAAGACCACAACCCGCTACGAGCGGTCGCGCCGGGTTGATCTGCCCGAGGCAACCAGTGGCTGGCAGATCCGCGTGCGCCGCATTACGCCCAACCAGAACAGAAATCGTATCGCCGACACGATGCTGATCGCTGGCTTCACCGAGGTCATCGACGCGAAGCTGCGCTACCCGAACACCGCGCTCCTCTACATCGAGTTCGACGCCGAGCAATTCACCAACATCCCAGCCGTCACCGTGAAGTGCAAGGCCAGGAAATGGCAGGTCCCGAGCAACTACGACCCGATCAGTCGGACCTACACCGGCACCTGGGATGGCAGCATGAAGCTGGCTTGGACCAATAACCCTGCCTGGATCACGTACGGCATCTGCACCGAGGACCGTTTCGGCCTTGGCAAGCGCATCAAAGCGTTCATGGTCGACAAGTGGGAGCTGTATCGGATCGCCCAGTATTGCGACCAGCTCGTGCCGAATGGCCTGGACGGGACCGAACCGCGCTTTCTGTGCGATATGAACCTGCAGGGCAAGGCTGACGCCTGGACGCTGCTGCGGGATATATCCGGGATCTACCGTGGGATGACCTACTGGGCTCAGGGTCAGTTGATCATGCAGGCCGACATGCCGCGTGCGCAGGACTTCGACTACGTCTTCACTCGGGCCAACGTCGTTGATGGGAAATTCTCCTACGGCAGCGCCTCGGCGAAGACCCGTTACACCCGGGCGCTGATCAGCTACGACAACCCGGCCAACAACTACGACACCGACGTCATTCCGTTTTCAGACCTTGCCCTTCAGCGTCGGTATGGTGACAGGCCAACCGAGCTGAGCGCCATTGGCTGCACCCGCGCATCCGAGGCCCAACGCCGGGGCAAGTGGGCAATCCTGAGCAACAACCTGGACCGCACCGTCACCTTCAAGACGGGCATGGAGGGTGTAATCCCGCTACCGGGGCACATCATCCCTGTGGCCGACTCGTTGCTGGCTGGTCGGGAGATCGGTGGGCGGATCTCCGTCGCCGCGGGCCGCGTCGTAACCCTGGACCGTGACACGCTGGCAAAGCCGGGGGACAGGCTGATTATCAACCTGCCCGGCGGGCGCGCGGAAGGTCGCACCGTGCAAAGTGTCGCCGGTCGGGCTGTGACCGTTACCGTTGCCTACAGCGAGGCACCTCGGGCCCAGCTTCAATGGGCGCTCGACGCTGACGACCTGGCGATTCCTCTGTATCGCGTGCTCCGCACCAGACGCACCACCGAGGGCGACTTCGAAATCAGCGCCCTGCAGTATGAGCCCAGCAAGTTCGCCTTTATCGATACCGGCGCCCGACTGGAAGAGCGTCCAATCAGCGTGATACCGATCACCGTCGTTCCTGTGCCTGCGAGCGTCACAGTCGCGTCGACCTCTTCGATTGTCCAGGGGTTGGCCGTGGCCACGATGACAATCAGCTGGCCTGCCGTGGAAGGGGCGGTGGCCTATGACGTGGAATGGCGCAAGGACAGCGGCAACTGGATCAAGGTACAGCGCACCGGCTCTACAAACGTGGACGTGGTCGGCATCTATGCGGGCTCCTATGTGGCTCGCGTCCGCGCGGTGAGCGCTTTCGACATCTCGTCGATCTGGCGCAACTCGATGCTGACCAACCTCACCGGCAAGGATGGCCTGCCGCCGGCGGTTTCGTTCCTGACTGCAACGCCGTTGCTGTTCGGCATTTACCTGAAGTGGGGCTTTCCTGATGGTGCGAGCGATACCCAGCGCACGGAGATCTGGTACGGGCCAACCACAAGCCAGGAGGCATCGACCAAACTCACCGACCTGGCTTATCCGCAAAGTGACTTCTCCCTGCTCGGCCTGGCCGCCGGGGTGACGTTTTATTTCTGGGCGCGCCTGGTAGATCGGATCGGCAATATTGGGCCGTGGTATCCAGTGGGGATCGGCGTACAAGGGCAATCAAGCGCTGAGGCTGGTCCGATCCTCGACATGATCGGCGGCCAGATTGGCGAAACTGAGCTGGGCCAGGACATCGTCGACAAGATCAATCTGATTCCTGGGCTTCAGGATCAGATCGACGAGCTGTCGAACCCGATGCTCTATGAGGCGACTGATTCGTACCTCAGTGGCGCAGTGGTATATCAGGGCGATCGCCTGTACCGGGCCAAACAAGACGTGCCGGCCGAGCCAGGCGGCGCAAACGCACCTCCGAACGCGACCTACTGGGAGGACATCGGCCAGATCCTGCAGGAAGCGAATGCGCTTGCCGCACAGGTTTCCGAGAACACGCTGAAGATTGATCAGCAGGGCGACCAGCTCACCGCTCAGGCATCAAGGCTGGACGGTGTTTACGTGCAGGTTAACCCGGCTCTGGCCGGCGACACTGAGGGTTTCGCGGGCTCAGACGAAGTCTACATCGGCGTCTGGTCCGAGCAATCCGCCCGCCTCGAGGATGGCATTGCTACGGCCAGGAGCGTGGAGACAGTCCAGGCCGAGATCAATGAGACCAGCGCAACCGTTCAGACAGTCAGCCAGGCAGTCGCAACACTGGACGGCAAGGCCTCAACGATGTGGTCGGTCAAGATGCAGCTCAATGCGAACGGCCAGTATGTCGCCGCAGGCATTGGACTCGGGATTGAGAACGTCGGCGGGACGCTGCAAAGCCAATTCCTAGTCAGTGCCGACCGGTTCGCCATCGTCAACACCATTGCTGGCGGCGACATCTCGGTTCCGTTTGCAGTGCAGGGCGGCCAGGTGTTCATGAACTCAGCGTTCATCCAGGACGGCACCATCACAAACGCCAAGATTGGCGGGTCGCTCCAGTCCACGGATTACATCGCCAACACACAAGGCTGGATGTTGCCGCGCACTGGCGCGTGGCAAATGAACGGCAGCAATGGCGCCGGGCGACTCCAGATAGCCAATACATCCATTCGGCTCTACCACGCCAACGGCGTATTGGGCATCGACATGAGTCTTTGATATGACAGGTCTGGTTATTAAAAACTCGGCGGGTGTTGTCATG
Source organism: Pseudomonas sp. SWRI92 (assembly GCF_014268685.1). NCBI lineage: Bacteria > Pseudomonadati > Pseudomonadota > Gammaproteobacteria > Pseudomonadales > Pseudomonadaceae > Pseudomonas > Pseudomonas sp. SWRI92. The sequence goes on from NZ_JABWQY010000011.1 coordinate 89,866, forward strand.
CTCGACATGACGATGAACATCAGCCAGCACCAGGGTTCGGTAGACACCGGCTCCGCGAATGGATCCGCAGCCATACCAGCAGTGCCGGCGGGGAAGACTCGGTTCTACATCGTCGTCCCACTGGTTGATCTACAGCGGGAGAGAGGTAAGAAGCCTGGGGTTACGATTACGGGTAACACTCTGTCCTGGGCTTATTCGTACTCGACAAACGGCTGGGGATACTTTGCGGCCAACTGTCGCATCTACTACGGATATTACTGATGCCTCAACTCAAGGTCTGGAAGGACAGCGGGGAGCTGCTGTTCGACACTTCACTTATCAGCTATGGCCTGGTCAAGAGCGGCAACATGGTTTTCCAGACGTATTGGACTCGTAAAACCCTACGTTCCGCTCAGCTTGATCCCAACGACGGTGCGAACTGGACCACTTCGGTAGCAACGACGAACCCGCAAGCGGATCCTCTACATGGATTCACCGTCTCTAACGCAGTTTCACCCATTGTGTTTATTGTCGGTAGCGGATGCCTACAAGGAACGGCGCGAACAGGTTCTACGCTGACTTTTTACTATGCCAATGCAAGCACCAGTACTAAGTTCTACTGCTTCGATTTAATGCAAGATAACATTGCAGGCAGCCCGTATCTAAAGACTTACACCGATGCAGGAGTTATCACATTCAACTCTTTGCAGCCTCCGCTTAATGTCGTGGCGGCAATCCAGGCGCCGGTCCCTGGACCACTAGACTCAAGAAATCGCTATACGACGGTTTATGTTGGTGGGTCTAACTCAGTGCGCTCCTCTGCTTCAGCGTCTTCAGTTGCGCGAGTCGATTCGAAAGTGGATATCGCAATCGGATCAGGTGTTGAGTACGCCGCATACCTTCCTTGGTCAAGGAGCTGTGCGGTTTGGGACTATCTTGCAAACGAAAACATAGATTTAACGTTTCTTTATACGGGGGCAGAGGGCGCTTACGGCAGGGTTGGAGGAATATCGTTTCTCATGGGGGCAGCGGCTGCAACGACTCAACAAGAACCGCTGCCGACGTCGATGGACCGTGGTGCACGATATTCAAACTTGCCGACCGATCGATACCCGGTTGCGCTTGTGATTCAAACCTCTAATTTGCCTTTCCCATATAACTGATTTTACTTGGCAGTCTTGATCTTTAATGGACAAAGGAATTCTTCATGTCTAAACAAACCATTTTGCTTGGCACGCCTCCAACAGGCGTCGGTGGTGATACACCACGAAGCGCTTTCACAAAGGCTCAAAGCAATTTCGACGAGCTCTATACGGCGCTGGGCGCGGCGGGAAGTCCGGTAGCGCTTCCTGCTGCGCTGCCGATCACAAAGGGTGGGACCGGCGGAACTACGCAGGCGGCGGCGCGCATCGCGCTGGGGCTGAAGTCTGCTGCGGTGGCGGATATTGTCGGCCCAGTGTCCCAATCAGGCGGTGTGCCGACCGGCGCATTAATCGAACGAGGAAGCAACGCTAATGGGCAGTTCGTGAAATATGCAGACGGAACTTTGATTTGTTGGGGTTCTGGTTCAGGGAATGTGGATACTGCGGTATCTACGCTGTACGGAACCACCTCAGGGACCCTGTATTCGACCGTTGTGGTAGTCCCGTTGCCTTTCTCGTTTGTGTCTACTACCACCTATGGCACTTGGTGCAAATCAAATGACAGGGGGCTGGCCGAGCTGACGGTCAATAAAACAGCTTCACAATTTGGCGTGCAACTCCGGCATCAGACAACCGGAAACTTGGTGAATTTTGATTTCCTGGCGATAGGGAGATGGTTCTGATGAAGATCGTTCTTAGCCCGCAGCGCCGGGAAGATACCTTAGAAGTAATAAAAACCGGGGACATCCTGACCCTTAACGGTGAGGAATTTGATCTTTCGTCGATAGGCGAGGGTGATACCCTGCCTCAGTCTGCTATTGATTCGCCTTGGTTCGTTGGACCTGTCGATCGAGTTGACGGCGAGTTAGTGCTGACTCTATTGCTGCCGAATCCCTGGAACTACAGTCAGGAGCAAGCGTTTCCGGTTCCGCTGGAAAACGTCCCCGACGGCCCCGTGGTTCTGCCTGCGCCGCTGTCGGTGCAACTTGCTGAAGCTGGCCAGGAGGATATGCAATGAATATCGACTGGTCCCAACTCATCACCAAGGCCATGAAGGATCAAGCAGCTGCTGATCAACTGCTCATCGCTCAAACCGGCGAAGAGAATGCTTGGCGCGAAACCGAGATCCTCGCCATCAGCAACCAGCTTATGGCGCTCGAAGAGCAGGAAGCTGGAGTAGAAGACAGCGGCGCGCTGCCTGGAACTCGCCTCGAATGGCTGCAATACCGCACGAAGATCCGCAGCTGGAAAGAAGGGCACCCCGACTTTCCCGATGTGACCGAGCGTCCAGTCCGGCCTACCTGACACCAACCAGAACACCGCCACCCGCCATCAAGCGGGATTTTTTTTGCCTGGAGAAAGCCATGCCCATCAACGCGCAGCAGTTGCTGCTGATCCTCCCGAACGCCGGCGGCAACGTCGGCGTTTTTGCACCTGCCCTCAACACAGCCATGGGCCGGTACCAGATCATCGGCCGCGAGCGCGTGGCTGCCTTCATCGCGCAGATCGGCCATGAGTCCGGCCAACTGCGCTACGTCCGTGAACTGTGGGGGCCAACGCCGGCCCAGGTCCGTTACGAGGGCAGGGCAGACCTCGGCAACACCAGGCCAGGCGACGGCTTCAGGTTCCGGGGGCGCGGCCTGATCCAGATCACTGGCCGGGCCAACTACGCCGAATGCGGCGAAGCCATGGGCCTTGACTTGATCAGTCACCCTGAGCTGCTGAAGCAACCTGAGTGGGCTGCGAAGTCTGCCGCATGGTTCTGGTCGACGCGGGGGCTCAACGGGCTCGCGGATGCAGGCGCCTTCGACAAAATCACTAGCCGGATCAATGGAGGGCAGAACGGTGCTGCTGATCGCCGGGCGCTGTACGAGCGGGCCCTGGAGGTTCTTGCATGACTCCCGCCACGCTGAAACTACTGATCGCCGGCGTGGCGGTGGCGTTGATCCTCGCTATGAGCGCGACATGGAAGATTCAGGACTGGCGGTATAGCGGTCGGCTGTCTGAGCAGGGCCGCCTGCACCAGTCCGACCTGAACAAGATCAGTAGCGCGGCCGCCGCCCAGGCCCAGGCAGAGCAGGGCAAGCGTCTGGCTTTGGAGCAGCAGCTGTCGGCCAGCGAACAAACCCACTATAAGGAGCTGAGCAATGCCCAACGTGATCAAGATCGCCTACGTGATCGCCTTGCTACTGCTGATGTCCGGCTGTCAGTCCTCCTTGCCGAGGATCCAGCCAGTTGCAACGCAGTGCCTACCGCCGCCGGCCCCGTTGGCGTGGTTCATGGAGCCCGTCGAGCCCAACTTGACCCAGCGCATGCTCAAAGAATTATCGCCATCACCGACGCCGGCGACCGGGGGCTGATCGCGCTGCGGGCGTGCCAGGCCTACGCTAAAGAAGTGAGTCGGCGATAGGCCTGATCAGCTCGGGCCCCTGGTTGCGGACGTTGCCGATAGCGCTATCCACCCTGAACCATTCGAAGGCCTCGGCCGGTTCGCCCTGGTGCAACACCATCTGTTCGGCGCGTTCCTTCGGTGTGGCCGGGTCCAGCCACTCGCGAGCCAGTTCGGGTGTCAGCACCACGGGCCGGCGGTCGTGGATGTCGACCATGCCGCCGGCGCTGTCGGCGGTGATGATTACGAAGCCGTCGTGCTCGCCCGGTTCACGCCCGCCGGTGGGGAACTGGCCTATCGAGGCGCACAGGACAGGCGCCTGGTCCCGTCGGCGGATCAAGTAGGGCTGCTTCTTCGGTCCGCCTTCATCGACCCACTCGAACCAGTTGTTGATCGGAGTGATGGCGCGGTTTGGCCAGATCGGCCGGTAGAAAGGGCCGTGGGCCACTTTCTCTACTCGGGCATTAATCGGCGCGGCGCGGTCCTTGGCCCAGTGCGGCCGCCAGCCCCATCGCACAGGGTCGGCGTGCAGAACGTCGTCCTCCTGGTGCAATAGGGCCAGCTGTTGCGACGGCGCGCCGTTGTACCGCTTCAAAGGCTGGTCGCCTACGGTGCTGACCATGGCGTTGGGCATGCTCAACACAGCCACGAAGTCGTGGATGCCGGTGTATTGCGAGATTCGTCCGCACATGACGTCTACCCCTCATTCACCTGGCGGGTTACTGGCGAGCATGCTCTCGGGAAGGCTGTCCCCCTCGTAAACCTTGAGGCGCTGGTACAGCTCGGCTACGAGTGCGTTTCTGGCCATATGATCGCCCTTCGACTTGTTCATTAGATGGACATACCGAATATGCTCTGAATTCCATTTCTCCTTGGCCTCCTTCAGCTCGGCCCGAAGTCTCGCGCATTCCTTGGCTTCGGCGGCGTGCATTTCGATCAATCCGAAAATGTCCTGGCGCGCCTTGCGCAGCTGGGTGGTCAGTTCCAGCACCTCGTTCTCAAGCATGAGACAGGAGTGCTTGTACATTTCCAGGGGTGTTGGGGTGCCCAGCCAATCGCTGGTGTCTTCGATTTCATACGGGTCCATGACCATGCCTTGCTTATACTGTTTGGATATACAGTAATCGAGGCGGGATAATTCCTGCGAGGGTGAGGCGACGAGCAGCGCTATTTCACTCGGGCGCCATCAGCACAGCGAGCGTCAGCTTTATGAACTCTTCATTCTTATCGATCGTGTCCAGAGCGCCCCGCACATTATCGGCAACGTCGCCCGAGCCGCGAGCTTCGACCCAGTTGGAGAGCTCCATGATGGCCGCTTCGAGGGCGAGCTGGTTCTCGTTGATCTTGTAAAGCAGGGAGGGGAGAAGGTCTGAGTTGGGCATGGGACGATTCCTTGGGCAATGGAATCAGCGTAGCAGTCGGCGGCGGGGGGTGGAGTTATGCCGAATCGGCATGAAGCGGGAGGAGGGCGTCACGCGGATGGCGGCGTTATCTGATCGGAAAGACGGCAATTCCTGGGCCGCAATCATTTCAAGGTATGCGGAAACATTGTGCTAGATGGCAGGTGTTTAGGCGCGATTGCGGACCAAAAAAGCTATCGCAACGTGCGGCCTGATTGATTTCCCCTCGGGACTTAAAATCCCCCGCTCGTAAGGGCGTGCCGGTTCGATTCCGGCTTCGGGCACCATACAAAACAAAGGGTTGCATGATATTCCTCACGCAACCCTTTTTATTTGCTCCGCTTAAAGCCTCCAGCCTCCGATCACAATCTGCGCCGAAACGCCTCCAGTATCTCCCGCGTGCCCTTTTTCATCTGCAACTGGGCAATGGCATCCAGCGGATGCCAGAGGCAGTCGCAGATTTCGTTCTGTGGCCTGGCCGCCTTCGAGTCGTTGACCGAAGCTTCGAACACGTGGTGTTCGGTACCGCCTTCGTTGAGCCGCATCAGATAGAGAAGGTTTTCGGCGCTCAGTCCGGTTTCCTCCGCCAGCTCTCTCAGTGCTGCGTCGGCATGGCTTTCGCCGCGCTCGACAGTGCCACCCGGCAGGGCCCAGCGGCTCTTGGGTTTTCGCACCAGCAGGATATGCCGGTCTTCTTCGCAGATGACGGTCGCTCGAATTTTCATAGCCTTGCCCACTCACCGACTGTCATTAAATTGCAATATAACTGCAATATTTGAGCCTTGCGCGGTCGGTGTGTTCAAAATGTATTATTTTGCTGATACCTGTGGGACCGCGTGCCAACGGCAAAGGCTGCATTCATTTCCCCAGCGGTACGCTTTAGCGACCGGTCATCGCCAAAAATGAATCAGCTGGGAAAAAACGCATCAATGGTGGGTGGACGAAACCGGTCCCGGTAAATGGGGGAACGAGCAAAATGACCACCGTTGAAGATTTCAAGATCAAATCCCACGAGCTTTTAGTCGAGCTCGATACCGCAACATCAGAAATGATGGCGCTGATCTGTATCCATCAAATGTCCGGGAATGCCTGGGAAGAGGCCGTCCGGCGTCAACATGAGGCCTATGAGCAATGGGTCGCCTATCTGAACGAACGCGAGTAGCTGCACGGCTGTCACGCCACCGGTTAAGCAGATTCTTTGAACGGACCCTCGGTGGCCATGCCTAATCCATAGACTGACAAGAGGATTAGGCCATGTCTGAATTAGCCAGTTATTTCTGGATCGCCGTTGCGGTGCTGCTGTTGCTCGTGGATTTGTGGGCGATTGTCAGTGTCTTCCGGAGCGATAAATCGGCCGGTACCAAGGCAGGCTGGGCGTTGCTGTTGATCATCCTGCCTGTGCTGGGCTTGATTGTCTGGGGCGTGGCGGGGCCGCGAGGCATGAAGAACCCGCCTTCATCGCCCGAGCACAGCAAGGGCTGACGCAGCCTATGCGAGCCACCCGGTCAGCGGTTTTTCCACTGGCCGCCGGTGGTTTCGCAGTCCTTTTGCGCTTGCTGAAGCTGTTGCGCGCCGTAGTAGTACCAAATGACTTGCGCATTGTCCGGAAGGTTGGCAGAGCCACCGCTGCGGTCCTTGCTGGTTGAATGGGGATTGGCCAGGGCTTCCTGGGTGAGCCGGGCCTGGCAGGTCGCCACATAGCCCTCGGCGCAGCGCTCGACCGGTTTCTTCTCGGTGCTCAAGGTTCCTTTGCTTTCATTGCTGCACGACCAGCCGATGGCCTCGGAGGGCACGCCTTTATATTCATAACAACTGCGCGTTTCGATTTCAGCTACCGCTTGGCTCTGGGACCGAGAAGTGACGTCACATCCCTGGGCCATGACGGTGGAAGGCACTGCGCAGGCGACCAGCAGCAGGACTTTGGCATTCATGAGGATTCTCCCTTTCGACGTTTCTTTGCAGCCATACCTATCAATATCGAGGCGCAAAGAACGGTCCTTGTTCCATCGGTTTTTCAACCGGTAGACCGTAGGGTGAATCTGTCAGGCAACAATCATCAACGCAGCCTGACGCTACCGAAACTTGGGTAGCGGTGGCTCCGTGGGCTTCAACGAGGACAATGCGCTCTGGATCGAAGGGGCGTCTTTCTCGATGTCGTTGAGGCGATCGCGGATACGGACAGCGGCGGGGTGGCCACCCTGGTGGTCGACCCAGTCAGCGATTTCCTTGCAGGCTGCGGTCAGCCGAGCCTGGCGCGATTCCAGCAAAGTGAGCAGGGTGGTGATGGACTCTTTTTCGGACATGTCACACCTCCATTCAAGGTTGAGGATCAGGCAGCACAAAACCCATCGGTAATGACGGGTAATGCTGCAATAAAGCGTAGTTGAGTTATTTCTGGTCTGTGGAACATCCGGCGCGCGACTGGACAGTCGGCGCGCCAGGATCTGTCATATCAGTTTCAGCCGGACTCCTTTATCCACGAAGGCGCGACGGAAGCTCGCCAGCGCACATCGGTAATACCGTATTTTTCCGCCATGGGTTTTGATACCCGCTTGACCTTTTCCCTGCCGAATTTGGGTATGCGCCCAACACCCGCGTCGCAACTGGCCCAATGCCAAGCTTCGGAGTTATTCATCAAGTCTGCGCGAATGATGAAAGACTTGGGCTCGCCATGGAGCATGTAGTCGATGATGTAAAGCGATGGACCGCCCATAAATCCTCCCTAATTGATCCTATACGGATGGATACGGAGGCGTTCGGAAAATTCCATCGGATTTCCAGACGGTCGAAAACCCACTGCGCAGGCCTTTGGCCAGTTTACGCCGCATCGCCTGCAACGGCAGTGCTCACGGTGTGGAACCAAACCCGGTTAACCTTCTCCAAGATGAGCTTCAAAACAGGGTGCCAGGGATCGAAGGCGACGCATTGCGGCACTGAATAAAGGCAAAACATGAAAAATATCGTCGGGGCGCTGGTCATGATATTCATCGCCAGCGGTTTGTCGGGTTGCATTGGATCACCCATCGAACTGACCCCGAACACCGAGCAACGCTTGCGCGCTCAACCTCCGATCCGTTTCCTGCTGACCTTTGACGATGGTCCCAGCGCATCGTCGTTCTGGAATCCTAGCCTGGATGTGTTGGACGCCCTTGCGCATAACCCGGTGCAGCCAGGGATCAAGGCTATATTTTTTGTCCAGACGCGTGCGCCGCGAGCCGGCGGCAGCGACGTCGGCCGTTCAGTCATGCGTCGTGAGCACTTGGAAGGGCACCTGCTGGGCTTTCATACCGCGACCCATTGGCACACCAATCATCGGTTCCTGAACCCTGACGAACTGGAGCAGTCGCTCGTCAACGGCACAAACGATATTGGCGCAGTGACCGGCGCGCCGCCCAGCCTGGTAAGGCCACCGTTCTGGAGTTATGACAGGCGCACCTTCGCCGCCTATCAGCGGCACGGCATGCACGTATTGCTGACGGACTTGAGTGCCAACGATGGAAAAGTCTGGGGCATCACCCTGAGTCCGCGACGCCGGATGAACCTGACACGCCAACTCTCCGAAGCGCGTGAGCGCATCGCTGCCGGGCAACTGCCAGCCGTGGACGGGGTGATACCGGTCGTGGTGACCTTCCATGACCTCAATCGCTATACCGCTCGCCACGCCCGTGAGTACCTGCAGATTCTGCTCGACAGTGCACGAGACACCGGCCTGAAGACGGCTGCCAAGCCTTTTTATGACGACAGCCAGGCCCTTGAGCGCGCTGCGATGGCGCGCACGGTCCAGAATACCTCCCAGCCCGTGCACCTGCCTGGTTTGTGGGATTGGCTGTGGGATTCGGACGCCCATTGATGGGATTGCTCGCTGGACATGGCGCGACGTTCGGTAGGCACCGGGCCGAAAACCGGGAGTAAGGTAGACGCCGTAGACCGGTTTTTTCAGGAGGTGACGATCATGAGTACTGCGATGCTGACGAAAATGCACATCAATGGTTATGACGTGCTCAGCGTAAACAGCGGCCCGTGGCGGGTTTGTACCCAGGCCGACCGGTTAGGCTCCTTCGCTTCGCGCGAGGAAGCGCTGGCCTATGCTGCGGCGTTACCGGCCAGGAGGCGCCGTAGCGTGCAGCCAGGCAACACTCGGTAGCCGAGAAGCGCGGCGGGCAGTCAAACCCGCCGCGCTGCCTATCGAATCAGGAAACCGCCAGGTCCAGCGGGATTTCCAGGGTGAACACCGCGCCTTGCCCAGGCCCGTCACTGTGGACATGAAGGCGGCCATTCATTTCGACCGCCGCTAAAGCGCAACTGTGCAAGCCGAATCCGTGGCCATTCTGGCGGGTGGTGAACCCATGATTGAAGATCCTGGCCAAGTTCTCAGGCGCGATGCCTTCGCCACGATCCTTGACGGATATACATAAGGTTGCCGGCTCGACGATCCGAATGCTCAAGATCATTTCCCGAGGCGGTTCGATATGGGACATGGCGAACTTGGCGTTGCTGATCAAGTTGATCAGGATCAGCAGCAACCGGTGCTTGTCGCCCAGAATCACCGGTGTGTCCTGGTAATCCTTGATCACCGTGACATGGTGCCGGCTCAGCGCGCCCGAATTCATGCGCAATGCATCTTCGAACAGATCGGTGATACTCAGTGGCTCGATCAGCCTGGCGGCCCCGGCGTAGGTTTGCTGGGTCGTGACGATTTCCTTGATGTGATCGATGCTTCTGGTCAGTTGCGCCAGCTCTTCAATGAGCAGCGCCTGTTCGGCGGCAACGGAGTCGGCCAGTTCATTGAAGTAGCGGGGCAACAGCTTGCCTTTTTCGTCCTCGGTGATGAACTGGCCCAGATCCTGGGTATGTTCGTTCATCATCCTGACCGCTCTGCCCAAACCCTGCGTCTTGCTGTTCTTCAACTTTCGGCTCACCAGCTCCGCTGAAATATTCACGCTGTTGAGCACGTTGCCGACGTTGTGCAAGACGTTCGTCGCGATCTCGGCCATGCCCGCCATGCGTGCAGCATCCACCAACTCGCGCTCGGCCTCTTTCAACGCCTGCGTACGCTCTTGCACGCGCTCTTCCAGATTGTCGTTGGAAGCCTGCAGCTCATGGTTGATCTGGTTGATGACGGAATAGCTGCGAACCAGTCGCACGGCGAGGTAAATCATTAACAGCGCCATCAGGCTGGCGCAGACCCCCAGGTACATATGGTACTGGCGGTCTGTCGCGGCCGTCCGGCGTTGCGTTTCGTTCAACAGCTCGTTGATGCTGTCCAGTTCCTGGGCTACTGGTATGACGCTGATGCGATCCAGCAGGTCGTTGACCAACGGCTGCTCTTGAATGATGGTCTTGACGTGCTGTATCAGGGCAATAAAGGTCGGGCGAGAGGAGGCGGGCAACGAATCAATGTGTTGTTCGAGTTCGTTCAACCGGTCTTGTACTTCCGCCGCTTTGTCCGAGGTGACGTAAAGTGCGTATTCTAAAGTGGTCAACGCCAGGTCGAGGACATTGGAGGCTGCCGTCAGGCGGGCAATCTCCCCGTCGGCTTTCATCTCCTGCAGCAAGGTTTGTATTTGATCTTCAACCGTCGGTAGTGCGTCCAATGACGTGCGCAAGTTGGCATTGTGTTGCTCGAATTGCGCCACCAACAGGCTCTTGTTCTTGACCGCATCCACATAGCCCTGGCGCCTTGAGGCCCACAGCGTTGCCAGCGGACCGGAGTGGTTCAGTCGCTCCAATTGCTCCCATCGGCTTTGCGCTTCGGGCGGCGGGGTGAGCGAAAGGTTGTTGTTGACGCCTATTTTTTTCCGAAGGATTTTTACGTTCCAGTTCGCGTCGGCTTGTTTGAGTTGGCGAATGAAGTCGCGCGACTCGAAGTAAGTCGATGTGTCGTAGGTGTAGGACTTTATTAAAAAGAAAATCAGCGCCGAGAAAACAATCAGCGCCGCGGCCAACAAGGCGGGCCATTTGTATTTTCTGAAGAGAATGGTCACGCGTTTCTCCAGTTCATGATGGAGGTCGAAGCACGTGCAGGGTTCTGCAATGAATGGAAATGATCAGGGCGATAGGTTGCGCAGGGGATATAGCGGAGGAGTAGCGTCGGTATGCTTTTGCCTGGGTACACGTCGAGCTCCCTGCTAACGATGGAATAACGGGTGCGTCAGTGACCGAAGTGTAGCGTCAACGAGACGGGGCTGCGTTTCCTCGGTGGTGCGATGTAGGGGAAGCGCGGCCAGAATTGACCGCGCGGGCAGGACTTACTTCAGATCGATGAAGGGCAGTGCGGTGTTTGGCAGCATGGTCGTGGGCAACTGGCCGTTCCAGCGCTCGGCCTTGGTCAGTTCAACCAGGTTCTGGTTACTGGCCAGCGCCTGGGCGCGCGCCTTGATGGCCTCGGCTTCAGCCTTGCCGCGCAGTTCAGTGGCGAGGGCATCTGCCTTGGCCTGGGCAACCTGCGAATCGGCTTCCGCCTGGGCCTGGGTCACGCGAATCTGCGCCTGGACCTGCTCGGTGGCGAGCTGTTGCTCACGGGTCTTGACCTGGACTTCCGCCGCCATGCGCGCTTCGATGGCTTTTTCGTAGGCATCGCTGAAATCGATGTTCTCGACCTGGACGCTGTCGATGATCACCGGCCCGGTAATCGTCGCCTTGATTGCCGCCGAAATATCGTTGACCAACTGAACGCGGTTCTGCACTGCGGCGACAGCGTTGAACTTGCCAAACACGTTCTCGACCTGGGTCGGCACCTGTCGGCTGATCATCCGGTCCCGAATGCCTTCGAGGTCCTTGAACTGGGTATAGACCTTGGCCACATCGGAAGGCGCGATGTGCCAGGACACCGACACCTTGAGTTCGGCGGATTGCTGGTCCTTGCTGTACGCCTGCAGGTCATTGTAGGAGGTGACCTGGCTTTGCGTGCTGATCAAGCGGACCGACTCGATAAACGGCATCTTGAACGACAAACCCGGCTCAACCACGCCGACCAGGGCTCCGTTGCGCAAGAGCACGCCGCGCTCGGTCTCATCAACGGTGTACCAACTGCCATAGAACACGCATAACAGGACCACGCCGAGAATTGCAGCGGCGATCGAACCGATGGTTTTGCTGTTCACTTTACTTTCCTTGAGTGGGGTTGGAGATGGCATGCACTGTTTCCTTTGTGAAGACCGTCACTGTTTTTTCAAACGCCAGACACGAAAAAGCCCTGAAAATTCAGGGCTCTAACGTTAGAAGATGGCGGAGGCGATGGGATTCGAACTCATGGACCTGTTACAGTCGACGGTTTTCAAGACCGTTGCCTTAAACCACTCGGCCACACCTCCGTATTGCGTTGCGGGCGCCATAATACCCGAATGAAACACACTGTCAAACTCTCTACGTAGCTTGTTACAGAGCGTCTGTTATGATCCATGCCACTGAATGTTTCAAAACCGGAGGAGTGTCGCCATGCGCGAACAGGATTACGCAGTGAACAACAGCGTGCAGGCTGAGCAGCTAGAGGTTAGCCGCGTCCTGCGCAACACTTATGGCCTGCTGGCACTCACGCTCGCTTTCAGCGGTGTGATGGCCTTCGTCGCACAACAGATGCGTGTCGGTTACCCGAACATCTTCGTCGTGCTGATCGGTTTCTACGGCCTGTTCTTCCTTACCAACAAGCTTCGCGATTCGGCCTGGGGCCTGGTTTCGGCGTTTGCCCTGACCGGTTTCATGGGCTTTTTGCTTGGCCCGATCCTCAACCGTTACCTGGGCATGCAGGGCGGCGCTGAAGTGGTCAGCTCGGCTTTCGCGATGACAGCCCTGGTATTCGGCGGCCTGTCGGCCTACGTGCTGATCTCCCGCAAGGACATGAGTTTCCTGAGCGGTTTCATCACCGCCGGTTTCTTCGTGTTGCTGGGCGCGGTAGTGGCTAGCTTCTTCTTCCAGATCAGCGGCCTCCAGCTGGCAATCAGCGCCGGCTTCGTGCTGTTCTCGTCGGTCTGCATCCTGTACCAGACCAGCGCCATCATCCACGGCGGCGAGCGCAACTACATCATGGCGACCGTCAGCCTGTATGTGTCGATCTACAACCTGTTTGTCAGCTTGTTGCAGCTGTTTGGCCTGATGGGTCGCGACGACTGATATTGATGGAGCGTCTGCTTCGGTGTGAGCTGTTGATTTGAGGAACGGCGCCTCTCCTGAAAGGGAGGGCGCCGTTTTTTTTCGCCTTTTTTTCGGGTTATTGCGGGACCGGCAACAGAATCATCACAACCAGGGGTTTTGCGCCAAGTGCTTACTCTCAAAGCGGCGGATCTGTTCCGCGCGTTGAAGCGTGGCACCAATGGCATCCAACCCGAGCAGCAGCGATTGCTTACGCAGTCCGTCGATCTCGAACGAAACGACGGTACCGTCCGCTAGTTCAATGCACTGGCCAGGCAAATTGACGTTGATGTGCGCCGTTTCGGCCTGGCTGATAACGTCCGCGACTTTCTTCCACCGGGTCTCGGGAAGCTCAATCAGCAGTACCCCGTTTCGCTGGCAATTGTCGTAGAAGATCCCCGCGAAGCTCGTCCCGATCAGCGCCCGAATGCCCACCTGCTTCAATCCCCACACAGCATGTTCCCGGCTCGAGCCGCAGCCAAAATTGTCGCCCACCACCAGAAACGTTGCCCCGCGCCAGCCGGGTCTATTGAGGACGAAATCAGGATTGGGAACGCCAGGCTCCAGCCATCTCAGGTCGAAAAACAGGCCGCGGTCCAGCCCTTGGCGGTCGATGCCCTTGAGAAACTGCTTGGGCATGATCACGTCAGTGTCGATGTTGGCCGCCAGCAGTGGGGCGGCGATGCCAGCGACGGTGTCAAAAGGTTGCATGCTTCAAGCCTCCGCGAGCAGTGAACGAACGTCAGTCAGATGGCCGGTTATCGCCGCGGCAGCGACCATGGCCGGGCTCATCAGGTGGGTGCGCGCGCCTGCGCCCTGGCGTCCTTCAAAGTTGCGATTGGTGCTGGACGCGCAGCGATCCCCAGGGGCCAGTACGTCGTCGTTCATCGCCAGGCACATCGAGCAGCCCGACTGGCGCCATTCGAACCCGGCGTCGCGGAAGATCCCGGCCAGTCCTTCTTCTTCGGCCTGGTCACGCACGGCGGTGGAGCCGGGCACGATCATCGCGCGCACATGGGCCGCCACGCGCTTGCCGCGTACGACACGTGCCGCGTCGCGCAAGTCTTCGATACGCGCATTGGTGCAGGAGCCGATGAACGCATGACTGATGACCACCTCATTGAGCAGCATCCCTGGCGTCAAGCCCATGTAGTCCAACGCCCTTTGCAGGCCCTGGCGCAGGATTGGATCGGGCTGCGTCGATGGGTCCGGCACGCGAGCGCCTATCGGCGACGCCTGGTCGGGGCTGGTGCCCCAAGTCACCATGGGTTCCAACGCATTGACATCGAGTGTCACTTCCCGATCGAACACCGCGCCTTCATCGCTGTGCAATGCTCGCCACTTGGCCACTGCCCGCTCCCACAATTCGCCCCGGGGAGCCCGGGGCTTGGCTTGCAGGTAGGCGAAGACTTTGTCATCCGGCGCCATGAAGGCGCCTCGGGCTCCGGCCTCAACGGCCATGTTGCAAATGGTCATCCTGGCTTCGACGCTCAGGGCGGTAATGGCCGGGCCCGCGAATTCGATGGCATATCCGGTGGCACCGGAGGCGCCGATCTGTTCAATCAAAGCCATGATGATGTCCTTGGCGGTGACTCCCGCCCCGAGCTCGCCATTCACTATGACGCGCAGGGTTTTCAAGCGCTTGTAGACCAGTGTCTGCGTTGCCAGAAGGTGTTCTATTTCGGAGGTGCCGATGCCAAAACCAAACGCTCCCAATGCGCCGTAGGTGGTGGTATGGCTATCGCCGGCGGCGACGACCATGCCCGGCAGGATAAAGCCTTGTTCAGGGGCCACGACGTGCTCGATGCCTTGGCGTTTGTCGAGTACATCGAACAGCTCAATGCCGAAGTCGCGACAATTTTCGGCAAAGTACGACACCTGCCGGGCACCGCCGGCGTCCGGCATGGTTGCGATGCGCTGGGGCGTCGTCGGGTTGACGTGGTCGACCACCGCAAGGGTTGCGCTCGGCCGCCAGACGCTGCGGCGGGTTTCGCGCAGGCCGCTGAAGGCTTGCGGGCTGGTGTACTCGTTCGCGACTTGACGGTCGATGTAGAGCAGCACATGACCCTGGTCGTCCAGCGGGCAGACGGTATGGCTGTCGATGTGTTTCTGATAGAGGGTTCTCGGGCTGTTCATTCGAGCGCTTCTTGTCTTGGCGGGGCTTGCCTGCCAACAGCATATTCACCGTCAAGCAGGCATCAAGAGCACTAAAGTGAAGGCGTTGCACACGAGTCGTGATCAATCATCCGGCAGGGGCGGCGGGCAGGCCGCCCCGAGGTGAGTGATCAGCGCCTGCCGGTGCGGGTGCTGACGTCCACCCACACGGCCAGGACCAGGATGCTGCCTTTGACGATCATCTGCCAGTAGCTGTCGACGTCGAGCATCGACATGCCGTTGTCCAGGCTGGTGATGACCAAAGCACCGAGCAGCGCGCCGTAGACCGTACCGGAACCGCCGCGCATGGAGGTGCCGCCGATGAAGCAGGCGGCGATGGCGTCCAGTTCGCCCATGTTGCCGGCCGACGGTGAGCCGGCGGCCAGGCGCGCCGTGTTGACCATGCCGGCGAGGGCGCACATCACGCCCATGATGCCGAAGATCCACAGCTTCACCGCCTGCACGTTGATGCCCGACAGGCGCGTGGCCTCCATGTTGCTGCCCACCGAATAGACGCGACGGCCGAAGACGGTCTGGCTGGTCACGTAGCTGAACACGCCGAGCAGGACCAGCAGCAGCAACACCGGAACCGGAATCCCGTCATAGCTGTTGAGCGTGTAGACGAACCCGGCCAGCACCGCGCCAATCAACACCACTCGCACCACGTCCCGCGCCAGAGAATGCGCCGCGAGGCCGTGAAGGGCACGATTGCGCCGCTGCTTCCAGGTCAGAAACAGGGTCAGGGCGAACAACAGCACGCCAAGTCCCGTGCCGGCCGCGTGGGGTAAATAACCCTGGCCGACATAAACCAGCTCCGGCGACACCGGGGCGATGGTGGTGCCACCGGTGATGCCCAGCAGAATGCCGCGAAACGCCAGCATGCCGCCCAGACCCACGATGAAGGAGGGGATGCGCAGGTAGGCGGTCATGTAGCCGTTGGCGAGGCCAATGACCAGTCCGCACAGGGCGACCACGCTGAGGTTCGCCAGCAGCGGAATGTGGTAGACCACGTCAAGAATCGCTGCCAGCCCGCCCAACAGGCCCAGCAAGGAGCCCACCGAAAGATCGATCTCGCCGCTGATGATCACCAGCACCATGCCGCAGGCCAGGATGCCGGTGATCGACATCTGCCGCAGCAGGTTGGAGAGGTTGCGCGGGGTCAGGAATCCACCGTCGGTTTGCCAACTGAAGAACAGCCAGATAATCGCCACGGCAATCACCAGGGCAAGCATTTTGTAGCGGGTGAACAGTTGTTTGACCTGGTTCATCTACGCGGACTTCCGATCATTGTTGTGAGGATCTTCGGGATGGCTGAGCGCGGCAGCGAGCACCTGTTCCTGGGTCAATTGCTGGTTGATGAAATCGCCGCGCAGCTGGCCTTCGCCGATCACCAGCACGCGATCGGAAACCCCCAGCACTTCGGCCAGTTCCGAGGACACCATGATGATTGACACACCTTCGGCCGCCAACGCGCCCATCAGCTTGTAGATTTCGTACTTGGCACCGACATCCACGCCGCGGGTCGGCTCGTCGAGAATCAACACCCTGGGCTTGGTCAGGAGCATCTTCGCCAGCACGGCTTTTTGCTGGTTGCCCCCGGAAAGACTGGTGATCGGCAGGAACGGGGTCGCGGTCTTCAGGTGCATGCGCGAGATTTCCCGGTCGATGCTGCCCAGCTCGGCCTCGGCGTCGATGCGGGTCAGTTTCGAGTAGTTGTCCAGCACGGCCAGGGTGATGTTCTGGCCGACACCCAGGTCCGGAATGATGCCTTGGCGCTTGCGGTCTTCGGGGACCATGCACAGGCCGGCGCGGATGGACTTGAGTGGCGTGCCGGTGTCGATGCGCTGGCCGTCCAGCCAGACTTCGCCTTCATGACGACCGGGATAGGCGCCGAACAGCGCCGACACCAGTTCCGTGCGGCCGGCGCCCACCAGCCCGGCGATGCCGAGGATCTCCCCGCGCTTGAGCACGAACGAAATATCGTCGACGCGTTTGCGCCTGGGATTGTCGACGTCGTAGCAGGTGATGTGGCGCGCTTCGAAAATCACCTCGCCCACTTCATGGGGTTCGGTGGGGTAGAGGTTGCTCATTTCCCGCCCGACCATCTGGGTGATGATCTTCGGGATGTCCATGTCAGCCATGGCGGTGGTAGCGATGTGTTTGCCATCGCGAATCACTGAAATGGTGTCGCACACGGCGGCCACTTCATCGAGCTTGTGAGAGATATAGACGCAGGCAACTCCCTTGGCCTTGAGGTCGCGGATGATGTCCAGCAGCACGTCGATTTCCGAGCGGGTCAGGGCCGAGGAGGGCTCATCGAGAATCAGCAGGCGCGCCTGTTTGTTCAGCGCCTTGGCGATTTCCACCAGTTGCTGGTAGCCACCGCCGTACTGCGAAACCGGCAGCGAGACGTTCATGTCAGGCACTTTGAGTTCGCGCATCAGGGCTTCGGCGCGGTGGATCATCGCCGGGTAATTCATGCGCCCGCCGGGCAGCGTCAACTCGTGACCCATGAAGATGTTTTCGGCCACCGACAGGTCGGGAACCAGGGTCAGTTCCTGATGGATGATGACGATCCCGGCGGCTTCGGTGTCGCTGATCGATTGGGCTTTGAGCGGCTGGCCGTCCCAGAGGATCTCACCTTGCCAGGTGCCGTAGGGATAGACTGCCGACAGGACTTTCATCAGGGTGGATTTGCCCGCGCCGTTCTCGCCGCAGAGGCCGACGCATTCACCTGGCTTGACCTTGATGTCGATGCCATTGAGGGCTTTGACACCGTCGAAAGTCTTGACGATGCCGTTCATTTGCAACAGATATTCGGACATGGCGAGGGCTCGTAGAAAAGGGCTCACACATCAACGACAACCCCGCGGGACGGATAAGGATCCCGCGGGGAGTGCGCTCAGGTCATTGTCCGGCGATCTGTGCCTTGGTATAGAACCCGTCCTTTTCCAGCAGGTCGATGTTGTCCTTGGTCAGCGCGGTGGGCGTGAGCAGGATGGTGTCGACTTTTTTGTTGCCATTGTCGTACTGCGAGCTGTAGGTGGGTTTTTCGTTGCGCGCCAGTTGAACCGAGAGTTTGGCCGCTTCGGAGGCGATCAATTTCAGCGGTTTGTAGACAGTCATGGTCTGCGTGCCATCGATGACGCGCTTGACCGCCGCCAGGTCGGCGTCCTGGCCAGAGATGGGCACCTTGCCGGCCAACTTCTGCGCGGCCAGGGCCTGGATGGCGCCGCCGGCGGTGGCGTCGTTGGAGGCGACGATGCCATCGATCTTGTTGTTGTTCCGGGTCAGGGCGTTTTCAACGATGCTCAGGGCTTCGGTGGGGTTCCATTCCTTCACCCATTGCTGGCCGACAATCTTGATGTCGCCCTTGTCGATGGCCGGTTGCAGGACCTTCATCTGGCCTTCACGGAGGATCTTGGCGTTGTTGTCCGTAGGGGCGCCACCGAGCAGGAAATAGTTGCCCTTGGGCGCTGCTTTCAGCACACCGCTGGCCTGCATCTCGCCAACCTTTTCGTTATCGAAGGAAATGTAGGCGTCGATATCGGCATTGAGGATCAGTCGGTCATAGGACACGACCTTGATCCCGGCCTTCTTGGCTTCGGCGACGGCGTTGGTCAGCACGGTGGCGTTGAACGGCACGATGACGATCACGTCGACGCCGCGGGAAATCAGGTTTTCGATCTGGGAAATCTGCTTTTGCTCGTTGGCATCCGCCGACTGCACGAAGACTTTGGCGTCGAGTTTTTCCGCCGCCGCGACGAAGTAGTCACGGTCTCGCGACCAGCGTTCCAGGCGCAGGTCATCGATGGAGAAACCGATTTTCGGGTGGGCGGCGTCGGCCATGACCGGGAGCGATAGCAGGGCCAATGCGCCGGCGAGCAGAGTACGTTTGAAGCTTTTCATGGTGGTGCGTCCTTTTATTGTTTTTTGAAAGACACTGCCTGACGATGAACGTGATGCCGGTAGAACTGTAGAGAGTTGCACGGCGTTGCGGGCACAGATTTGTCGCGCGAATGTAACAACCGCTTTGGCAAGGTCGTTCCTCCGCAGGGGCCGCTTCGCGGCCAGCGGGGATAAATCCCCTCGCCACAGCCCTCAGGGGTAGATGAACCGGTTGACGACGTTTTCGAGCATCTCCTGCCGACCGCTGACGGCTTGCGGATCCAGGTCGTTGGTAAAGGCGTGCTCAGCCAGCGATTCGAGGCTGAAGTCGCCCGCCAGAACGGCCTTGCCGAATGGCTGCTGCCAGCCGGCGTAGCGCTGGTCCTTGAATGCCTGCAACTGGTCGTTCTGCACCATCGCCGCTGCGCGCTCGAGGGAAAGCGCCAGCACGTCCATCGCCGCGACATGACCGTGGAACAGGTCGATGTCGTCCACGCTTTGCCGGCGGACCTTGGAATCGAAGTTGAATCCTCCGTTGCCGAAGCCCCCGGCCTTGAGGATTTCATAGGTGGCCAAGGTCATTTCCTCGACGCTGTTGGGGAACTGGTCAGTGTCCCAACCGTTCTGCGGATCGCCACGGTTGGCGTCGATGCTGCCGAAGATCCCCAGCGAGACCGCCGTGGCGATTTCATGATGGAAACTGTGCCCGGCGAGCGTGGCGTGGTTGGCCTCGATGTTGACCTTGATCTCGTTTTCCAGGCCGAACTGTTGCAAGAAGCCGAACACCGTTGCGCTGTCGTAATCGTATTGATGCTTCGTCGGTTCCTGGGGCTTGGGCTCGATCAGCAGGTCACCCTTGAAGCCGATCTTGTGCTTGTGATCGACCACCATGCGCATGAAACGGCCCAGTTGTTCGCGCTCGCGTTTCAAATCGGTATTGAGCAGGGTTTCGTAACCTTCACGGCCGCCCCACAGCACGTAGTTCGAGCCTTTGAGGCGCTGGGTGGCGTTCATGGCGCTGAACACCTGGGCAGCGGCGCAGGCAAATACTTCCGGGTTCGGATTGCTGGCGGCGCCAGCGGCGAAGCGTGGATTGCTGAAGCAATTGGCGGTGCCCCAGAGCAGTTTGATTCCGCTCTGTTCCTGATGACGTTCCAAGTGGTCGACCATTTGCGCGAAGTGGTTGCGGTATTCCTTCAGCGACTGGCCTTCCGGCGCGACATCGGTGTCATGGAAGCAGTAATAGTCGATGCCCAGTTTGGAGAAAAACTCGAACGCCGCTTCGGCCTTGCCGATCGCCAGCTCCATCGGATCCCCGGCATGTTGCCACGGGCGCTTGAAGGTGCCGGCACCGAACACGTCGGACCCTGGCCAGACAAAGGTGTGCCAGTAGCAGACGGCCATGCGCAGGTGCTCGCGCATGGGTTTGCCGAGCACCAGCTTGTCGGCATCGTAATGGCGGAAGGCAAGCGGGGAGTCGCTGCCCGGGCCCTCATAGCGAATCGTCTCGACATCGGGGAAGTACGGCATGGGACGGTTTCCTTTTTATTCTTGGCGGTGTCCCGATACTAACGCCGCCCCTGTCGGTGCAGATTATGAAAATCACCAACAGACAGTTCGATTTTGAGTATTGAGAATCAACGCCTGCGCGCCTAGTCTGTGTCGATCGGCATAGGGAACACACCATGAAAACCGTCCCGCCCGTTCACCGCATTGCCCTGCTGTTCAATGGCAGCAAGATCTATGATCGCGGCATTATCAGCGGCATCGGCAACTACCTGAGCAGCACGCGCGCGTCCTGGGATCTGTTCCTCGAGGAAGACTTCCTGTGTCGCTTGAAAGGGATCGAACGCTGGCAGGGCGATGGGATCATTGCGGACTTTGACGACCCACTGATTGGCGAGGCGCTGTCCGGGATCAAGTTGCCCGTGGTGGCGGTGGGCGGCTCGTATCGGGATGAGCGCGCCTACCCCAAGGGTATTCCTTATGTCGCCACGGATAATCATGCGCTGATCAAATTGGCCTATGAGCATCTGATCGAGGCCGGGTTGACGCGTTTCGCCTGCTTCAGCCTGCCCGAAGCACAAGCCAATCGCTGGGCCCAGGAGCGGGAGAAAGCCTTTCGCCAATTGGTCCAGCGCGATGGCCTGCACGCTGAGGTCTATCGCGGCATGGGCACTAGCGCGCCACTCTGGGACAGCGCCGTCGAGCAGCAGATTGCCTGGCTGCAAAGCCTGCCCAAGCCCATCGGCATCATCGCCGTCAGCGACGCCCGGGCCCGGCAGTTGTTGCAAGCCTGCCTGACCGCCGGGATTGCCGTGCCGGAAGAAGTCGCCCTGATCGGCATCGACAACGACCCGTTGACCCGCAGCCTGACCCGGGTGCCGCTGAGTTCGGTGGTGCAGGGCACCGAAACCATGGGCCGGACCGCCGCGCGGTTGCTTCACCAAATGCTGCATGGCATGCCGTCCTCGAGCACGCAGGTTCTAATCCCGCCTGATGCGATCAATGTGCAGGTATCGAGCCTGCACCAACCATTGGGCAACCCCTATGTCATGCAGGCACTGCTCTTCATCCGCCAATACGCCTGCCAGGGCATCAAGACCGCCCAGGTGGCGGCTTACGTAGGGGTGTCGCGGTCATCGTTGGAATCGCACTTTCGCAAGGAGCGGGGCTGCAGCGTCCACGACGAAATCCTTCGTTTCAAACTGGCCGCCGCCGCCAAGGGGTTGGAAAACACCGACTCGCCGATTGCCGACATCGCCCAGAATTGTGGTTTCAAATCGGCGCAGTACCTGCACACCGTGTTCCGCCGCGAATTCGGCTGCACGCCTCGGGAGTATCAGGTGCGTCAGGCTGATTGAGGAAATGACTCAGGGCTGCAGATGGCTCTGGTCATCCTTACCCGGCTTGCAACTATTGCTGGGAGTAATAGTGACCATTACCAAATGCAAGTTCTGCTTTGCAGGCTTTCATTGGAAAATCAGCGCCATCAAACACGCCACCCCGTATTTTTATTTTCAGGATCCGACCCATGCGCCCTTTGTCTTTGCTTGCCCTGGCGTTCTCCCCGTTGCTGCTGGCGGGGTGTGCCTCGGCGCCGAACGATCCGACCCTGACCCTGCAGACCAGCAAGACGCCGGCTGAATACGCCGAATGCGTCGTGCCGAAGCTGCAAGACAGCGCGTTGAGCCCGTTGGTCTCGCAGACCCAGCGCAGCTATCGCATCGTCGTGCCGAGCAAGGTGCTGGCAGACAATGTCCTGGAAGCCTACAAGGCCGGCAGCGGCGGCAAGGTGTTCATCTACGAGCGCCATCTGCTGGCCTCCAATCTCGTGCCTTCGAGTTTCGAGCGCGCTGCACAGGAATGCATCTGACCAAGTCGTAAACGCTTTTTACCGTGCTCCTTTGGTTGGCCGCAACCAACCAATCCCCTTGCCCCGCACCGCATTCGGTCGCGGGGCTTTTTTTGTAGACGGGAACCGTACGTGCCGGATGTGAGAGGATGGCGAACGCAAAGTCGCCGCACATCACAAGGACCGAAATGAATATGCTCCCAGCGCGCGCCGTGCCATTCGTCTTGACGCTTGCGGCCCTTTGCACGCCGGTGCAGGCCTCGACGTGGCAGATCTGTGAAATTGAGCTGAAGGTTACCGAAGTGGTGAAACGACCCACGCCAGAGCTTAAGGTCCAGGTGCTGAAAGCGCGTCCGATTTCACCCAGCGTGGAATGTCCGACGGAGGGCGCGGTGCTCAGTTTCGTCCCGGAAACCGCCGACTACCAAGCCACGCTGCCGCGCCGGCAATGGCCCGCAAAAGGCCAGACGGTCCGGATCAAATACCGCTATCTGGATGGTATTTGCAAAGGCGATGGCAACGACTATCCCTGTCGTATCGAGCATTATCCGTTTGGGTCTCGATAAACTGGCCCCTGAAGCTAGATTGAAAGACCGTACCAATTGTCATGCCCGGTTTCGCCCCGGTTGGAACGCTCCAGCAGAAAACCACAGCGCTGAAGTACTTTTACCGAGCCTATGTTGGTCGCGTAGACATTGGCCTGCAGCCGACCGAGTCGCCAGTGCGACTGGGCCTGCTGGATCAAGTGCCTCACCGCCAGTGTCGCCTAATGGGCGATGTGCTCGCTACTGCGGCGTAATGCTGTTGATTTAAGAGGTTCAACAAACCTGTGGCGAGGGAGCTTGCTCCCGCTGGGCTGTGAAGCAGCCCCAAACGGCCAATGCGGTCCTCCAGACGGATCGCGTTTGCAGGTTTTGCGACTGCTGCGCAGCCGAGCGGGAGCAAGCTCCCTCGCCACGGTTTAAGTGAACAGCATTACGCTACTGCGGCGGGCGTTGCGGCAAGGCGGAATTGCCAAAGGTGTTGCCCATGCGAATTCGCGTAGCGGACTGGTTGTACAAGCCCAGCTTATTCGGCGCGCGCTGGTCGATCGGCACGTTCATCGCTTCCTGGTTCTTGCGAGCTGCCGCAGTGCCCTTCGGGTTAGCCATCTGCTCGCTCAGGCATTCATAGGACAGCGCCTTGTAGCCGTTCACCTCGACATTGATGCATCCCTCATTCACTGGCTCGGCGGCTTGCACCCACAAGGGAAGGATAAGAAACAGTGGCGTGAATACGCGACAGTCCATGACGAGGTTCCTCGCGGCGGCAGAAGAATCCAATCTACCTCGAAATCGCGCAGCGTATGGCGATGTTTTTTTTGCAGCGACCGTCACACAAACGACATGTACAGCTCTCATGATGCGCCAACGCAGGGCGTCGACACGCCGTTCGGGCCGGAAGCCGTCTATGTCAAGAGAAGCGCTGAGCAGGTGCTGCCTCGCGCCCACGGTACTGTTTTTTTTGCTCCATGCACTGATGCCGCAAAGGGATGCGTGGTCAGCCACGCCTGCGCCTCGTGAGGCTGGCCACCGAGCGGATCGCTTGGTCGAATTTGCAATCCCCGCTCAGGAGCTGAGTGCCGCCCTGGACCTTTACAGCAGAACCAGCGCAATGGCGATTCTGGTTGATCGCCAGCTGACGCACGGACGGCGATCGACGGCGGTGAATGGGCGCTTGCATGCGCGTCAGGCGCTGGAGCAGTTATTGGCCGGAAGTGGGCTGATGGCGCTGTACACCGGCGCGGATGCATTTACCGTCAAACGAGCCGAGGTCGCCAGCCGTGCAGGTACGTCGCCACGCCACGGCAATCCCAGGTTACGCGAGAACAGTTTTGCCAACGCCTTGCAGTCTGCGCTGGAGCAGGCGCTATGTCGCTCCGTGGTGACTCGCCCGGGCCGTTATCGCGCAGCGTTGCAGGTGTGGGTGGGCGCGTTGGGCGAGGTGCAGCACAGTCGCTTGCTGGCTTCCACCGGTAATGACCAGCGTGATGCGGCGATAATCGAGGCGTTGGGTCGATTGAATATCGGCCAGATACCGCCGTCGTCGTTGCCGCAGCCGGTGACTGTGCTGGTGATGCCGGACGCCGCTGTCGCAGGCATGGAATGCAACCCATAGGAAGGAGCGGTAAAGCCATGACGGAAAAGGAGCAGAGCGCCATGCTCAAGGTGTTCCTGGCTTCCTATGATGTGTTTCGCGCGCGCCTGCGCCGGCGTCTGGGCTCCGATGACCTGGCCAACGACGTATTGCATGAAACCTATCTGCGGGTAGACCGCATGGAACAGCCGGTGGATGTGCAGAAACCCGGCGCCTACCTGTTTCGCATGGCCCTGAACATCGCCGCTGACCGTCGTGCACAGGATGCGCGACTGCTCACCGGTATCGAAATCGAAGAGCTGATGCAAACGGTCGACGAGCATCAGGACCCGGCGGTGATCGTGGGCGGTCAGATTGAAATTCGCGCGCTGATGCAGGCGCTGACCGAGCTTTCCTCCAGGCGTCGGCAAATATTGATGGCATCGCGCATGGAGCAAACGCCGCATCAGGCGATCGCCCTGCGTTTTGGCATTTCCACCCGGATGGTCGAGAAGGAACTCAAGGCTGCGCTGGAATATTGTGCGGATCGCCTGGAAAGAAAAGTGATCCAGCGGTTCGGTCCCGGTGCGGGAAAACAGTCTTAGGTCATGAAGCGCGTGTCGCGCGTACTTTCTCGAGTCATTGCACGTTTGAAAAACATGTCCATAAGCGCATCTGAATCGGCCACTGCCACGGTTAGCCAGCTCCGGGACGAAGCCTTCCATTGGCTGGTGCGCCTGACGTCCGGGCACGCCACCCAAGCCGATGCCGAGGCCTTTCGCCGGTGGAGCGCACAGAGCTCGGAACATGCCCGGGCATTTGCCCAGGCCCGGCAGTTGTGGCAAGCCATGGCGCCTGCCGAGCAAATGCTCCAAGGCGTACAGGCGGCTAAGGTCATCGATCACCCCCGACGTTTCGGCCGGCGAGCGTTTCTCGGCGGGGCGATTGCCGCGTCAGTGGCGGTATTGGTAGCGCGTCCGGCGCTGTTGGATGGCTGGTCCATGGGGGCTGATTTTCATACCAATGTGGGTGAACAACGGCGTGTCGACCTGGTCCAGGGCGTAGTGCTTGAACTCAATACCCAGACGCGTATCAGCCAGCGCACCGTGGCCGCTGGCGATGCCGCCATCGAAGTGCTGAGCGGCGAAGTGGAGGTCCAGGCCCGTACGCCTTTGCGCGTATTGGCCGGCAATGCCGAGCTGCTGGCCGATGGCGCGCGGTTCAATGTACGGGCCATCGATGGCAGCGTGTGCGTAACGTGCCTGGAAGGCAGCGTGCAAGTCCAGCATCAAGGACGTCGCGTAAGCCTGGTGCAAGGCCTGCAATTGACCTATACCGCGCAGCGACAAGGCCAACCCAGCGCCTTCGACACACAGCAAGTGATGGCCTGGCGTGAGCAGATGCTGGTGTTCAACGACGCACCGCTGGCGAGCGTGATTGATGAAATCAACCGCTACCGCCCTGGGATGATTGTGCTGATGAACGCGCAACTGGGGCAGCGCAAGGTGCAGGCGCGCTTCAGCTTGGCGCAATTGGAAAATGTCGCCGTGCTGATTCGCGATGCCTATGGCGCCTCGATCACCGAGCTACCGGGCGGCATCGTGCTGGTCAGCTAAAACCGCCCATGCGATATCATTCAAGCGGCGCCAACACCTGGCGGTACTGCTCGGTGCCTTGCGCCGTGCGACGGCTGAAGCTGAACTCCAGGCCAGCCGGGTTTTCCTCCTTGCTGCCGGTCAGATGGCTCCAGCCACGATCCGCGCGCCAGACCCGCACATCGACGCGCTCCAGTTCACTGAGCACCGCCACGCCTTCCTTGGGCGCAGGTAATGGGTAGCGCGACCGGCCGGCACCTGCGGCGCGAAACAACGTGCCGTTGTCGATCCACCATTTCACGCGCTGCACGCTGCCGTCCTGCGCCGCCGTGGCGCGTATCAGTTCCAATTGCAACGGGTTGCTGTCGCTGCTGCGGATGCTGATCGCCGCAGGCGCCGGGAGGCTGGCGACAGACGGGTCGTCAGGGGCTTTTGGCTCGGCCAACTCAGTGGTGGCGCGCAGGGCAAAGTCTCGCTGCAACTGGTTGAGCGCACGCATCAGTTGCGCGTGTTGCTCGACGCTGTCCTGCAAGTGAGCGTCGGCGCGAGTCACGCCGTCGAGCCCGCGCCAGGCGATCAGGCTGACGATCGTCATCAGCATAATGGCTACCATCACCTCAATCAGCGTGAAGCCTCTTTGCCGGTCCATCAATGCACCTCGATGCGGCCAGTCGCGGTGCGCGTCACCGATACGCTGGCCTGGTTGCTGGACAGGGTGACTTGCAGGGGGGCGCCAATCCATTCGGCATCGAGCACCAGCGTTTTGCCCTGGCGTATCCGCACCTCCACTGGCGCCGAATCCCAGCGTCTGGGCCGTAGTTGCGGGTCGTTGATGAACTCCCGATCCCGCGCGTCGACGACATCCCGCCGCACGAAACGGTAGCCCTGGTTGTCGGCGACCCAAGTGATGGGCCGGCCGTCGCTGCGCGCTTCGGCCTGGGCGGTCTCCAGCAGCAACGCCAAGCGCTTGGCGTCTTCACGCAGGCCGCGCGCAGGGTCGGCGTGGATGTTCAAGCTGATGGCGGCGCTGGCAATGCCGATGATCACCAACACCACCATCAGTTCGATCAGCGTGAAGCCTTGTTGCCGGTGTCGCCAATTATTCATGGCGCTGCGCCTGTATCTGGGGTGGATTTGCAATAAAAACGTGAGAAAGCACGGGTAGCCTGATTCACTGGAATTCACGGAGGATCCGCTCATGCGCCATTTCCATCGGTTGAACCCGGCCACCCTGGTACAGGCTGCCGCCGTGCTTGCCAGCGTGGCGGGGCTCGTCATATGGGGTTTTTTGCTCAACGATTCGGCGCCCGTGCAAGCCCAGGCCAGCAGCGAAGCCTTGCCACCGCTGGCCGCCACCGGCCAGGAGGCGGCCCAGTGGTTTGCCAGTTCGGCGCATACCCTGGAGATCAAGCTCAGCGGCCTGCTAGCCGGCCCGAATGGCGCGGTAGCGGTCCTCAGTATCGATGACGGGCCGCCCCGGGCCTTCCTGGCGGGGGAGCAGTTGGGCGAGGGCGTGCGCTTGCGCGGTATCGAAGGCGACGCCGTGGTCATCGACCGCGCCGGCACTGAATCGCGTTTGCCGATAGCCCGCCTGCCGGCGCCGGTGGCGCTGCCGTCGCTGCGTTGATTCATGGTTTGGCGATGGGACGGCTGAACAACGTTTCCAGGCGCGCCAGCGGTGGCCCGTGTTGTTCGCGATCATGCACCAGGACCTGCACCCTCAGCAGATCGCCGCTGCGGGTTACCCGCTGTTCACAACTGAGCTTCAAACGTCCTTGATCACAGCGCTGCATGGCGCTGTCCTTATTTTTCACCCCGCGCAGACGCAGTTCGGCCAGGCTGTTCTGCGCCGCCAGCAGCGCTACCGAGCGCTCGCGCAGTAGCGCGTTGCTCTGGCTCATTTGCCCGCTGGCACGTACCGCCGCCGACATCGCCACCGCCACGATCAGCAGCGCCACCAACACTTCGATCAGGGTAAAACCGCGTTGCCGGGGCACCTGTCTGGTCATGGTGATGAGCGTCGTCGGGGGAAATGGACTTCAGCCTAATGCCCGCACTTGACGGATTGCTGACCAAAGCTCCTGAGGATTTTTTATACCAGTGACATATGCGACTGGAACAATCCGCAGCGAATGGAAACCTCAATCCGCGCCGAACCAGGCGCCAGCCAAGGAGTGTCGAGATGGGTGTCGTGTCGTCTAACCGTCCCACACAAGGCCCTCGCCGGCAGCGAGGTTTTACCCTGATCGAAATCATGGTCGTGGTGGTCATCCTCGGGATTCTCGCCGCCATGGTCGTGCCCAAAGTCCTCGACCGGCCGGACCAGGCCAGGGCCACGGCGGCTCGCCAGGACGTCGCCGGGCTGATGCAGGCGCTCAAGCTGTTCCGCCTTGATCAAGGGCGCTACCCGACCATGAACGAAGGCCTCGCAGCCTTGGCGCAAAAGCCTGCCAATGCCACCAGCGCCAATTGGCGTGCTTACCTGGAGCGATTGCCCAAGGACCCTTGGGGCCGTGCCTACAATTACCTCAACCCAGGCACCAACGGCGAGGTTGATGTGTTTTCCCTCGGCGCCGATGGCCAGCCCGATGGTGAAGGCGTCAACGCCGATATTGGCTCCTGGCAGCTTTAGCCGTGGGGCATTCAGCGCAGCGCGGCATGGCGGTGATCAGCGCCTTACTGGTAGCGACCGTGGTGGCGGTGATTGCCGCTGGCATGATCGCCCGGCAGACGCAGGTGACCCGTGGCGTTGAAAGCGAAAGCCAGCGGGTGCGGGGCGCCTGGCTGTCCAATGGGGTGCTGGAGTGGACCCGACAGGCGCTGTGGCAGCAACGGCTGCGCGAACCCATGACGCGTTTGGACCAGGACTGGGCGCAGCCCATGCGCGGCGTACGCCTGGGCTCTGAGAGCGGCGTATTCGACGGTCGCATCAGCGATGAGCAGAGCAAATTCAACCTGCGCAACCTGGTCCTGGACGGACAGCTCGACACGCTGGAATCCGCTGTGTTCGAACGCCTTTGCGCCGAACTGGGCGTACCGCTTGCCCAGGCCAATCGCATCGTCCAGCGCGTGATCGAGGCGTACCCCAGGCGCTTGCAGCCTGCGTCGCAAAGCACGAGCGCGGGAACGGGATTGGACAGCGGCCGCCTGACGTCACCCGACGCCGACAGCCGCCCGCTGCCCGCCACCCGGCCGATGTTGCGCCACTTCGATGACTTGGCCAGCTTGCCGGGTATCGACCCCGCCACTCTTGAGCGCTTGCGCCCCTTTGTCACGGTGCTGCCAGCGAGCACCTGGGTGAACGGCAACACCACCACTGCCCAAGTCCTGGCCGCGCGGGTGCCCGGCATGAGCGTGGCCCAGGCGCAAGCGCTGATCGCCGAGCGCGACCGTGGCCAGTGGTTCATCAACAGCGGGGATTACCTCAACCGCTTGCGTGTACCGCAGATGAGCACTGAACAACTGCGCCTGGGCATCACCAGCGAGTGGTTTCTGTTGCGCGGGCAATCCACCGTCGAGCAGCGCCAGTTCAGCGTCCAGGCGCTGTTTTATCGCGGTGAGCTGAACCGGCCCCGAGTGATCTGGTCGCGGGTGGGCGCATGAGCGTTTTGCTGCGGATGGCCCTGGCGCCGTTGGCGCAGTTGAACGCCGACAGCCTGTTGGAGTGTGCCTGGCTCGACCGTAAGGGCGCGTTGGTCAAGCAGGGTCGACAGTCTTTGCGCGAGCTGAGCAGCGCGGCCCAAGCCCAAGCGTTGGAGCTCTGTTTGCATCCCCAGGACAGCTTGCTGGCCTGCGTCGAATTGCCCCCGCTGCCAGCTGCGCGCCTGGGCGATGCCGTGCGTTGCGCGGCAGACAACCTGCTGCTGGGCAGCGACGATACCGTTCACCTGGTACACGGGCCTCGCGACATTGGCGGCCAGGTGCAATTGGCTTGGTTTGACCGGGCGGCGCTGCAGCGTCTCTCGCAGTTGTTGCAAACGCTCAAGTTGCAGCCGCGCGGCCTGTACGCGGCGCCGTGCTTTTTATCGTTGGCCGAGGCCGGCGCGTGCACGGCAACTTGGGTGGAGGATCATTTGCTGGTACGCGAGGACCTTCAGCGCGCCTGGGTTCATCCCTTGATGGAAGAAGGGCTCGAGCAATTGCGCGAGAGGACGGTGCGTTGGGTCGGTGCGCGGCCAGAAAGCTTGGCCGGCGTCGATCCATTGCCGGGCGAACAGCGCTGGATCGGCCCGGTGCCGTCATGGAGTCTGCTCAGCGGCATCGAGCAGAACCCACGGGGCAATCAGCGCTGGGGCCGCGCCGCAGCCTGTTGCGCGGTGGCGGCGTTGATCTGGGCCTTGGGCCTCAATCTGTATGCCATGCGGCTGGCCGATGAGGGCCAAGCAATCAAGAGACAGATGGTCAGTCGGGTGCAGCAGGTTTTCCCCGAGTTGCCGGTGGTCCTCAATCCCTTGCAACAGGCGCGTCAGCAACGCGATGCGCGACGCGACGGGGCGCTGGCCGAAGGACCGGTCAGCTTCGCGGTCCTGGTGCAGCAGGCGGCTGGGCATTTGCCGTTCATGGCGGGCGCCGTCGACAAGCTCGACTTTGATGGCACGGAATTGCACCTGACCCCGCGCGCGCCGGCCCGCAAACCCCCTGCCGAGAGCAGCTGGCAAGCCAGCCTGGCGCAAGGCGGCATACAAGCGGATCTGGCCAACGGGCAGTGGACCCTTAAGCGTTTGCCAGCGGACGCCAAGACGACGTCCGTCGCGGAGGCCGCGGATGAATAGCCTTGCCCGCTATCGCGCCCGCTGGCAGGCCCAGCGCGCCAGCGCACTGCAGTTCTGGCAACGCAGCAGCGCCCGGGATAAACGCATCTTGCGCGTCGCCGCCGTGGTGTTGCCGGTGATGGTGCTGTGGTACGGCCTGGTCCAACCGCCGCTGCAACGCATCGATCATTGGCAGGCCGAGCTGCCGCGCCTGCGTTCCCAGGCGGCAGCGCTGGAATCGGTGCTGGGCGAGGTGCAAGGCGCCAGCGTGCCGCCCGGCGCGATCACCCCGCAAGTTTTGCATGAGCGTTTGGATGGCATCGGTCTCGCGGGCGCCTACCGCCTGGAGAACAGCGCCGAGGGTGATGCCATGACGTGGCGGCTGACACTCGATAACGCCCCGGCCGACGCCGTGTTGAACTGGTTACTGGACGACGCACCCCGGCTCGGCCTGCGGGTGCGCGACGCTCATTTGCAACGGACAACAACGCAAAGTACTGAGACGGCCGCGCGGATTTCCGGGGTCGTCGGCATGGAACAGGCGCCAGGCGCTAAGGACTCTTCATGAAGCGGTTTGGTACGTACGCGTCAACATTTCCCTTGGCGCTGCTGCTGAGTGCCTGTAGCCAATGGGGCGGCGAGCAACCACAGCCCATCGCCGCGCAAAGCGAACTCGGCCAGCCGCTGGCGCAGACCGGCAGCGGCGATGCGCTGGTGGAGCGCCAGCGAGCCCAGGCGCAGGTGCAAGAGCAGCGACAGCGGCAGGTCAACAAGGCACCGTCGCGCTCGAGCCCGCGTTCTCCCGCCGATGCTGCGACGGTGGCCGGCAACGGCTTGGGCAAGCAGCCGGTGCAGTTGAATTTTGTCGAGGCCGACATTCCCGCCGTGGTGCGCGCTTTATCCCGGGCAACCGGTCGCCAGTTCCTGGTCGATCCGCGCATCAAAGGCCAACTGACCCTGGTGTCTGAAGGCGAAGTTCCGGCTCATACCGCCTACGACATGTTGCTGGCGGCCCTGCGCATGCAAGGCTTTGCCGTGGTCGAAGTGGAGGGCGTCAGCCAGGTGGTGCCGGAAGCCGATGCCAAGTTGCTGGGCGGCCCGGTGGGGGACGCCGACCGTCCGGCAGGCAATGGCATGATCACGCGGACCTACCGCCTGCAGTACGAAAACGCGGTCAACCTGATTCCGGTGCTGCGGCCTATCGTGTCGGCTAACAACCCCATCAATGCCTATCCTGGCAACAACACGGTGGTGGTCACCGACTACGCGGAAAACCTCAGGCGCGTGGCGCAGATCATCGCCAACATCGACATTCCCGGGGCCATCGACACCGATGTGGTGCCGGTGCAGAACGGGATCGCGGTCGACATCGCGACGATGGTCTCCGAGCTGCTGGACGTGCAGGGCGCCGATGCCACGCAAAAGGTCTCGGTGATTGGTGACCCACGGTCCAACAGCATCATCCTGCGCACCGGCAGCCCCGAGCGTACCGAATTGGCCCGCCAACTGATCTACAAGCTCGACAATGCCCAGAACAACCCGAGCAATCTTCACGTGGTGTACCTGCGCAACGCCCAGGCCAACAAACTGGCGCAGGCCCTGCGCGGCCTGCTCACCGGTGAAGGGGAAATGGCCGGTGCGTCCACCGACGGCGCGCGAGCCCTGTTGAGTGGCGGCGGCCTGGGTGGCCAATCGGGCAACAGCACCACCGGCAATGGCAGCAGTTCCTCGAGTAGCGGCGCCAGCTCGCAAAACAGCAACGGCCAGGGCGCCGGCCTGCAAATGCCGAGTGGTCAAAGCGGCCAGAGCGGCCATCAGTCCGGCGAAAGCGCGGTGGCGTTTTCCGCCAATGGCGTGACCGTGCAGGCCGATACCACCACCAACACTTTGCTGATTTCCGCCCCCGACCCGTTGTATCGCAACCTGCGGGAGGTCATCGACCTGCTCGACCAGCGCCGAGCCCAGGTGGTGATCGAAAGCCTGATCGTCGAAGTCAGTGAAGACGATGCCAGCGCATTCGGCATCCAATGGCAGGCCGGCGACCTTGCCGGCAATGGCTGGATCGGCGGCGCCAACCTGGGCGGCGCCGGCATCAATACGTCGGCCAAGAACAGTATCGATGCGCTGCCCGGTGGCCTGAGCATCGGCAAGGTCTCGGGCACCGTGAATATTCCGGGCATCGGCCAGGTGTTGGATCTGAAAGTGCTGGCCCGCGCGCTGAAAAGCAAGGGCGGTACCAACGTGCTGTCCACGCCCAATCTGCTGACGCTGGACAACGAAGCGGCGAGTATTTTCGTCGGTCAGACCATCCCGTTCGTCACGGGCAACTATGTGACCAATGGCGGGGGCAACAGCAACAACCCGTTCCAGACCATCGAGCGCGAGGAAGTAGGGCTGCGCCTGAACGTGCGTCCGCAGATCTCCGAAGGCGGCACGGTCAAGCTGGACATCTACCAGGAAGTCAGCAGCGTGGACCCGCGCGCGTCCAGCGACGCCGGCACGGTGACCAACAAGCGCGCCATCGACACCAGCATCCTGCTCGACGATGGACAGATCATGGTTCTGGGCGGCTTGCTCCAGGATGGTTTTACCGAGAGCTCCGATGCCATTCCGGGGCTGGGCAGCATCCCCGGTATCGGCGCGCTGTTTCGCAGCGACAGCCGCTCGAGGACCAAGACCAACCTGATGGTATTCCTGCGCCCGTACATCATCCGCGACAACAATGTCGGACGCAGTATTA
This sequence comes from Pseudomonas sp. SWRI92, assembly GCF_014268685.1. NCBI lineage: Bacteria > Pseudomonadati > Pseudomonadota > Gammaproteobacteria > Pseudomonadales > Pseudomonadaceae > Pseudomonas > Pseudomonas sp. SWRI92. The sequence continues at coordinate 123,501 of NZ_JABWQY010000011.1, forward strand.
CCCTCAATCGCTATGACTTTATCCGTCGCGCCCAAGGCAATTTGCAGCCTATCCACCGATGGCCGCTCACCGACATGCAGGCGCCGCAGTTGCCGCCAGCCGAGCAGGCGATGCCGCTCAACGTGCCGTCACGCAATTCAGCGCCGCTCAATCAGGTGCCCCGCGCAGCCATCCGCGCCGTGCCGCTGGAAACGGGCAAGCAGCCATGAACCCTGGGCAACCAACCCGCCAGGGCGCCTTGCCCTACGCCTGGGCCAAGGCCCAACGGCTGTTGCTCAAGGCTGGCGAGGAGGGCGAAGTGCTGTTGGTCAGCGCCGCAACGCCCGGCTGGGCCATCAATGAGGTTCGTCGCCGCTATGGCATCACCGCCTTGCAACGCATACGCGACGATGAGTTGGAAGCGCTGCTGACCAGCGCCTACGCCGATACCGGCAGCGCCGCCGCGATCGTCGGCGCGGCGGAAAATGAAGTCGACCTGGACCGGCTGATGCAAGACATCCCGGAAGTCGCCGACCTGCTGGACAGCGAAGGTGGCGCCCCGGTGATCCGCATGATCAACGCGTTGCTGACCCAGGCGGCGCGGGATGAAGCCAGCGATATTCATATCGAGCCGTTCGAAACTCATTCCGTGGTGCGCTACCGCGTCGATGGCGCCCTGCGCGATGTGGTCGCGCCGCGCAAGGCCCTGCATGCGGCGCTGGTGTCGCGGATCAAGATCATGGCGCAGTTGGATATCGCCGAGAAACGCTTGCCCCAAGACGGCCGCATAGCCCTGCGTGTCGCCGGGCGGCCGATTGACGTGCGGGTGTCCACCGTGCCCACCGGCCACGGCGAACGCGTGGTGATGCGTCTGCTGGATAAACAGGCCGGGCGGTTACAGCTGGAAACCTTGGGCATGGCGCCCGCCGTGCTCACTCAACTGGACCAACTGATCCGCCAACCCCACGGCATCGTGCTCGTCACCGGCCCCACCGGCAGCGGCAAGACCACCACGCTCTATGCCGCCCTGGCCCGTCTGGATGCCAGTACCAGCAACATCCTCACTGTCGAAGACCCGGTGGAATACGATTTGCCGGGCATCAGCCAGATTCAGGTCAACAGCCGGATTGACATGAGCTTCGGCCTGGCCCTGCGGGCCATTCTGCGCCAGGATCCGGACGTGATCATGATCGGCGAAATCCGCGACCAGGAAACCGCCCAGATTGCAGTCCAGGCCTCATTGACCGGGCACCTGGTCCTGGCGACCCTGCACACCAACGACGCCGTGTCGGCGGTGACGCGGCTGACCGATATCGGCGTGGAGCCCTTTTTGTTGGCGTCGTCACTGCTCGGCGTCCTCGCGCAACGCCTGGTGCGGCGCCTGTGTCCGGAATGCAAGCAGCCTGACGAAGCGGTGCCGGGGCAGTGGCGCCCCCACGGCTGCCCGCGCTGCAACCACACCGGCTACAGCGGTCGTACCGGCATTCACGAATTGTTCGTGGTGGACGACGAGGTGCGCCGACTGATCCACCAGGGCGAAGGCGAACAGGCGCTGCGCATTTGTGCGCGGCAGGCCGGTATGTTGAGCATGCGCGAGGACGGCGAGCGGTGGGTGGCCAGTGGCTCCACCGCCCGCGAAGAAATCCTGCGCGTGACCCGGGACGCCTGATGAACCGCTACCGTTTCGAGGCCGCCGATGCCTCCGGGAAAATCCAACAAGGCGTGCTGGAAGCCGACAGCCAGCGCAGTGCGATGGGTGAACTGCGTGGCCGTGGGTTAACGCCGTTGCGCATCGATGAACAGCAACCCGTCAACAGCGCCAGTGCGCCCGGTATATTCAGCCCCAAGCTGTCCGACGGCGATCTGGCCTGGGCCACCCGCCAACTGGCGAGCCTGCTGGGCGCCAGCTTGCCGTTGGAAGCGGCCCTGTCGGCCACCGTGGACCAGGCCGAGAAACGCCACATCGCCGAGACCCTGGGCGCCGTGCGTGGCGACGTGCGCAATGGCATGCGCCTGGCCGATGCGCTCGCCGCACGGCCACGGGATTTTCCCGAGATCTACCGGGCGATGATTGCCGCTGGCGAAGAGTCCGGCGACCTTGCCCAGGTGATGGAGCGCCTGGCCGACTACATCGAAGAACGCAACAACCTGCGGGGCAAGATCCTCACGGCGTTTATCTACCCGGCGGTGGTGGGCGTGGTCTCCATCGTCATCGTGATTTTCCTGCTGGGCTTCGTGGTGCCGCAGGTGGTCAGCGCCTTTTCCCAGGCGCGCCAGGACCTGCCAGCCCTGACCCGAGTGATGCTGCAGGCCAGCGATTTCCTGCGCGCGTGGGGCTGGGCTTGTTTCGCCGGGCTGGCCGGTTGCTGGTGGGGGTGGCGCCGCTATTTGCGTAACGCCGAGGCACGCCTGGCCTGGCATAGCCGGGTGTTGCGGCTTCCGCTGATCGGCCGCTTCGTGCTCGGGGTGAACACGGCGCGTTTCGCCTCGACCCTGGCAATTCTCGGCAGCGCCGGCGTGCCGCTGTTGCGCGCCCTGGACGCCGCCGGGCAGACGTTGGCCAACGACCGTCTGGGCCATTGCGTGGCGGATGCGACGCTGCGGGTACGCGAAGGCGTGGGCCTTGCCAATGCGCTGCGAGTCGGCAAGGTGTTCCCGCCCATCCTGATCCACCTGATCGCCAGCGGCGAAAAAACCGGTAACTTGCCGCCCATGCTCGAACGCGCCGCGCAAACCCTGTCCCGCGACATCGAACGGCGGGCCATGGGCATGACGGCGCTGTTGGAGCCGCTGATGATCGTGATCATGGGTGGCGTCGTGCTGACCATCGTCATGGCTGTGCTGCTGCCGATCATCGAGATCAATCAGCTGGTGCAATGAAGGCTGCGTAATCCCACACCAGAGCGCCACTCGGGGTCATCCGTTCGACATGTACGGCGCGCCAGGCTACGGCCCACGGGGGAGGGCATGCCATAGCGTTTAGCTGATGCTGCGAAAACTGGGCGAAATGTCAGGAAGGTGTCGGTAACTCCCGAGAATATTTAGGAAAAACAGCGCCGAACACCCGAGATTTTTTCCTTTCTCTGTCACCGGAAGTTGAGAGCTTCTACGCCGTGGCCACCCCTTTAAAAGAGCGCTGGAAATCTGCTCGGGGCAGCGGTCGCGATGAGAAGCACAAGCGAACTACCAACGTCCAGACACGATGAAAGGAGATTCTTCATGTTCAAGCGCAACGTTCTTGCTGTTTCCATGGCCGTCGCCGGCCTTTGCTCCGCCCAGGCCATGGCCGCTGTCGTCGGTGGCGGTGCCACTCTGCCGCAGAACCTGTACGGCGTGCCTCCAACCGGTGGCGTCGCGGCTCCCGTCGGCATCCTCAACGGCCCTGCGCCACAACCGGCCTTCGCCAACTACGTGGGTGTGGGCAGCGGCGGCGGCAAGACCGCTTTCCTGACCAACAACTCCGACGTGCTGGTCTGGAACCTCGACGGCAACTCGGCCACCGCCCTGGAAAAGGTCTACGTTCCGGCCGTGACCGTTGACTACGCCGGTAGCGATTCGATCCTGTCCAGCGCTGAACTGACCACCTATCGCGCCGCTCACCAGTCGCCCGCCGTGCCGACCGGCAACGCCGCCAACTGGGGTCCGATCATCCAGATCCCCGCTGAAGCCACTTCGGTCACCGTTCCATACAAACTCACGTTGGCCAACGGCACCGCCGTCAACAACCTGAACCTGACCAGCGCCCAGCTGTGCAACATTTTCTCGGGCACTGTCACCACTTGGAACCAGGTCAACAGCACCTATCCAACCACCCCGATCAAGGTCTACTACCGCGCCGGCAGCAGCGGCACCAGCGAGATCTTCACCCGTCACTTGAACAGCCAGTGCCCGACCAAGTTCACCACCAACGGCACCTTCACCACGGCCGTCGGCACCGTTCCGGCAAACGCCACTGCCGTGACCGGCAGCACCGCGATGGCCAGCACCGTGCTTTCCACCGAAGGCGCCATCGGCTACGTCGGTCCGGAAGACGTCAACGCCAGCAGCAACGCCGTGGTCGCTCGCGTCAACGGCAACCTGCCCACCGTCGGCAACGTGACGACCGCCCTGAGCACCATCGCTCCGCCAGCCGCCGCTGATCGTGGCCTGCCGGAAAACTGGGCCAAGGTCCTGCCTAACCCGGCGACGGGCTACAGCATCGTTGGCTACACCTTCCTGGTGTTCAACCAGTGCTACAAGGACAGCACCGATACTTCCGCTGTTCGCAGCTTCATCAACCGTCACTACACCCTGACCGACCTGGCCAACAACGACGACGAAATCATCGCCGCCAAGCTGATCCCGATCACCGACACCTGGAAAACCGCGGTCCGCGAAACCTTCTTCACCGCCACCAACTCGCTGTCGGTGGGCAACACCACCGCCTGCAACGGCATTGGTCGTCCGCTCTAAACCCTGAACACCGGGTTCGCTGCATGAACCGGCAACAGCCTCGCGCTGTTGCCGGTTTTTTCGCTCGCCCAGGCGAGTTACTCATTGGAAGAGCGCCTACATAAGGAGATTGTTCATGTACAAAAACTTCGTTTCGAATAGCGTGATGGCTCTGGCCCTGGTATTGAGCGGTGCTCAGGCAATGGCAGCAGTAGTGGGTGGTGGCGCAGACGCTCGGCAGATCCTTTACGGCATGCCCCCAACTGGGGGTGTCGCTGCTCCCGTCGGCATCCTCAACGACCCTAAATTGGCCTTCGCCGACTACGTGGGTGTGGGTAGCGGCGCCGGCAAGACCGCTTTCCTGACCAACAACTCCGACGTGCTGGTCTGGAACCTGGACGGCAACTCGGCCACCGCCCTGGAAAAAGTCTACGTTCCGGCCGTGACCGTTGACTACGCCGGTAGCGACTCGATCCTGACCAGCGCTGAACTGACCACCTATCGCGCCGCTCACCAGTCGCCCGCCGTGCCGACCGGCAACGCCGCCAACTGGGGTCCGATCATTCAGATTCCTGCCGAAGCCACTTCCGTTACCGTTCCATACAAACTCACGTTGGTCAACGGCACCGCCGTCAACAACCTGAACCTGACCAGCGCCCAGCTGTGCCACATTTTCTCGGGCACTGTCACTACTTGGAATCAGATTAACAGCGCCTATCCAACCACCCCGATCAAGGTCTACTACCGCGCCGGCAGCAGCGGCACCAGCGAGATCTTCACCCGTCACCTGAACAGCCAGTGCCCGACCAAGTTCACCACCAATGGCACCTTCACCACGGCTGTCGGCATCGTTCCGGCGAACGCCACTGCCGTGAATGGCAGTGCGGCGATGGCTAGCACCGTGCGTTCCACCGAAGGCGGCATCGGCTACGTCGGCCCGACATACGTCAACGCTGGCGATAATGCTCAAGTGGCTAGAGTAAACGGCAATATGCCCACTGTCGGCAACGCAACGACTGCATTGAGCACCATCGCTCCGCCAGTCTCTGCTGATCGCGGCTTGCCGGAAAACTGGACCAGGGTCCTGCCTAACCCGGCGACGGGCTACAGCATCGTTGGCTACACCTTTATGGTGTTCAACCAGTGCTACAAAGACAGCACCGATAACACTGCTGTTCGCCGCTTCATCAACCGCCACTACACCCACACCGACCTGCTCAACGATGATGACGAAATCATCGCCGCCAAGCTGATCCCGATCACCAACACCTGGAAAACTGCGGTCCGCGAAACCTTCTTCACCGCCACCAACTCGCTGTCGGTGGGCAACACCACCGCCTGCAACGGCATTGGTCGTCCGCTCTAAACCCTGAACACCGGGTTCGCTGCATGAACCGGCAACAGCCTCGCGCTGTTGCCGGTTTTTCGTTTCAGGCAACCGCCCGGCAGATGAACATTGCATGACAAAAGTTCGGTCGCGATGGCGTCAACCTGCCTTGGGATTAGTCATTTGCGCGCCTCGTCCAGCGGGCGCTACCGAATTCGCCCTGCGTAAAAAGGATCCGTAGTGATGCGTCGCCGCCCACAGAAAGCCACTCGCCGTAATGCTGAATCCACCGCTGTGCTGCGCCTCAAGCCTTTGGCCCAGGCCATTGCCTTGCTGCTGCTGGCCAACCCCGCGTACGCAGCGACCAGTTTCAGTTCGGCCTGGTTCGCGGCCAAGGGCGCGGCTCCGGCGGCGGGCCCGGCCAGCCCCAGCGCGCCGCGCCCTGGGACGCCTCCACCGCTGGCGCAGCAACAACGGGTGCAGCAGCAGTTGGGCCGTTCGCTGGCGAACATGAACAGCACGGTGGCGGCGATTGCGGCCAGCCAGGCTGCCCAGGCGGCTGGGCGTGCGGCCACCTTTGGCGCACCGCAAACCATCCATAACGGTTTGGGTGGCAATGGCCTGAACGCGGTGATTGGTCCGGACGGCAAGCCGCTGTTCGTCAACGCCAATGGCCCGGTACAGAGCGATGCCAATGGCAAGGTCGTGGTGACCGTCAAGCAGACCGCCGACAAGGCAATCCTCAACTGGGACACGTTCAATATCGGCCGTGACACCACCCTGGCGTTTCAACAGGACGCCAGTTGGGCGGCGTTGAACAAGGTCAACAACAGCACCGCGCCGAGCCAGATCCAAGGCCAGATCAAAGCCGACGGCACGGTGATGATCCTCAACAGCAACGGTGTAGTGTTCAGCGGCAGCAGCCAGGTCAACGTGCGTAACCTGGTGGCGGCCGCCACGGATTTCAGCGACGAGCAATTCAAGACCGGTGGCCTCTACAACGCCAGCGCCGCAAGTTTCACCAACGCCCAAGGCGCGATTCGGGTGGAGACGGGCGCGCAGATTTCCACGGCCGCCCCAAGCAAATCGACCGCCGGTGGCGGCTATGTGTTGTTGCTGGGCAAGACCGTCGACAACGCCGGCACCATCAGTACCCAGCGCGGCCAAACCGTGCTGGCGGCCGGTGACAGCTTCACGATCAAAAAGGGCTTCGCCAGCGACGGTAACTCGACTTCAACCACCCGCGGCAATGAGGTCATCGCCCATCAAGTAGGCGGCACGGGCGCCGGGCAGGTGAGCAACACAGGGCTGTTGATGGCGGCCAGCGGCGACGTGACCCTGACCGGCAACCAGGTGCGGCAAAACGGCGTGGCCGTCGCCAGCACCTCGGCGGACACCCGTGGCACGCTGCATCTGACCGCGCGCGGTAGCGAGGCCAACGTGACCCTGGGCGAAGGCAGCACCACGGCGATCCTGTTGGATGCCAGCGCCACGGCCCTGGACAGTCAGCGCGACAGCTTGTTGAAACCGGTCGTCAGCCAGGACGGCAAGGTGATCCCCGCCGACACCTATCGCCGTGACCTGTCTCTGGTGCGGATCGACAGTGCCGGCAGCGTCGACTTCCAGAAAGGCTCGATCACCCTCGCCACCGGCGGCCAGGTCGCAGTGAATGCCGGTACCCGCAGCCTGGTGCGCGACGGCGCGGTGATCGATGTGTCCGGCGCCACCGGGGTCAAGGTGGCGATGGAAGCGAACAGCATCAAGGTCAACATCCAGGGCAACGAGCAGCGTGATGCCGCCGGCAACCGGGATGAAGGCGCGTTGAATAACAACGATGTGTGGGTGGATACCCGCGAGCTGGTGTTCGTGCCGGCCGGCACCAACGGCTACGCCACCGATCGCTGGTACACCGCCGGTGGCTTGCTGGAAGTCAGCGGCTACCTCGGCACCCAGGGCCATAGCGCCGCCGAATGGATGGCCCAGGGCGGTACCGTGAGTTTTACCGGTAATGACTTGGTCACTCAGGCTGGCTCGCAGATCAATATGTCCGGCGGCACGCTGGACGTGCAAAGCGGCACGATCAAGCAAACCTGGCTCAGAGGCGCCGATGGCCGCTTGTATGAACTCAACCGCGCGCCCGGCGACAGGCTCTACACCGGCCTCTACAAAGGCTACGAAGACCATACCCAGCGCTGGGGGCAAACGAACTATTACTACAATCCCCTGATCGCCCCGCGCTCGCGCCAAGAGGCGGGCTACACCGTTGGCCGCGATGCCGGCACCCTGGTGATTGGTACGCGTAATGCGGTGCTCGAAGGCACACTCGCCAGCGACACCTTCCAAGGTGACCGCCAGACCCGCGCCGCCCAGGCCGGCCTGGATGGCTACCAGCAGTCGCAAAAAGCCGTAGCCCGGGGTGGGCAACTGGTGGTCGGCGCGTACGTGCCGTTCTACGTGAAGGAAAGCGGCACCGTGGAATATGCCCTTGGCGCCACGGCCGATACGCTAAAAAACGTCGTCATCGGCAAAGGCGCCGCAGGCGTTGCCAATGGCATCGACCTCGGCAGCGCCTTGCCGACGGATCGCCAGGGTACGTTGTACCTGGACAGCAACCAGCTCAGCGGCTTCAAGCTGGGTGCGATCAAAGTAGCCGCCAGCGAAGGCATTAATGTCGAGGGGGCGTTGCAGGTAGCCCCTGCCGGCACCATCAGTTTGTTTGGCCCGAAAGTGGCCGTGAATGCTGACATCACCGCCCACGGCGGCGTCATTCAGGTGGGCAGGGATTTCGTTCAGGTCGATGGCTCGATGCCGGTCGCCGGCGCTTCCTCGATCACCGTGGGCAAAGGGGTGCGCCTGGACGCCAGTGGGCTGTGGAGCAATCTGCAACTGGACCCTGCCGACATCAGCGCCTTGCCCTACCAGAACGGTGGCAGCATTGCCCTGAAGACCGGCGGCGCCCTCGTGCTGGGCGCCGGCAGCGTGCTGGATGTCTCTTCCGGCGCGGCCTTGCTCAATTCGGGCAAGTTGCAGGGCGGCAAGGGCGGCGATGTCAGCCTGAGCACCGTCACTGGGGAATTGAGCTTGGGCGGTGAGTTGCGTGGCCAGGGTGTGAAGGGCGGCGGCACCTTGCAACTGCATGCCGGTAAAGTGCTGATCAGCGACACCGCGACATCGGCGGCGGCGGGTACTTTGTTGCTCGATGGCGGTTTCTTCAAAAAAGGCTTTTCCGCCTACGACATCATTGGCAGCGATGGCCTGGAGGTTGCCGAGGGCACCCGAGTCGACGTCACGTTGCCGGTGTATCGCCAAGGCCCGGCCGCCGCTGGGCTCGCCACCGGTGGCGCGCCTGGCAGCGCGCTGGAAACCTGGACGCCGCCGCTGTACCTCGAAGACGCCGGCAAGGGCGTGCTGACCCAACGCCAGGGTGCCAGCCTGGCGCTGCAAGCCGGCAGCCAGAACACCCGCCCAGGGAACGTTGCCTCCGCGGACCTGCTGGTGGGCAAGTCGGCCGTGCTGAACGTCGATCCCGGGCAGGCGATCCGCTTGAGTGGGATCGGCCAAATCACCGTGGACGGCACATTAAATGCCTGGGGCGGTTCGATCACTGTCGGCTCCGCACTTGGTCCGCAAGCGGCGGCCATACCGCACAGTGACCAATTCAAGTCGATCTGGATCGGCGAGAACGCGGTCCTGGACGTAGCCGCTCGCGCCGCCACCGCCACGGATGCCAGGGGGAACCAATACGGTTTCGTGCGTAACGGCGGAAGTATCGTCATTGGTGGTGAAATCGACCATGCGACGGGCGACGGCGGCGGTATCGTCAAATTCATCGTGGTGCGCGAAGGCGCGTTGCTCGACGCTTCGGGTGCGAGCGCCGTTCTGGATGACGCGGGGCAAAACCGCTTGGTTGCCAGCCACGGCGGCAGCATCAGTTTTGGCTCGACCAATGGCCTCTACCTTGACGGTCAATTCAAGGCTGCCGCCGGTGGTACCGGCGCGGCGGGCGGGAGTCTGTCGGTAGGGCTGGGGGCCACCGTTTATTCGAACAATTCCGATTTGCCGGACGACCAGCGCAAGACCCGCGAACTGATTATCGAGCAACACCATTCCGCGACCGGGATCGCCGCCGGTAGCGCTCCCGAACAGGGCGCCGCCCTGTTGGAACATGGTTATGCACGGCTAGCGGTGGATCAGGTCGAGGCCGGCGGCTTTGATACGTTGTCGCTGTTCAGCACTGGCTTGTTGACCTTCGACGGCAATGTGAACCTGTCGATGGCCAACGCGCTGCAACTCTATGCGGGGGCGTACGGCATGGCAGAGACAGCCGCCGCGGACTCGGTGGTCAATTTGCGCGGCAGTTACGTGCGCTTGGCTGGCGCGGTGGATAAAACGGCCGCCGGGGCTGACAACAGCAGCACCGGCATAGGACTGACGCCGTCGGCACGACCTGCCGCGGGGAAATTGCTGCTGACAGCGACCGGGCTCCTTGAGGTCCGCGACGCGGTGAGGGTCGGCGGCAGCGGAACGCTGACGATGGCCGACGGAGAAGTCCGGCAGGTTGACCGTCGCGGTTTTGCGGATCTGCAGCTCAACAGCCAAGGTGACATTCGGATGGCGAGCAGCCAGACCGATCACAAGATGTTGATTCGTACACCGGGTGTGCTGGGCCTCACCGCCGCGCAGATCTACCCAGGCACCGGTGTGCAAGGGACCCTGACTGCCAAGCGAATAGACATAGGCCGCAATGGCTCGGCGATCCCTTCGGTGCCTTACTCCGCGTTCGGCGAGTTGCGACTCGAAGCGGATGTCATCAATCAGGGCGGCATTTTGCGGGCGCCCTTGGGTAACCTGATCATCGGCCAGACGGCGCTGGAAACGGCGTCGCGTCCCGGCAGTGACGTGAACTTTCTGCCGGGCAGCCTGACCTCCGTCAGCGGCGCGGGGCTCGTCATGCCCTATGGCGGAACAGCGGATGGCAAATCCTACGTGTTCGATGGCGTGACGCTCGACAAGAGCCTGCTGCAGCCAGCCCTCAATGGCGTGCCAGGCAAGATCGATCTGGTGGGCGAGACCATCGACGTTGCGGCGGGGGCGGTGGTGGATGTGTCCGGCGGCGGTGAATTGACCGGCGCCGGTTTCATCTCGGGTCGTGGCGGTTCCACTGACGCGCGCTTCAATCCCTTGGTGCAGTTCGGCCCGGACGGTTTCCTGTTACCGGCACTGAGCAGCAACCCGGTCTACGCCATCGTTCCCGGCGTACAGACCGGCTATGCGCCGGTGGGTGGCGAAGCCGGCGCCGTTGCCCCCGTGGTCGGCCAGCAGATTACCCTTGGTGCCGGCGTACCCGGCTTGCCGGCCGGCACCTATACCTTGCTGCCCTCGACCTTCGCGCTGCTGCCGGGTGCGTTTCGCATCGAGGTCAACGGCCTGGCCGGGCAGGGCGGGGTCGTGCCGACCCAGGCCATGCGTAACGGCTCCTGGGCAACGGCCGGTACCCTGGGCATTGCCGGCACGGGCGTACGCGACAGCCTGGCGAGCCAGGTGATTGTCACGGCGGCGGATACGCTGCGCCGCTATTCGCAGTACAACGAGACCAGCTTCAGTCAGTTCGCCCTGGCGGATGCCGCGCGCCTGGGCGTGCCCGCTGTGCTGCTGCCCCGGGATGCCAAGGCGTTCAACGTCACGTTCGAGCGCAACCAGAGTGACCAACCGAGTTTCAGTTTTGCCGGAAAACTGCTGAGCAAAGCAGCCAAAGAGGGTCGCGGCAGCACCACCACACTCACGTTGGTCAGGGCCGGGAACCTGGAAATCATCAAGGCAGGAGAGGCGGCCAGTTCTGGATCGGACGTTGTAACCCTGACTGACGATGCGGTGAATGCCATCGGCGCCAGCAGCCTGTTCATCGGCGGTTACGCCTTGGCCCGCTATGGCCAGGGCGGTAACTTCCTTGAGTTCGGAAATGGCAATGGCTCCGTCGCCAAGACCCAAAACATCACCTTGCGCAGCGGCGCGACCTTGCGGGCGCCTGAAGTATTCCTGGTGACGTCGAGTCCGAAGGGCGGGATCACCGTGGAGCAAGGCGCGTCGATCAATACCCTGGGCATGGGCGCCGTGGCCCGTGACTCGCACGATGGCTATATCTACAGCCCCGGTCGCAACAGCGTGCTGGCCGTGTCCAATGGCTACCTGAACATGCTGGCGCCTTCAGCGCCTAACCCGCAGGAGCCAGATAGTGCCCCCGGCAGTATCCGCATCGGTGTATGCGATGGTGTCTGCACCGGCACCACCCGCCTGTATTCCGAGGGCACCATCGCCTCGGCCACGGACAATCGCTTCGAGCTGACGGATGCCGTGCGCTTCGGCACCCGCAACCTAACCCTCGCGGTCGGTGGCATCAACGTCGGCAATGCCGACACCCTGGCTGACCTGGCGTCGCGCAATCTGTTGCCCAATGGCCTGACGCTCAACCAGCAGGTGCTTGACCGCCTGTTGCTCGGCGATACCAGCGCCGGCGCGCCGGCGCTCGAAACCCTGGTGCTGGGCGCTCGCGATTCGCTGAATTTTTATGGCAACGCCAGCCTCGATACCTTTGACGCGGCGACCGGCAAATCACGGCTCAAGGAGTTGGTGCTCACCACGCCCGCCATCTACGGCAAGGGCGAGGCGGGTGAAACCGCGCGAATCCGCACCCGCGACCTGATCTGGAACGGTGCGCAAAACGAGGCCGCCAGCATCGTGCGCGACAGTGCCGGTACGGGTGCGGGCAACCTGCAGATCGACGCCGAACGCATCGGTTTTGGCTATGCCCCGACCACCGAGCCCAAGGTGGTCAAGGCCTATGACCGGCTGGCGCTGGGATTTGCCAACGTCAATCTCAACGCCAGCGAACGCATCACAGCCAACCATAAGGGTGGCCTGCTGGTTTACCAGCGTCAGGGTGAATACATCACGGGCAAAGGCTTTCAGTACAGCGGCGGCAACCTGAACATCCTCACGCCGTTGATGACCGGCGAGGCCGGGTCGGTCAACCGGATCACCGCAGGCGGCAATATCCGCGTCAGCGCTCCGGCGGGCAGTCGCCTGCCGGTGGCCAGCGCCGATAGCTTGGGCGCCGAGCTGGCGTTGAACGGCAAGAACGTACGGGTCGAAGGCAACGTGGTGCTGCCCAGCGGCAAGCTGACCCTTAGCGCCGAGGATGAATTGACCCTCACCGCCGCCGCGCGCCTCGACCTGGCCGGACGCAAAATCACCTTCAACGATGTCAGTAAGTACAGTTGGGGCGGTGACCTGATCCTCGAAAGCCGCAACGGCAATATCCGCCAGGCCGCCGGCTCGGTGATCGATCTCTCCGCCGTGAACAACCAGGCCGGCACCCTCAAGGCCACCGCACTGGCGGCGGCCGCCGGCAAAGTCGACCTGGCGGGCAGTGTGCTGGGCAGCAGCAGCGGCTACTACGATGCGGGCGGCACCGCCGTGCCCTACAAGGCCGGCAGCGTGGACATCCGCGCCCAACGCCTGGGCGATGGCAGCCTGAGCGATGACTTTGCCACCCTCAACCAGCGCCTGAACCAAGGCCAGGTATTCGGCGGGCGCCTCTTCCAGCTCAAGCAGGGCGACCTGGTGATCGGCGATGGCCTCAAGGCCGGTGTGGTCAGCGTGTCGGTGGACGGCGGCAAACTCACCGTCAATGGCACCGTGGACGCCAGCGGCGAGCGCGTGGGTTCCATCCGCCTGGCCGGCAAGCAAGGCTTGACCCTTGGCGGCAACGCCGTGCTCGATGCCCACGGCCGCGTGCTGCGGGTCGACAGCTACGGTCAGATCATCGATTCGCCGAACCGCGCCATGGTTGAACTCAGTTCCGGAGATGGCCTGCTGACGCTGGCCGGTGGCGCGCGCATCGATCTGCGCCATGGCACCGCCACCACGGTCGGCCACGACGGCAAGGCCCGTGGCACCCTGGAGCTGAATGCGCCACGCCTGGGCGGCGCCACGGCCGGCGACATCGCCATCGACGCCAGCGGCAACCTGAACATCCAGGGCGCCAAGCTAATCGCGCTCAATGGCGTGCAACGCTACGACGATGCCGACTACGGCACCGATCCGGCGGCCAGTGGCCGGCCGTACCAAGTCATCAATCAGGACTACCTCAACGGTATCCATGACGACAACCGGGACTTTATCGACAACGCCTTGAACAACAATGCCTTACGCTACGGCAAGCTGGCGGGCCTCAACAATGCCGCCTATCGCAACGCTTTCCACCTGCGCCCCGGCGTCGAAATCGTCAGTGCCACCGCCGACGGTGACCTGGTGGTGCAGGGCGACCTGGACCTCTCCGGTTACCGCTACGCCAGCCTCAACCCGCTGACGCCAAAAACTGCCGTATACGGTTCCGGCGAAGTCGGCAGCCTGGTGCTGCGCGCCGGTGGCGACCTCAGCGTATATGGCAGCATCAACGACGGTTTCGCGCCGCCGCCCGCAACCCCGGACGACGATGGCTGGGTGCTGACGCCGGGCAAGCAATTGTTCAACGGTGATGTGATCGTGCCGCGCGCGGGCATCGAGTTGCAGGAAGGCACTACGTTCTTGTCCGGCGTCACCCTCAACTACGACTTGCCATTGCAAACGGTCACCCTGGCTGCGGGTACTCGCCTGCCGGTGCCTGGCGAAGTGGCAGAAGCCGTGAACCTGCCGGCCGGCACGGTACTGGCGGCGAATATCCGCAACGCCGATGGCTCGCTGGCCCACGCCGCCGGAACCCGGCTGAGTGCTGACTTGACCCTGGACCCAGGGATGATTCTCGATGCCGGGTCGGTGCTGGCGGGCGACATGGCGCTGACCGGGCTGGTGTGGCCCAAGGGCGTGGCGTTGCCCAGCCGTCCGTTGAACATGGTCGATATGTCCAACCCGAATGTCATGGTGCAAGCGGGCGCGCTGCAGCTCGCATTGGGCGCGCTGATTCCGGCGGGCACCGACGTGAAGCTCGCCGACGGCGTGGAGAAGATCAACTTGCGTGGCGGGGACGGCAAGGGCCGTAACTGGGCAATTGCACCGATGCTTGCCGAAGGCTCGCAATCGTGGTCGGTGCGGACCGTGGCGGGCGCCGATGTTCAGGCCGCCGACACGCGTCTGGCGGACCCCTATGCGCAGAATGGCAAGCTGACGGTGGCGGACACCCATTATGCAATGCAGGGTACCCGCGTTCAGACCGGGGGAGGAGCACCGGTGCCGGGCTCGGCGAGCGATCCAGTGGTGACGACCACGGATTTTTCGATGATGTTTTTTGGCGATCTCAGCTATGCAGGTTTGCCAGCGGCAGCAATGGCGGTCCAATTCGGCATGACCCTGGAGGATCTCTGCGCCATCGGGCCGATGTGTACTAACAGCCCTCTGTTCATCACCGTTGTCGGTGCCGGCGCCCTGGGCAATCCGGCTTATGAAGGGCGCTCGGCCAGCGAACTGGCGGCTGAACTGGGCCAGACCGTGGACATGCTTTGCGTCTCCTCCGATGCCTGCCTGGCGAAGTTTTCCGAGGGTGAGTACCAATACGCCTACAAACCCGAGGCGAGCAGTTTCAGTGTCCTGCGCACCGGTACTGGCGACCTCGACCTGGTCAGTGCGGGCGACCTGAGCCTGCACTCGCTGTTCGGCATCTACACGGCGGGTACTTCGACCCTGACCCAGGCGCAATCGGCAGGCTATAACCTTGCCCGAGGGGTCTGGAAAGATGGTTCAGTCGACCAGGTGACGGACCAAGTGCTTCCTTGGGGCGCCGGTGTCTATGAATCCTTGGTAGACGGCGGCCCGAGCAGCCTCTACCGCGCCTGGTATCCCGATCAGGGCGGCAACCTGTCGTTGACCGTTGGCGCAGACTTGACCGGCGATGTCATCAGCCGGACCGGGCTGAACGCGAGCTCAAGCGTTGGCAACTGGCTGTGGCGCCAGGGCGGCGGCGTCGACGGGACCACGCCCACGGCCTGGTGGATCAACTTCGGCACCTTCGTGGCCGAAGACCAAAACATGGCACTGGTCGGCTTTACTGGACTCGGCACCTTGGGCGGCGGCAACCTGGCCGTGGACGTGGCGGGTGATGCCGGCATGTTGGCGCCACGTGGCGACACCGGCGAGCAATACGCTACGCGCAGCCAGGGCTTGGTACTGGCCGTGGGCTCGACGGGGCGCATGGTCAATGGTCAGTTGCAGATGACCGGCGGCGGTGACTTGAGCCTGCGCGTCGGTGGTGGGCTCAACCCATCGCTGAGCGCGCGGGCGCTGGAAAGCGCCAACAGCAAAGGTCCGGTCGCCCAGCGTCATGCATTGAACGGCAGCCTGATCAATTTGCGCGGGACCGTCAGGGCCCATGCCGGTTCTTTTGGCGGCATCGAATTGGTCAGCGGCCCGCATGCGCTGTGGCAGGACCCGCGTGAAACCCGGGCCTACGATCCGTTCCAAGCCACCTCGGCAAGCGCCACCGGAGGCATGATCGTGGTGCCGGGGGACGCCACCGTGGCCCTGGATGCCCGAGGCGATCTGGTGCTGGGCGGCGCCGCCGATGCCGGGCGTCTGCTCTCGCAAGGTACACAGCTCGTCAACTTGGGGGCCGCAGGAAAGGGCACCGGCTCCTCGTGGTTCAGCCTGTGGACCGATCACACCGCCATTGACCTGTTGACGGCGGGGGGCAACCTGACGCCGTTCACGCGAGTCGGCGAGGTGGCCATAGGCGGTAGCGCCCCGGCGCCGGGCGACTCGGCACCCACCGATGGTCGTTTTGTCTATCCGTCCATCCTTCGAGCCACCGCCGCCAACGGAAGCCTTTACTACGGACCTTCCGGGACCTGGACGGGGGGTACGGCGATGCCGAATCTGCCTTACTCGCTAGTGCTGGCGCCGGGCGCGCAGGCGCAACTGGAGTTTCTCGCGTCCGACTCGATTTACGCGGGAGGTTTTACCATTTCCCCCACCAACGCTCCTCAGGCGAGCCTGGCCACGGTGGCTCGTCCGGGGTTCAGCTACATGGACAGTACCGGCGTCAAAACCGACACGAATGGCACGGGTACTCTGTTCGCTTTCGGCGGCTCCGGCACCGAAGGCAGTTACCGGGGCGCGGACCAGCCGACACGCTTCTACGCGGTGAACGGCGATATCGTGGGGCTGCGCACGGGGGAGATCCTGTCCTTTTCCGTTCAACCCTACGAGGGTGATATCTGGTACGAAGCCGCTCGGCCGGCCTGGATCATGGCGGGGCGCGACATAGTCAACAGCGGACAGCTCACCAACAATTCCGTGCCTCAGCTCCCTGGCGATGCGAAAAGCACCGGCAACCTGTTCGTCCACGACGACCCCACCGACATCTCCGTTGTCTCCGCCGGCCGCGACATTCTCTACAGCACTTTCAATGTCGCCGGCCCCGGTACGCTGGAGATCAGCGCCGGACGCAATATCCTGATGGAAGACCAGGCCGCCGTGACCAGCCTCGGTCCGGTGAAATCCGGTGACAACCGCCCAGGCGCAAGCATCGTGATGCAAGCCGGCGTGGGCGCTGCCGGGCCGGATTACTTGGGCTTTGTGCGCCAATACCTGGATCCGGCCAACCTGGCGGACGCCGCTGTCGGCCTGGCTCAACAGCCGGGCAAGGTGGCAAAGACCTATGAGGTCGAATTGGCGGCCTGGCTGGCGTCGCGGTATGGCTTCAGCGGTGAGGCCGATCAGGCGCAGGCTTATTTCGCCGCGTTGCCGGCCGAGCAGCAGCGGGTGTTTGCTCGCGAGGTGTACTTCGCCGAACTGCGTGCCGGTGGTCGCGAGTACAACAACGCCAGCAGTCCTCGTTCCGGTAGCTACCTGCGCGGTCGCAACGCCATCGCCGCGCTGTTCCCGACCCACGACGTGGCGGGCAATCCCCTGGCCTACCAGGGCGATATCACGATGTTCGGCGGAGCGGGGGTGCACACCAACTTTGGTGGCGATATCCAGATGCTGACGCCTGGCGGGCAGCAGGTTTTTGGTATCGAAGGCGAAGCGCCGCCGTCCAGTGCCGGGGTCATCACCCAAGGGGTTGGCGACATCCAGTTGTTCAGCAACGGCAGCGTGTTGCTGGGACAAAGCCGGATCATGACCACCTTTGGCGGCGACATCCTCGCGTGGTCCGCGACAGGCGATATCAACGCCGGTCGCGGTTCGAAAACCACGCTGGTGTACACACCGCCCAAGCGCGTCTACGACAACTGGGGCAACGTCACCTTGTCGCCGTCGGTGCCGAGCACTGGCGCCGGCATTGCCACGCTCAACCCCATTGCCGAGGTCGCACCGGGCGATATCGACCTGCTCGCGCCGCTCGGCACCATCGATGCGGGAGAGGCGGGCATCCGGGTTTCTGGCAATATCAACATCGCCGCCTTGCACGTGGTCAACGCGGCCAACATCCAGGTGCAAGGCAAGTCCAACGGCGTGCCGGTCAGCGCAGTGGTCAATACTGGCGCGCTGACCAACGCCAGTTCCGCCGCGGCTTCGGCCAGCGACGCGGCGGAAGGCGTGGCCCGCGAGCAACAGGCCGCCTCGCGCAACCGCATGCCGTCGGTGTTCAGCGTGCAGGTCCTGGGTTTTGGCAACGAGCGCCTGGCACCGTCGCAGGAAGGCGCCAGCCGGGCACCGGACCACGAACCGAACAACAGCGTGCGGGTATTGGGCGCCGGACGGTTGGACGACCAGGCGCGTAATCAGTTGACCCCGGAGGAACAACGCAACCTGACGCTCTGAGAAACATCAACAAAACCCCGCGGGCGACAGGCAACTGTCGCCCTTTTTCATGGGCGCTCGGTCGCTGTCGGTAACCGTTCATGAAGATTCGATGACAAAAGTTCGGTAGTGGCAGGTGGCCGGGGTCAAGGTTGTGTGAAACGGCAACGGCGCAGGAACGCCGTGGACGAAAAGGCCTTTTGCAGGGAAGCCGGACAACTTTTTCTGGCGCTATTTCGCGCTGGATGCCAGGTGTGACAGGGGCATTGGGGTCTATGGAAAGTTACTCGAAAGTGGGCATGCAGGAGCTGGACCAGCGCCTGTCGAAAATTGTTGAAGCCGCGCGCAAAAAACCGGTCTCGGTGTACCGCTACGGCGCGCCTTGGGTGTGGATCGTGTCCCAGGACGATTGGCAGAGTGCCTTGAAGGAACTGTCCAGCTACGTGCCGCCAGGTCATTCCCTGGTGATGTTGCGCCCACAGATCGAGGAACTGCTGGAGGTCGCGTCCGAGCCTTTGCAGCAATGGGCGCGGGAACACCACATCCAGGTGCCGGTACCGGCCTTGATGCTCGCTTTGCTGTTGCAACTGCTGTACTCGCTGCCCAGTGAAAAACAGCTGTACGAGCAGCTCAATTACAACCTGTTGTTCCGCTGGTTTGTGGGTCTTGAGTTGAACCAGCGGGTCTGGGCTTTCTCGGTCTTCGTGCGGGACATCGGCGAGCTGCTGGACAGCCCGCACGCGGCGAAATTGCTCGAGCGCATCGTCAGCGAAGTGTTCTGCGGCGACCTGATGCACATGCCGGAGTTTTCGCTGAACTTCGCCTTGTTGCACACCTGGCTTTCCAGGCACGCAGGCCATTCCAAACGCAAATAAACCGTCAGGCAACAACACGATGCCAAGGCAGCGCGTCATGCGGCGCGCGGCTTTGCAGCAGGCGCTGCGCGCGTGGCGCAATTGAATCGAGGGGGATGTGTGGATCATTGGGACTTCAACATCGGCAGGTGCAGGCGATACCTGCCCATGGCGCTCGCGCTGATGCTCGTCGCCGAGGCGCCAACGCTGTGGGCCGAGGAAGCCGATACAGCGGCCGCGGCCGAGGCCGGAACGCCAGCGCGCCTGGTGGACGTGAATGAGTATGTAGTGCGCGGCAATACCGTGCTCGATGCCCGGGAAATCGAAGAGGCGGTGTATGCGTTCCTGGGGCCGCAACGCAAGCTCACCGACATCGAAGGCGCCCGCGACGCCCTGCAACAGCGCTACCAGGCCAAGGGTTACCAGTCGGTGTTCGTCGAACTGCCGGAGCAGCAGGTGGAAGGCGGCGTGGTGTACCTGCAAGTCAGCGAAACCAAGATCGGCCGGGTGCGCGTGGTTGGCACCGAGCACTATTCGCCGGTCAATGTCCGCGAAGAAGTGCCGGCGCTGGAAGAAGGCAAAGTGGCCGATTTCAGCGCGGTGCAAAGCCAGTTGGCCGTGGCCAACCGCAACCCTGGGCGCCAGGTGGTGCCGGTGGTGCGCGAAGGGCAACGTCCGGGGACCATGGATGTCGACCTGCAAGTCGAAGACAAGAATCCCTGGCAAGCCAGTGTCGGGCTGAACAATGACTACAGCGCCGACACCGAAAAACTGCGTTCGGTGGTCACGCTGGGCCACAACAACCTCTGGCAACGCGGGCATTCGGCGTCGCTGACTTATTTCACCGCCCCCGAAGACCGGGACAACGCGCAAGTCTGGTCGGGATCCTATAACGCGCCCCTGAGCGAGCGTTGGAATGCGCAGTTGTCCGGCTACCAGTCCGACAGCAACGTCGCGACCATCGGCGGCAGCAACGTGTTGGGCAAGGGACATTCCTATGGCGCGTCGCTGATCTACAACGTGCCGCCCCAGGGCGTATGGGCCAACACGCTGTCGGTGGGCGTGGACTTCAAGGACTTCGAGGAAGCCCTGCAGTTTGGCGGCTCCAGTGATGAGGTGCCGATCAAGTACGCGCCGATCACCCTGGCCTACAACGGCTTTCGCTACACCGAAACCTCACAGTTCGGCCTGGGCCTGAGCATCGTTGCCGGCACCCGCAGCTTCTTCGGCTATGGCAGCGACGCTGATGAGTTTCGGGCCAAGCGCTATGAAGCCAATCCCAGCTTCGCCGTGTTCAAGGGCGACAGCACCTTCACGCGGAATTTTGCCGGGGACTGGCAAGCGGCAAGCAAGCTGAGCTTTCAATTGGCCTCCGGGCCGCTGGTCTCCAACGAACAGTTTTCCGCCGGTGGCGCCACCAGTGTGCGCGGTTATCTCGCAGCGGAACGCACGGGCGATGACGGCGTGCTGTTTTCCCAGGAACTGCGCACACCGTCGTTGAGCAAGCACCTGGGCAAAGGCCTCGGCAGCTACGTCGACAACTGGCGTTTATACGTCTTTGCCGAAGGCGCGCAAATGGCCCTGCAAGACGCGCTGCCCGACCAGGAGGCCGACTACAGCCTGGCGAGTATCGGCTTCGGCACCCGCGCCACGTTGCGCGAATGGCTGTCGGGCAGCCTCGACTGGGGCCTGCCGCTCAAGGACGGCCCGAACACCCGCAAACACGATTCACGCGTGCACTTCAATGTGCAGGCGACCTTTTGACCGGTAGGCACAGACCTTGGAGCACCCCGTTATGCATCGCTTGATTTTCATTCTTCTCGCTTGCCTGGGCCTTGTGCTGCCGGCAACGGCCAGCGCCTGGTGGCAGGACGATTGGCACTACCGCAAACAGATCAGCATCGACACCACGCCCCAGGGCGCGGCGATCAGCCAGGCGGTGGGGCGCACCTCGCTGCTAGTGCGTTTGCACACCGGCAATTTCACCTTCGATGGCGTTAACGAAAACGGTTCGGACATCCGTTTTGTCGCCACCGATGATCACACCGTACTCAACCACCAGATCGAGAGTTTCGACCCGCTGATGGGCATGGCGCTGATCTGGGTGGACGTGCCTCTGGTGGAGGGCGGTAAGCGCCAGGATGTCTGGATGTACTACGGCAACCCGAAAGCGCCGGCCACGAGCAACGCTCAGTCAGCCTTCGATGCCGACTACAGCCTGGTCTATCACTTTGATGGTGCCGTTGGCGCACCGCCACGGGACGCCAGCGCCTTTGCCAACCACGCGCAGAACGCCCCGGCAAATATCATCGACGGTGTCATCGGGCGCTCGGCACAGCTCAACGGCCAGCCGCTGTTGCTGCCGGCCAGTCCATCCCTGGGCGTGAGCGCGGGTGGTGCGTTGACCTTCAGCACCTGGTTGCGAATGGAGCAGGGCGCAGGCGAGCAACTGCTGCTGGCCCGTCGTGATGCCGGCAATGCGCTGCTGGTGGGCGTGAACCAAGGCGTGCCCTTTGTGGAAGTGAACGGCCAGCGCGCCGTGGCCAACCAGGCCGTGGCACTGGGGCAATGGCAACACCTGGCGTTGACGGCTGACGCCAGCGGCTTGCGTTTGTATGTGAATGGAAAGCCGGCGGCGAGCCTGGCGCAACCGTTGCCAGCCTTGCAGGGTGCGATTGCCATCGGCGCCGATTCACCGGCCGCCGTTGAAGCCGGCGCGGTGGCGCCGACCGCTACGTATCAAGCCTTCACCGGCGCTCTCGATGAACTGCGCTTGTCCCGCGTCGCCCGTTCGCCCGAGCAAATCCTGGCCGATGCCACCGCCCAGGGCGCCGAGTCGCGCCTGGTGGTCTATGGGGTGGACGAAGAACAGTCCGGCTTCGGTTTCGGCAGCCTGGGTTTCCTGCTCAACGCGGTGCCGCTGGACGCCTGGGTGATCATTGCCGTCCTGGTGCTGATGATGTTGCAGTCGTGGGTGATCATGGTGCGCAAGAGCCGCAATGTCAGTCGAGTCAGCCGTGCCAACGAAGTCTTCCGCAGTCATTTCGCCAAGGTTGGGACACGGCTGGAACTGCTCGCCGATGACCGCGACCTGGCGCAGCGCCTAAGCGATTCGTCGCTGTGGCGGCTGTATGGGGTGGCGGTTGCCGAAATCCGCACCCGCCGCGACCAGGGCGCCGACACCTCGTCGATCTCCGCAGCCACCATCGAAGCCATCCGCTGTTCCATGGACGGTGTACGGACCCGGGAAAACCAACAGCTCAGTTCCAAGTTGTCGACCTTGTCCAACGCCATCGCCGGCGGCCCTTACATCGGCCTGCTGGGGACTGTATTGGGGATCATGGTGGTGTTCCTCGGCACCGCCATGGCCGGTGATGTAAACATCAACGCCATCGCCCCCGGCATGGCAGCCGCGTTGCTGGCCACCGCCATGGGGTTGTTCGTCGCGATCCCGGCGCTGTTTGGCTACAACCGCCTGACCACGCGCAACAAGGAAGTCAGCGCCGACATGCGGGTATTCGTCGACGAGTTCATCACCCGCCTGGCCGAAGTCCACGGCGAAAGCCAGTCCAGTGAAGCGGCGCATCGACGGGGCAACCACGTCGCCAGCCCATCGTTGACGGTGTAGGGGAGCGACCATGGCCAACCTCAATAGCGCCTCGGACGACGACGAAGATGCCGCCGTCGACACCATCAACATCACGCCGCTGGTGGACGTGCTCATGGTGGTGCTGGTGATGTTTATTCTCACCGCCACCGCCCAGGTCTCCGGGATCCAGATCAACCTGCCGAAGGCCAGCTCGACCATCTCGCTTTCGCAGCCCAAGACCAAGGCGATTTCCATCAATGATGGCGGCCAGGTGTTCCTCGATGCCTACCCGGTCACCCTCAACGAGCTTGAAGATCGCTTGCGCATCGAGAAAGCCCAGAGCCCGGATTTTCCGGTGATCGTGCGCGGTGACTCGGCCGTGCAGTACCAGAAAGTCATTGAAGTGCTGGACCTGTTGCGCCGCCTGGAGTTGTCCCAGGTGGGCCTGGTCACCGGCAAACCGAGCCAGGGCTGAGTCATGACGTCTTTTCCTGAACAGCCGCAAAACGGACACCTGGAACGACAGCGGGACGGCACCGGCAGGGTGCGCCGCGTATTGCAATGGACTGCCGGTTTGCTGGTGGGCGCGGGCCTGGCCTGGCTGCTGTGGACATGGGCTAACGATATGAGCGGCATCCGGCGCGAGGCGCCGAAGATTCCCGCGATCATTCCGTTGCCGCCACCTCCGCCGCCGCCCCCGGAAAAACCGCCGGAGCCGGAAAAACCGGTGGAAGAAAAAATCGTCGAGCCCGAACCCACGCCCGAACCAGAAGAAGTCAAGCCGGAGGAAGAAGCACCGCCTTCGCCCGCCGAAGACCTGGCTGACCCGATGCAAATGGACAGCGACGCCCAGGCTGGCTCCGACGCTTTCAATATCGGCGCGGGCAAGGGCGGCGGGATGGCTGGCGCCGGTGGCGGACGCCTCGGCAACGGCACCTACAGCCAGTTCCTCGCCTACAGCTTCCAGCGCTTGCTGCGCGAGTCGCCCGAGCTGCGCAACCTGGCTTTCCGCCTGGAAGCCGACGTCTGGCTGGACCAGGCCGGTCGGGTGATCCGGGTGGAACTGGGGCGCACCAGCGGCGATGCCGAACTTGACGCCAAGGTGCTGGCCACCTTGCGCGCCTCACCCAATCTGGAACGCCCACCCGCCTCGTTGCAGGTGCCGGTGCGTATCCGCCTACAAGGACGCCGGCCGGGCTAAGCCGGGTCGCCAAGAGACCATTAGGAGTTGTGTTCATGATCTGCAAAGTTAATCGATTGGCGCTGGGCGTCGGCCTGGTGATCGCCAGCCTGGCGGGCAGCGCGTTGGCGCAGACACCCTCGCAGAACGCGACGGTCAATCTGATTCGCCTGTTGGTGCAACAAGGCGTGCTCAAGCAGGACCAGGCCCAAGCGCTGATCGACCAGGCCGAAGCCGAGGCCACGCAAGCCCGGCAGACGGCCGCCAACACCGCACCGGTGCCAGCGCCAGGCGCGCCGGGCGAGGTTCGGGTGCAGTATGTGCCGGCCATCGTTCGGGAACAGATCCGCGACCAGGTGAAAGCCGAAGTGATCGCCCAAGCCAAACAGGAAAACTGGGCCCAGCCCAACACGTTCCCTGACTGGGTCTCACGCATCACCTTTGAAGGCGACGTGCGCTTGCGCAACGAGTCGCGCTTCTACTCGGGCAGCAACAGTAACGAGATCGTCGACTTCGCCGAGCTCAATAACAGCGGGCCTTATGACGTGAACCCCAACAGCGGCTCGCAACTTCCACCGTTGCTCAATACCCGGGAAGACCGTGAGAACATGCTGCGCCTGCGGGCTCGCATGGGCATGCGGGCCGCGCTTTCCCCGCAATGGACAGCGGCTATCCGCCTGGGCACGGGCTCGGACAGCAGTCCAGTCTCCACCACCCAGACCCTGGGCGGCGGTTTTGACAAAAAGGATCTGTGGCTCGACCAGGGCTACCTCAACTATCGCCCCACCAAGGAACTGAGCTTCACCGGCGGGCGCATGCCCAACCCGTTCATGTCCACCGATCTGCTGTATTCCAACGACCTCAATTTCGACGGCTTGGCCGGCTCGTTCAATCACCCGTTGAGCCGCGACCTGGCGATGTTCGGCACCCTCGGTGCGTTCCCGGTGGAGTACAGCTCCGACAGCGCGTCGAGCGATGGTTTCAACAAGGAAGACAGCGAGAACAAGTGGCTGTACGGCGCCCAGCTTGGCGCGAGCTGGGCGTTTGCCCCGGACAACAACATCAAGGGGGCGTTGGCTTATTACCAGTTCGATGACATCGAAGGGCGACGCTCCAACCCTTGTGCCATCTATGACGGCGCCCCCGCCTGTGACAGCGACGAAACGCGCCCGGCCTTCATGCAAAAGGGCAACACGTTGATGGAGCTGCGCGACCTGGTGCCGGACCCTTCCGCGCCGACCACCTCGCCGCAGCCGCAGTTCGTAGGCCTGGCCTCGGAGTTCAACGTGCTCGATCTCAACCTGGTGTGGGACACCTTGCTGTTCGACGACCTGAAGCTGCGCAGCCAGGGCAACTACCTGGTCAACCTCGGCTACGACGAAGGCAAGATGCGCAAGCGCTCGGCCGGTGCGCTGGCCAACAACCTGGATGAGAACGGCGACATCGAAAGCGGTGACAGTGCCTGGATGCTGCAGTTCACCCTGGGCAGTGCCCTGGACCTGAAAAAGCGCGGCGACTGGAACCTGTTCGCCGGCTACAAGTACATCGAGCCGGATGCCTTGCCGGATGGCTTCAACGATTCTTCGTTTCACCTTGGGGGCACCAACGCCAAGGGTTATTTCCTCGGCGGCAACTATGGAATCGAAGACAACGTATTGGCGACCGCGCGCTGGCTGAGCAGCGAAGAAGTGTATGGCGCGCCGTTCGCTATCGACGTTCTGCAACTTGAGCTCAATACGCGCTTCTAGCGCCGGGAGGACCATATGACCAGGCCATTTCATCCCGTCATCCACGCTGTGGTGCTGTTGCTGGGCCTCGGCGCAGCCTTGGGTGCTTCGGCGCAAACCTTGGAGGAGCGCCTGCGTGCCCAGTTGCGCAGCACCACTGCGCAGTTGCAAGCCTTGCAGAGCGAACAGGCGCAAGGCACCGCTGCCCGCCAGGCAGCGGAGAGCCAACTGAGCGCCGCGCAAGGGCAAATCAAGCAACTGACCGCCGAACTGACCAAGGCCCGCAGCCAGAACGAACAACTGGGCGCCCAGCAGGATGCCGTCCGCAGCAGCGCCCAGGCGCAGGTGGCGGCCAGCAGCGAGCAGGTCGGCAAATTCAAGCAAGCCTACGAAGAACTGCTGGGCCGCGCCCGCGGTATCGAAGCGGCACGCGCCACCCTGCAAGCCAGCCTGACCAGTCGCGAGAGTGAAGTACAGCAATGTGTGGCGAAGAACCAGCAGATGTACGGCATCGCCAAAGAGATCCTCGGCGCCTACGAAAACATCGAGGTCAGTGATGTGCTGAAGATTCGCCAGCCCTTTGCCAGCGGCGCGCGGGTGAAGTTCGAGGAATTGGCGCAGCGTTATGGCGATGCGCTGTACCAGACCCAGTTCGACGCCACCAAGACCACCGCGGGCAAATAATCACCGTCCACTTTTTACCCAACAGGAAATTTCGCGATGACCACACAAGCACTGATCCAGAGCATCACCCCCGAGCAACTCGGCGAGTTACTGCAAGCCGCTGGCTATCGCGTCAATCGCACCGAGCAGGGCGAGGTCGTGCAGTTGTTGAGCGCCAGCCAGGGCATCGGTTTTGCCGTGCGCTTCGGCAACCCGGCCGCCGCCGAGGGTAGCTTCCTCGACTTTACGTTCAGCTGCGCGTTGCGCATCGAGGGCAAGTTGCCTGAAGGCCTGGTGGAAGTCTGGAACGCCAGCCGCCGCTTTGCCCGCCTCAGCCTTCAGGGCGAATTCCTGGTGATGGAGATGGACGCCATCGTCGCCGCAGGCGTCAGTGAGGATCACTTGCGCGGCGTGCTGGAGCTCTGGGACCGCTTGCTGCAAGAGTTCGTGGTGTACCTGCGCGAATACAGCCAGCAGGCCCGCCAGCAACAGGCGGTGGACGCTGCGCCAGTGCCAGAAGTCGTGGTTGAAGAGGCTTGATGGGGATGAGCAGGTTCAGCAAACGGGTGGGCGCCAGTCTTGTCATTCTGGTGGCGGGAGGCATCGCCGTGGCAGTGGCCCTCGACCCTGGCGATTCCCCACATGCCTCGGTACCGGCGACACAACCGGTAGCTGCCCGAGGCCAAGGCGAGACCGCGCCGGCCGTTGCCAGTCTGGGTGACCTGCAATTGAGCAGCGCCGAACTCAACGGTGTGTTGGGCTCGTTGGCGCCGCCGGTGCGCGAGCAACTGCGGGCCAATCGTGGCGCCCTGGAAAGCTGGATTCGAACGCGCCTGGCGGAGAAAGCCTTGTTGCAGCAGGCCGACGCGCAAGGTTGGCAGGAACGCCCGGAAATTCAACAGATGACCCGAGCCGCCACCGAACAGATCCTGTTGCGCACCTATCTGCAATCCGTCAGCCAAGTGCCTGCCGATTACCCGGATGAGCAGGCGCTGCAACAAGCCTATGACGCAGCGAAGGGCCAGCTGCAAAGCCCGGCGTTGTATCGCGTCAGTCACATTTTCATCGCGCTGGAGCCGGGTGCCAACGAAGAGTCGGTGCGCAAGAAAGCCACCGAACTGGCTCGCCGCGCCCAGGCTCCCAATGCTGATTTCGCCGCGTTGGCCCGGGAGTTTTCCGATGACCAGGCCACGGCGCAGCGGGGTGGCGACAGCGGCCTGCAACCGTTGCAGCAATACGTGCCGCAAATGCGCCAAGTGCTGGCGCGGCAGCGAGTTGGCAGTGTTTCCGACGCTTTGCGCAGCGAGGCGGGTTTTCACGTTCTCAAGCTCACCGACATGCAACCGGCACGTCCCGCGAGTCTGGATGAGGTGCGTGGACAGTTGCGCGAGGCGCTGCGCAACCAGCGCCAGGAACAGGTGGCCAGGGCGTATCTGGAAGGATTGGTCAGCAAGGCGACGTTGAGCATCGATGGCGCGCAACTGAACGAGGCATTGGAGTCTGTTCGTTAAGCGGCGCGGCAGCCGTGAAGCTACCTTAGGGAGGAGGGCGTATGGCGTTGGAGGAGATTGGCAAGGTTCGAGATTACGTGCGGCTGGGTGCTTCGGTGGCAACCGATGATCAGGCACTGAAGGGCTTCAAGGATCCGCAAGCGCTGGAGTTTTTCCTGGTGGCGGCACGCTGTAGCTGTTTCATGCAGGCCGCGCGCAGCCTGAATGTCAAAGCGTCGTTATTGCGGAAAAAACTGTCGCGGTTATCCAGTCATTACGGGCGTCCCTTGTTCGAGCACCGAGGGAATGCGCTGATGCTCAGCCAGGCTGGCCGTCACCTGCGCAGCCAATTACTGGCCCACCGAGCTTTGCTGGCGTTGCCTGACGCCTTCGACACCGAGCAGACCCTGGTGCGGGTGGCCGTGGCCGAGCCGTTGCTGCACGACGTCCTCAGCCGCGCGCTGCTTGGCTTCTTGCGCCAACACGCCAACGTGCGCCTGGACGTGGTGCGCCTCGACGGTCCACCCGGCCAGGAGTCGGTTGAGGCGGATGTCATCGTCTGGCTCACCGACCCACGGACGACAGCGCCGCAGCTATCTTTCCCGGTGGCCGAACTCAGTTGCCTGGCCGAGCTGGAATACATCCCGCACATCGCCAAGCGCTACTCCCGGGAAGCAAGTCGCCCACGCAGCCTTCCCGAGCTTCAGGACTACATGCTGGTCAGCCTGCACAGCTACGCAAAAATGCCTTCGCTGGCCCCGTGGAACCGCGCCGTCAGCGAGCGCCGGTCAGGCGTCACGCAGGTGAACTCCTATGAGTTGATGCGCCAGATGATTCAATGGAGTGCCTGTATCGGCCTGCTGCCGCACTACGTTTGCTCGCTCGACAAAACCCTGCAGCCTTTGCCCGAATTGTTCACTGGCGACATGCAGATGCAGGTCTGGATGGCCGTGCATGGCGATGAGGCGCACAGGCAGGAAGTCGTGCGATTGGTGGCGATGGTCCGCGCGGCGTTTGAAGAGCACAAGGAGTGGTTCTAGGCTGTGCCGGTAGCTGAGCCGTTGCTTGAAGGCTCAGCTATAAGACGTCAGCCTGACGCCATTCACAAAGCAATGTCCGGGTCGGAATCGCTGTGTTTCTGGCCCACCGGATCGCTGTTGGTGGGGGCGTTCGCCTCGGCGTTGCCACGAATATCCGGTGGCGGCGCCAGTTGCAACAGCTCGCTGGTGTATTTCCATTCCTCGTAGACTCGCGCCGGATCATCGTTGAGCCGGGTTCCATAGCTCGGCACGATCTGGTGCAGCTTTTCCTGCCAGGCAGGGGAGGCGACCTTGTCCTTGAAGACCCGCTGCATGACTTCAAGCATGATAGGCGCCGCTGTCGAGGCGCCGGGGGATGCCCCGAGCAATCCGGCGATGCTGCCATCCTGCGACGCGACCACCTCGGTACCGAGTTTGAGCACGCCGCCTTTTTCTTCATCGCGCTTGATCACCTGGACCCGCTGGCCGGCTTGCCAGAGGCGCCAGTCTTCCTGCTTGGCCTGGGGAAAATATTCCTGCAAGGCCTTGAACCGGTCGTCGTCGGAAAGCATCAGCTGGCCGGCCAGATATTCCACCAGCGGGTACTGCTCGACGCCGACTTTGGTCATGGGCCAGATGTTGTGGGGCGTCATGCTGGTAAACAGGTCGAAGTACGAGCCTTCCTTGAGGAATTTGGTGGAGAAGGTCGCGAAGGGGCCGAACAGGATGACGCGCTTGCCATCCAGTACCCGGGTGTCCAAGTGCGGCACGGACATCGGCGGCGCGCCGGTGGAGGCTATCCCGTATGCCTTGGCCATATGTCGCTCGGCGATGGTGGGATTCTCGGCGACCAGGAACGAGCCGCCGACCGGAAACCCTGCGTACTCCTTCGCTTCCTCGATGCCCGACTTCTGCAACAGATGCAGCGCGCCACCCCCCGCGCCGATGAAGACGAACTTGGCGTCGGTGGCTGTCGTCTCACCGTCCTTGAGGTTCTTGTACTCCACGTGCCAGGAGCCATCGTCATTGCGGGTGATATCGCGGACTTCGCTGGAAAGCTTCAGGCTGAAATTGGGTTTGCTCTGCAGATATCCGACGTACTGGCGAGTGATTTCGCCAAAATTCACATCGGTGCCGATCGGCGTCCAGGTCACCGCAAGCTTCTGGTTCGGGTCGCGGCCCTCCATCATCAGCGGCACCCATTTCTTGATCTGCTGCGGATCTTCCGAATATTGCATGGGCCGGAACAGCGGGCTCGCTTGCAGCGCCTCGTAGCGTTTCCTGAGGAACTTGATGTTGTCGTCCCCCCACACAAAACTCATGTGCGGGGTGGCGTTGATGAATGAGCGAGGGTTTTTCAGGACATTGTTCTTGACCTGCCAGGCCAGGAACTGCCGGGTGATCTGGAAGGCTTCGTTGATCTCGATGGCTTTGGAAATATTGACGTTGCCTTGCTCGTCCATCGGCGTGTAGTTGAGTTCTGCCAACGCTGAATGGCCGGTGCCGGCGTTGTTCCAGCCGTTGGAGCTTTCTTCGGCCACCGCGTCCAGGCGCTCGACCATCTCCATCGACCAGCCTGGCTCCAGCTCGTTGAGCCAGATGCCCAGCGTGGAACTCATGATTCCTCCGCCCACCAGCAGCACATCGACCTTTTTCGTTTCTGCGGCCTGGGCACCATTGGCGCCCGATAGGACGACGGCGCTTACCAGGGCTGCGATGATTGTATTGTTCATGGTTCCACCCTCGGCGACCGGGTGAGTCGCTCGTCTACGAAATGACGCTACTGACCTTGGGTTGACCCGCCTCGGGAAAAAACTGTTCACGGCCCGGCGCGAGAGAGTGACGAAAGGCAATCCGGCCTGGTTTGACGATCCTGGGGGGACGCGGCATAGTGTGCTCGTTTGTGGTTATTATTGCTCGTTTATGCAGGTTGCCAATGTCATGAGTTCTTTTAACGAAGCGTTTCCCGGCGAACGCCAGCGATTGATCAGCGAACGTCTCGCCCTGTATGGCCGGGTCATTGCGGCTGACTTGGCGGTTGAGTTCAATGTTTCGGAACACTCGATACGGCGCGATTTGGGCGCGCTGGCAGCGGCGGGCTTGTGCAAGCGCGTCTATGGCGGCGCGATTCGCCTGCCAGCGGCCGAGGCGCCTATCGATGTCCGGATCCATCAGGATTCGGCGCGCAAGGGCACGCTTGGCCAGACGGCTGCCTCGCTGCTCATCGCCGGGCAGCACGTGTTCCTCGATGCCGGGTCGACCAACCTGGCCATCGCCCGCGCCATCGACCCGGAGCTCCGGTTGACCCTCTCCACCAACTCACCCTTGATCGCGGTGGAGCTGATGAAGCTGCCCCGCGCCGAAGTCATTCTGCTGGGCGGTCGCCTGAATCCGGTCGCGGGCGGTGCCATCGGGCTGGCGGCCGTCCAGCAATTGCGCCAGTTCAATTTCGACTTGTGCTTTGTCGGTGCCTGCGCCATTGACTCGGACAATGGGGTCACGGCGTTTGGCCTGGATGACGCGGAATTCAAACGCGCGGTGGTGGCGGCGAGCGGCCAATTGGTGGTGGCGGTGACCAATGAGAAACTTTCCAGCGTTGCCCACTATCAAGTGGCGTCTTGCGAGGAAGTCACGGCTTTGGTGGTCGAGCACGACGCACCGCGGGAGCGACTCGAACCGTTTCTCAGCCGGATTTCCAAGGTCGTGACCGCCCCGGCGCAGCGCTGACGCCGAGCATTGGGATACGAACCCATTGTCCGCCAGGCGATTTACGTCTAGTTTGCTGCCCCATCATAAGTACAAAAGTCAGGAGTCATCGATGCAACCGATTCGTCTCGGTCTGGTGGGCTACGGCAAGATCGCCCAGGATCAACACGTCCCCGCTATCCGCGCCAACCCCGCGTTCGAACTGGTGGCGGTCGCCACGCAAGGGCAGCCTTGCGCCGGGGTGGAGAATTTGCAGTCCCTGGGCGAATTGCTGGAAAACGGCCCGCACGTTGATGCAATCGCATTTTGCACGCCGCCACAAGGTCGATTCGGGCTGGTCCGACAAGCCCTGGCTGCCGGCAAGCACGTGCTGGTGGAAAAGCCGCCCTGCGCCACGCTGGGCGAAGCGATGGCCCTTGTTGACCTCGCGCGCGAGCAAGGCGCCAGCGGCCTCTACGCCTGGCATTCGCGTTATGCGCCCGGCATCGAAGCGGCTCGCGACTGGCTGGCCAGCCGTACGCTGCAAAGCGTCCGGATCGATTGGAAGGAAGACGTGCGCAAATGGCACCCGGGCCAGGCATGGATCTGGCAACCCGGTGGCCTGGGCGTCTTTGATCCCGGCATAAACGCCCTCTCGATTGCTACCCATCTGCTGCCGCTGGCGCTGTTCGTCGAGTCGGCCGAACTGCGCGTCCCCGACAATTGCCAGTCACCGATTGCCGCGAGCATCAAGATGGCGGACGCGCGCCAGCTCGATGTCCGTGCCGAGTTCGACTTCGACCATGGTCATGACGAGCTCTGGAGCATCGAGATTCGCTGCGCCGAAGGCGTCCTGCGGCTCGACAATGGCGGCGCGTTGCTGAGTATCGACGGCGTGCGCCAGGCTGTGTCGGAGGAGGGCGAATACGCGGCGGTGTATCGGCATTTCCAACAGCTGATCAAGGACAAGGCCAGCGACATGGATTTGCAACCGCTACGCCTGGTCGCGGACAGCTTCTTCGTGGGCAGTAGGACCCTGGTCGAACCGTTTTACGATTGACTTGCGAACAGGCCCATCATCCTGGCGACGATGGGCCTGTGGATTACCGCTATTTGATCGTTCCCACGCTCTGCGTGGGAATGCATCCCCGTGACGCTCTGCGTCACCCCAGAAGCGGAACGCGGAGCGTCCCTGGCGGCGTTCCCACGCAGGAGCGTGGGAACGATCGAACGTGGTGAGGGCGCATGCTCCCTCACCACCAGGTTTCGCGTAGGCGCGTCTAGCCCAAATCCTGCGCCCGATGCCGCTCCGGCACCTGGCTCGCTTCATCGCCCCAGGTCCGGTTGACCCGCTGGCCGCGCATCACCGCGGGTCGGTTGGCGATTTCCTCGGCCCAGCGTTGTACATGGGTGTATTCGTGGGCCGAGAGGAACTGCGCCGCTGAATACACGTTA
Source organism: Pseudomonas sp. SWRI92 (assembly GCF_014268685.1). Taxonomy (NCBI): domain Bacteria; kingdom Pseudomonadati; phylum Pseudomonadota; class Gammaproteobacteria; order Pseudomonadales; family Pseudomonadaceae; genus Pseudomonas; species Pseudomonas sp. SWRI92. The sequence continues at coordinate 156,632 of NZ_JABWQY010000011.1, forward strand.
TTGCGCACCAATTGCCCATACCAGGGCCAGACCGCGATGTCGGCGATGGTGTATTGGTCGCCCGCCAGGTATTTGTTTTCAGCCAGGCGACGGTCCAGCACATCCAGTTGGCGCTTGGCTTCCATGGTGAAGCGATTGATCGGGTATTCGAGTTTTTCCGGCGCATAGGCGTAGAAATGTCCGAAACCGCCGCCCAGGTACGGCGCCGAACCCATCTGCCAGAACAGCCAGTTCAGGGTTTCGGTGCGGCCGGCCGGGTCGGTGGGCAGCAGCGCGCCGAATTTTTCTGCCAGGTAAAGCAGGATCGACCCGGACTCGAAGACGCGGATTGCTGGCTCGACGCTGCGATCCAGCAGGGCCGGAATCTTCGAGTTTGGATTGACCTCGACAAAACCACTGGAGAACTGGTCGCCTTCGCCGATGCGAATCAGCCAGGCGTCGTATTCCGCGCCGGTGTGCCCGAGCGCCAGCAACTCTTCAAGCAGGATGGTGACTTTGACGCCGTTGGGCGTCGCCAGTGAATAGAGCTGCAACGGGTGCTCGCCGACCGGCAAGGTTTTTTCGTGGGTCGGCCCGGCAACGGGGCGGTTGATGCTGGCGAAGTGGCCGCCCGAGGGGGCTTCGTGCTTCCAGATTTTTGGAGGAACGTAAGACGCTTTGCTCATGAGACGTACCTTATCGTTTTGAATGCACTGATCCTGGGATGAAGCCATAGCACATTTGCGCAATGGCTCGCATCGAGAGACGGACTCTAATCCAGGGGCGTTTTGTCAGGCGAACAAAGGCGGTTGATTGTCTGTATCTCCCTCAGTAATAGATAGCCGGACAAGGGCTTTTTGACGCCAGAAAATAAATGCTCAGCATCCTTACAGTCTCTAGGTTATTAGCCGATAGCCATTTGAGATGCGGTTGATTCCCAGCTTCTGCCGAGGGTACGTCATGTTTAATACAACACTAAAAAATGAACTGACGGCAAGGAAGGCCGAGTTAGCAACTTACAAGGGATTGGTAGGCGCTCTGGAGCGGTCGATGGCCGTGATCGAGTTCAGTCCCGACGGCAAGGTGCTTCGCGCCAACGAAAACTTCCTCAATACCATGGGCTACCGCGAGGATCAGTTGGCCGGTTTGTCCCACCGCAATTTTTGCACCCCAGCGCTGGCGGGCAGTGCTGAGTACCGCGAGTTCTGGGACCGGTTGCGGGCTGGCCAGTTCGTTTCGGGGACGTTCCAGCGGGTCAGCGGACAAGGGCGCAACGTCTGGCTGGAGGCGAGCTATAACCCAGTCCTGGATGAGCAGGGCAAAGTCGTGAAGGTGGTCAAGTACGCCCTTGACGTCACCGCCCGAGTGGCCAGTGACGCAGAAACACGTGGCAGGCTCGCTGCACTTGATCGGGCAATGGCGGTGATCGAATTTGATTTGACTGGCAATATCCTCACCGCAAATGACAACTTCCTGCGGACGATGAATTACTCGCTCGCTGAAATCAAAGGCAAGCATCACCGACTGTTCTGCGAAGCGAACCTGGTCAACAGTTCGGAATATGGCGATTTCTGGCGACGTCTGAACGCCGGTGAGTTTTTCAGCGGACAATTCAAGCGACTGGGCAAGCATGGCAAGGTGGTGTGGTTGGAGGCCAGCTACAACCCGGTCTACGACGCCGAAGGCAAGCTGAGCAAGATCGTCAAGTTTGCCAGCGACATCACCGAGCGGGTGGAAAAGTTCGAAGAGGATTCACGCGGTGCCTCGCGTGCTTATCACATTTCTTCCGAGACTGAGCGAGTCGCCGAGCAGGGCGCCCAAGTGATCCAGCAAACCGCCAAGGAGATGCGCCAGATCGCCGAAAACATTGGCGCCTCCGCGCGCCTGGTCGGGCAACTGGGCGCGCGCTCGGAAGAGATCACCGCCATCGTCAATACCATTCGCGGCATTGCCGACCAGACCAACCTGCTGGCGCTCAACGCTGCCATCGAGGCCGCGCGGGCGGGCGACCAGGGCCGGGGCTTTGCAGTCGTGGCCGACGAAGTCCGCCAACTGGCCGGGCGCACGAGTCGCTCGACAGCGGAAATCGCCGAGATGATCGGCATGATCCTTTCTGAGACCCGCGATGCGGTCGCCAGTATGAGCGTGACCCATGAGGGCGCGCTGCGCGGCGTTACCCTGGCGGACCAGGCCGGATCGGTCATCGTGCAGATCAGGGCCGGGACCACGGATGCATTGGAGGCGGTCAGCATGTTCGCGTCCAAGCTCGACGAGTCTGAAGTCATTCCAAAAACGGCGATCGGCTGGGTCGGCTGAAGATGCTGTAACGTCTGGGGGGGCGGACCGTCAGCCAGGGCCGCTCCTCAATTGACCAGCGATGTGCGCGAGGACCCAGGCGTCGAGGTCATTCCATTTCCTGAAACAGTGGATTTCAATCCATGCGTATTCCTGCGCCGCCGCTTTGGGCAGAAGATGGCTCCACCAGCCGCACACCTTGTTCAAAGGCGTGACGGACCATCCCTGACCACAGCGCACTGACCCAGCAGCAATGCCGGGGCGCGAGGAGTAGCTGATGAACGAAGCCTCGAAAGCACAACCTTCGCCCTGGCATGAAGGCGAGTTGACCTTGCAGCGCTCCGTCGGCGCGGTGGACATGATGGCCGGTGTCGGCCAGCGGCAACTGGCACGCACCTGGATGCCGGATCAGCACCGTGAGTTCTACGCCCAATTGCCCTTCGTGGTGTTGGGCGCGGTGGATCGTCAAGGCGATGTCTGGGCGACGCTGCGCGCCAGGCAGCCCGGCTTCATGAGTTCACCGGATCCGCAAACGCTGCACATCGATATCGAGCCGCAGCCGAGCGATCCAGCCCAGGAAGGCATGGGCGAGGGCGATGCCATCGGCATGCTGGGCATCGAGTTGCATACCCGTCGCCGTAACCGCATGAACGGTGTCATGCGCCGTCGGCTCGACCAAGGGCTGGAGATCTCGGTGAGCCAGGCGTATGGCAACTGCCCGCGCTACATCAACCTGCGCCAATACAGCTTTGTCGATGAGCAAGCTGCCGTCTCGCGTGAACTGGAGGTGGACGACCCTTTGGTTCGTCGGCTGGTCACGGCGGCCGATTCGTTCTACATCGCCACCTACGTGATCCGAGACGGCGAACGGCAGGTCGATGCTTCGCACCGTGGCGGCAAGTCCGGTTTTGTGCACATGGACGAGGACGGGACGCTGACCATCCCGGATTTTTCCGGGAATCTGTTTTTCAACACGTTGGGCAATATCCTGCTGAATCCGCGCGCAGGGCTGCTGTTCGTCGACTTTGAAACCGGCGACCTGTTGCAGCTGAGCGGTCGCGCCGAGGTGTTGCTGGACGACCCGCAGATCGCTGCGTTCCAGGGCGCCGAGCGGTTGTTGCGTGTGACTCCGCAACGCTTGGTCTACCGTCCCGCAGCGATACCGTTGCGCTGGAAGGACCAGGACGAAGGTGACTCGCCCAATTCGCTGATGACCGGCAGTTGGGAACAAACCGCTGAGCGCTTGCAGGCCGAAGCCCTGAGGACCCAATGGCGTGCGTTGCAGGTCACTCGGACGGTGGATGAAAGCCCCGACATTCGTTCCTTTTATCTGCAAACCACCGATGGCGCCGGTTTGCCACGGTTCGAAGCCGGACAGCATTTACCGGTGCGAGTATTACTGCAAGGGCAGCAAACCCCGTCGATCCGCACCTACAGCGTGTCCAGCGCGCCGTCCGATGATTTCCTGCGCATTAGCGTCAAGCGCGACGGCGTGGTGTCTTCGCACTTGCATGAACAAATTCAGGCGGCCCATGAAATTGAGGCGCGGGCGCCCCAAGGCCACTTCACCGTGGACCCCATCGAGCGCCGCCCGCTGGTGCTGTTGGCAGCGGGCGTTGGCATCACGCCGCTGTTGTCGATGTTGCGCGAGGTGGTCTACCAAGGGAAACGCATCAGCCGCATGCGTTCGGTCTGGCTGGTACAAAGCGCCCGTCACGTGGCTGATTTGGCCTTCCGTAAAGAGATCGACGAGCTGGCGGCCCGTGCCGGTGACAAGCTGCGGGTTTTGCGCATGGTCAGCCAACCGCCCACCGACGGCAGCGCCGGGCAAGGTTACGACGTGTCCGGCAGAATCGATGTAGGGCTGCTCAAGCAATGGCTGCCGCTGGACGACTATGACTTCTATTTGTGCGGGCCGGGCAGCTTTACCCAGGCGCTGTATGACGGCCTGCGCAAGCTGCGCATTCCCGATGATCGCATCCATGCGGAAACCTTTGGCCCGTCCACGCTAGTGCGCGATATCGAGGTCCGAATGCCCGTGACCGAGCAGGTGCCCGCGGCGAGTGGAACGGTGAAGGTCCTGTTCGCCAGCTCGGCCAAGGAAGCGCGCTGGGAGCCGGGTAGCGGGACGCTGCTGGAGTTGGCCGAGGCCCGGGGCCTGAACCCGGAATTCAGTTGCCGCGGTGGTTCCTGTGGCACCTGTAGAACCCGCATGACCCAAGGCCAGGTGCATTACCTGACGCAGCCCGCCGAGCCGGTCGCGGACGGCGGAGTGCTGATTTGCTGCGCAGTACCGGCCGAGGGCAGTGAGCCTTTGGTGCTGGAGGTTTAACGCGCGGCGGTGGCGCTGCGTCGACCACGCGCTTCATCACGCATCACCATCCAGATACCGACGGCAGATACCGCCATCCCCAACGCGATGAGCCACGACAACGGCTCGTCGAACATTGCCCAGGCCCACAGCATCGTAATGGGCGGGCTCAGGTAGAGAACGCTGGCGACACGGGTGGCTGTCGCCCGGCGCAGGCACAACCAATAGAGCCCGTATCCGCCCATCGTCGACAACCCCGCCGTCCATACGACGCTCAGCACAAAGCCGGTGCTGGGTATCGGCGCGAGGCTGCCCTGTGCGCCTTCGATAAGCGCAAACGCCAGGCCGCTGACACAGCATTGCAGCCAGAGATTGGGCAGCAGGCCAATCGATTGCGAGGCTGGAAGATGCTTCTGCCACAGGGTCGCAGCAGCGAGCGAGAGCATGCCGAGCAGCGGCAACCCGTAAGCCCACAAAGGCGCGTCGCCCCAGGCCAACGCGCCTTGGGTACCGAGGGCAACACCGGTCAGGCCGATGGCCAAGCCCGCCCAGGCTGCCGGCGCCAAGCGCTGTCCCAGCACACCGGCAGCCAACAGTGCCAGGCCTATCGGCAGCAAGTCGGCAAACAGCGCCGCCAGGCCTGCCGGAACACCCAGGGCGATGCCTTGGGTGATACCGGCCAGATAACCCGCCATCGCTAGCAGACCGATACCGGCGTTTTTCAAGAGTGCGGCGAAGGGGATTCGTCGCAGTTGGCCGACGACGAAGGGAAACAGGATCAGCGTGACCAGGACGCAGCGCCAGAACACCACGAGCAACGGCGGCGCGTAATCGATGGAGAAGCGCGCACCGACGAACCCTGAGCTCCAGGCCAGGACCAGCGCCGCTTCCAGCAAGGGCAACGGAATCAGCCAATACAAGCTGGGCGTGGCAGGGGAAGTGATCGATTTGGGCGAGTTCATGGTCACAGGCTACGAAAGCCGACTAATCTAATAAATCAAAATATCTTGTAGAAGTCGTTCACGAACGGTGAATCATGACAGCCATACTGGACATCGAGCTGATACGAACCTTTCATGCGGTCGCGCGGATAGGCAAATTCAGCGCTGCGGCGCAGGAGCTTCACAAGAGCCCGGCGGCGGTCAGCGTGCACATTCAGCGACTGGAAGCGGTCGCCGGTGGCCGGCTGCTGGACCGTGACAATCAAGCGGTCTCCCTGACCGCGTTGGGCAAGCGCCTGCTCGTTTCCACGACGGAACTGCTCACGACCCACGACCGGGTATTGGCCGACCTGCACGGCACGCGGCTGGCGGGACGGATCACCTTGGGTGTGCCCGACGAATACGCCGACCATGTCATCCGCGACATCGTCCCAACGTTCATCGCAGCCTGGCCGAACGTCATCCTGGAGCTCAAGACCGCCCCCAGCTATGCCCTGCGTGAGCAGGTCCAGCGCGGCAAGCTACAAGCCGCCGTGCTCACCCAGCCGAAGGAGTTGCGCAACGCTGAGGTTGAGTTCCTGGTCACCACGACACCGGTCTGGGTCGCGGCGCTTCACGCCACGGCGAATTTGACCGAGCCGCTGGCGCTGGCCGTGCACGCGGCGCAATGCCCTTACCGACAGGTCATGCTGCAAGCGCTCCGGCAAAGCGGGCGCAAGGTGCGAATCGTCCTCGAAAGCCCCTCCAACCAGGCCGTCAAGGCCTGCGTGGAGGCGGGGTTGGCGATCAGCCTGATCGACCGTGGCCGGGTGACGGATAACATGCGGATCCTTGATGAGCTGCCGGTGATCCCGGATCACGACGTAGTGTTCATGCGATCCCAGGCATCCCGTGACGATGAAACGGTCGACTTGCTTGGCCAGGCCATCCAGCAGCGCTTTCGGCTGTAGGGCAGACGCCATCACGTGGCGTTGGCCTTGGAGGTCGAGGTCGGTGCGGACTGCGCCGACAGTGGGACATCGAACACCCGATCGAATCCCCATTGAAAAACCAGCGAGTAGAAGAAGAAAAACACAAACAGTCCCAGATTGGTTACCAGCGCCAGCCACAGGCTGATGCCTAGCCACGCGGCAATCACCGGTGTGAGAATCAACGTCAAGCCGCCTTCGAATCCCAAGGAGTGCAACAACCGCCGTCGCCAGTTGCGCTGACGGTTGTGCTGGCGGCGCTCCCACCATTCGAACGCGCTGTTGAATAGCATGTTCCAGCCCAGCGCGACGCCAGATATCACCAGGGACAGCAAGGTGGAATAACCCATGCCTTGCTGGTAGATCAGCGTCAGCGCCGGCGCCACGAACAGGACACCGCCCGCTTCGTAGAGTATGGCCTGGAGGATTTTGCGAGGTGCGCCTTGCATCGGTAGTCTCCGGATCTTGGGGGCAGGAGCACAGCCTCGCGAGTTGAGCGTGCGCGCACAATTGAGCTAAATTGAGCCTCGCTCAACGTGAGTAACGCTTGCGCCCATGTTTGCCAAATTGCCCCTTACCGCCTTGCGCGGCTTCGAGTCTGCCGCACGGCTAGGCAGTTTCAAGGCTGCCGCCCAGGAGCTGAACATCAGCGCCGCGGCGATCTCCCATCAGATCAAGAATCTCGAAACCTTACTGGGCGTGCGCCTGTTCGAACGCTCCAGCCAAAGCGTTCGCCTGAGCGCCGATGGTGAGTGTCTGCACACCTACGTCCACCGGGCGCTGCTCGATATCCAGCAGGGCCTGCAAGTGCTGTCCCCGTCCTGCGTGGCGCAATCGCTGGTGGTGAGCACTACGCCGGCCTTCGCCAGCCTCTGGCTGATCCCACGGCTCGGTGGGTTTTATCGCTTGCACCCGGACATCAGCGTCCGGCTGCACAGCAGCAACGAGGTGGTGGACCTGCGGCGTGACGCGAGCATCGACCTGGCAATCCGTGCCCTGTTCACGCCTGACCCGCAACTGGTCGAGCAGCCGCTGCTGGATGAGTATTTCGGTGTGTATTGTCGTCCCGACTGGCAACCGCCTGCTTCGGGGGCGCCCGTTGAACTGATCGATGTGCCGTGGTTGAGCAGCTCCGCCGTCACGGTCGATTGGCCGGCCTGGTGCGCCAAGGCCGGCATTGGCGATTGGTTGGAGAGCGCCCGTCTGCGGCGTTATGACGAGGAACAGCATGCCCTGCAGGCAGCCATCGTCGGGCACGGATTGGTGTTGGCCAGCCAGGTGCTGGTTGCCGAAGCTGTCGCGCGCGGCCAGTTGATCGCCTATCGCCCGGAGATTCGCCTCGCGGGCGCGCGTTACACCTTGGTGTGTGTGCCCGGGCGAGAGCGGCAGCCGGCGGTGCGGGCGTTCAGTGAGTGGTTGCTTGCACAGGGCGCGCTTGGCGGCTGAATGTTCGTCGCGCCAATACCCTTATTCCTCGGACGGTCTCATGTGAAAAATGGTGTAGGGCAGGATCAACGTATCGGCGACGAAACTCAGGGGCAGGTCGATGGCCGCGAACGGCGCGAATGCACTGGCGAACGTTGAGTTATCTTCCGTCACCGCTTCCTTGAGTATCTGGTAATCGAAATACACGCCGCAATACGGGCTGACACCGCAAAGGCCGCCGGTGCCAAAGGTTTCGTTGGCGGTCGCGCATCCCGTCAGCAGTGCGATGATTAGAGCCGTTCCGATGATGCGCATGACGTTCCCTCGTTGTTGGTGCGCGACTGTAGCACCGCCGATGGACGGCCCGACATATGAATCGAAATGCCCCACAAAGCCAACGCCAGCGCACTGATCAACCCACCCAGCAGACTGACCGCCGTCCAGCCCCAAAGCGCATACACCTGAGTGGCGGCGGCAGCCCCGAGCGCGCTGCCGATCGAGTAGAAACACATGTAGGCGCCGACCATGCGACTTTGTGCGTCGGGGCGGGCGGCGAAAATAAGGCTTTGGTTGGTGACGTGCACCGCTTGTACGGCGAAGTCGAGCAAGATCACTCCACAGACCAAGGCCACCAGCGAGCTTTCGGCAAAAGCGATCGGCAGCCAGGACATCACCAAGAGCCCCAGCGACAGGCCGGTCACACGTCGTCCGAAACCTCGATCGGCCCAGCGACCGGCTCCCCTGGCCGCCAGGGCTCCGGCGACACCGGCCAGGCCAAACAGGCCAATGGCGGTGTGGGAAAGTGACAGCGGCGGGGCGCTCAACGGTAGGACCATGGCGGTCCACAGCACGGAAAAGGCAGCGAAGATCAGCATGGCGAACAGCCCCCTGATTCGCAAGACCGGTTCGGTCAAGAACAGCTTGAACAGAGACCCGATCAGCACAGGGTAGGATTGTCGGTGGCGGGGCGACGCCGTGGCGGGAATCACTTTCCATAACACCGCGGCGATGAGCAGCATCAGCCCCGAGGAGACGAAATAAACCGCACGCCAGCCTGCCAGGTCGGCAATCAATCCTGAGGTAAACCGTGCCAGGAGAATGCCCAGCACAATCGCGCTGGTAATAGTGCCCACCGCCCGCCCGCGTTGCGATGGCGCGGACAGCGTGGCGGCGTAGGCGACCAGCACCTGGACGACCACTGCCAATAACCCTGTCACAATCATGGCGCCCAGCAGAACCGACCAATGGCGTGATGCGCCGACCGCCGCCAACGCCACCACGGACAGCGCAACGAGGGTCAAGATCAGTTTCCGGGGATTGACCTTGTCCCCCAGCGGCACGATGAACAACAGTCCGAGCGCGTATCCGATCTGAGTCGCCGTTACCACGATACCGATCAACCCGGGGGCAACATCCAGGCTTTGTGCTATCGAGGCGAGCAAGGGTTGCGCGAAGTAGACGTTGGCGACAGCGAGGGCGCACGTTACTGATAACAATAAAGTGAGCGTCGCTGACAAGCCTCGGTTCACGTCGGTGTATGCGGTCATGCGCACCTCCATGGTGTAATCTGGTTGCAATTGAATACCTGATTTGATTCTTGCTGGTTTAGGTTTTAAATAGCAACCACTTTAACCGAGTGCAGGCAAACATGATCTTGAAAGACGCTCCATCACATAACAGCGAATGCCCGGTTTCCCGGACCTTGGACGTGATTGGCGATCGCTGGTCGCTGATGATCATCCGCGATGCCTTCGATGGCATCCGCCGATTCAGCGAGTTCCAGAAGAACCTGGGCGTGGCCAAGAACATTCTGGCGTCGCGCCTGAAAGCCTTGGTCGAGGTCGGCGTGTTCGACGTGCGACCTGCCTCGGATGGAAGCGCCTACAAGGAATATGTCCTGACGGAAAAAGGACAGGAAATTTTCCCAGTCGTGGTCAGCTTGAGGCAGTGGGGCGAGCGGTTTCTGTTCGCGCCGCAGGAGACGCGTTCGCAGCTGTTGGACAACGCATCCGGACAGCCGCTGATGCCGATCGAGGTTCGCTCGTCGAGCGGCCAGAAGGTCGAACCCTGGGATTGTCACCGGGTAAGACGGATAGGCGAAGAGCCTTGAGGCCAGGCCTGTTTTCTACGGTTGGGTCGGTTGTTCATAGCGCCGCTGGATGCGTGCCAATTCTCCGGACTGGCGCAGTTTCTCCAACGCGCGGGTCCATGCGGCGATCAGTTCGTCGTCACTGTCAGTGCTGAAAGCGATGTACAGCGAGGAGCGGTAAAGCTCGATGGGGATTTTGCGCAGGGTGCCGGGGGCGATGCTCAATTGCCGGCTGTAGTAAGCCACTCCCGCAGCGGTGTCGCCGACAATGATGTTGGTTCGCCCGGCCAGCAGCATGCGGTAGAGCAGTTTGCTTTCGGTTGCGCTTTTGTCCAGGTTATTGAAGCCCAGCGATTGCAACATCTGGGGCACCAGGCCGGCATGCCGCGTGGTGACCTGCGGGGCGCGCAGTAGCTGTTCCAGGGAGTTGATCGGCGGCGAATCGGACAGCTGGTAGGCGTGGATGGATTCTTCGACGATTGGCCCGACCCACTTGTATAACGGTTCGCGCTCCGGTGTACGGAACAGCGAATACATGATGGTCTTGGGCCGGTTCTTCAATATCTGCGTGGCGCGCATGCTCGGTTGCAACGATATTTCGAAGTCGTCTCCGGTCAGCGTCATGATGGCCCGGACAATTTCCGTGGTCATGCCGGTGAGCTGGTTGTTCTCCACGTAATTGTAGGGAGCCCATTCCTCGGTCACGACTTGATAGGGCTCGGCGGCGGTCGCTGAGCCGAGCATCAGACAAAGCAGCGCTGCGGCAGGCATCGAATGCTTCACGTGTTCTCCTGTTGGGGTGGTCCGCTGTTCCTGGGCGAACCCAACACAAGCATAGACCCAATCACGTGGCTGACGTCGGCTGTGGCGCCGTTATGCGAACGGTCCCTCAGTTGCCTGGAGAGAAACAGTCCGTGGCACAATTGGGCAGACGTCTATGTGCCGCCGAGAAAAGGGTTGGAAGTGTGAACGAACAAACGTTGTCCATGCGCCTGGAGCGCGTGGCGAGGCATGTGCCGGCAGGGGCGCGCCTGGCCGATATCGGCTCCGATCATGGTTATCTGCCGGTGGCGCTGATCAACCGGGGTGTGATCGCGGCGGCGCTGGCGGGCGAGGTGGCAGTGACGCCGTTCCGCTCGGCCGAACGCACCGTGCGCGAAAGTGCACTGGACGCGAAAATCAGCGTGCGCCTGGCCAACGGCCTGGCGGCCATCGAGCCTGGGGACGGCATCACGGCGATCAGTCTGTGTGGCATGGGCGGCGAGACGATTCGCGACATTCTCGACGGCGGCAAGGGCCGCTTGAGTGGCCAGGAGCGTCTGATCCTGCAACCCAACGGCGGCGAGCAGCCACTGCGTCAATGGTTGATGGACAATGATTACCGCATCGTGAGCGAGGAAGTGCTGCGAGAGAACCGCTTCTACTACGAAATCATCGTCGCCGAGCGCGACGGGCCGGTGGCGTACTCCGCCCAGGAGTTGTACTTCGGCCCGTTGCAGTTGCAGGCCCGAAGCCCGGTTTTCCTGGCAAAGTGGCAGCGTCTGCTACGACTGAAGCAAAAGACCTTGGTCAATTTTGCCCAGGCGCAGCAGGCCGTGGCCGAGGAGAAGGTGCAGGATATGGCTCTTCAGGTCCGCTGGATCAGCGAGCTGTTGGCGTGAGCCATTGTCCAGCCAATCGGTCACTGGCCCGCTGCGTCCTGTTTCAGTACCAGCAGCTGATAGACGCCTGATTCGTTTTCAATCCCATGGGTGTCATGGGTGAAGCCGGGGAATGATCGGTCAAAGTTTTCCAGCGCCTTGAGGTAGGTCAGTATTGGCCCGTCCGCAGGTCCTGCGTTTTCCCCTGGCATCAGCAGGGGAATTCCCGGCGGGTACGGGACGATGCCCGTTGCCGCAATCCGGCCGGCGGCTTCTTCCAAGGTCACCGTTTCGATCTCGTTCCTCACCAGTTTTTCATAAGCCTCCACCGGGCTGAACTGCGCCGTGGGCAGCATGCCGAAGGCCTCGGCCATGGCTGCGGTGGTCTTGGTTTTTTTCATGGCGGCGAAGATCTCTTCAGCCAGGTCCTTGAGGCCCATGCCCGCGTAGCGTTGCTGGTTGGCACTCACCAGGTCGGGCAGGCACAGCTCCAGTTCCAGGTTTTCATCGTAGTCGCGCTTGAAGTCGAGCAGGGCGTTGACCAAGGTGCCCCATTTGCCTTTGGTGATGCCGATGGAAAACAGGAACAGGATGGTGAAGTCGGTGGTTTTTTCCACCACGATACCCTGCCTGCCGAGGTAGGCGGTGAGCACGCATGCCGGGATGCCGAAGTCCAGCAGGCTGCCGTCATCGCCCATTCCGGGGCTGAGGACCGAGACCTTGATCGGATCGAGCATGCAGTAGCCGTCTTCAATGTCACCGAAGCCATGCCAGACCTCATTGGGGTGCAGCACCCAGCAACTCGGGTCAGCCTTGAGCCTGGCCGGATCGACCTCGTGAAATAGAATCGCCTGTCCGTCCACCTGCACCGATGGCGGTTGCCAGCAGGAGAAGAACCAGTCGTCATGGCTGAACATCTCGCTTTGCATGTGGGAGATGACCTGGCGGAAGGCGACGGCTTCCTCGATCGCTTCGCTGGTCAGGATCTGCCCGCTGGGCGCCTCCATCATCGCCGAGCTGACATCGCATGAGGCCATGATCGCGTAATTGGGCGAGGTGGAGGCATGCATCATGTACGACTCATTGAAGCGCCCATGAGGAATCGGGTTGCGCCCGTTGCGCACGTGGATCATCGAGGCCTGGGACAGTGCCGCGAGCAATTTATGCGTGGACTGGGTGGCGAACACGGTCGGTTTCGACGGGTCGTGATCGTCCGGACTGCCGTGCATCGCAAAGCGGTCCTTGTACAACGGATTGAACCGCGCATAGCCATACCAGGCTTCGTCGAAATGCAGGCGGTCAACACTTTGCCCCAGCAGCTCCTCGACGCGGGTGACGTTGTAGGTCAGGCCATCGTAAGTGGAGTTGGTGATGATGGCGTGCACCGGCGTCGGGTCGATGTGGCTCTTGACCAGTGGATTGCTGGCGATGGCCGCCTTCACGCCTTCGGCGCTGAGGGTCTGTGGCAGGATCGGGCCAATGATGCCGAAGCGGTTTCGGGTCGGCACCAGATAGGTCGGAATTGCCCCGGACAGGGTCATCGCGTGCTCGGCGGATTTGTGGCAGTTGCGATCACACAGCGCGATCTGGTCGCGCGTCACGCTGGCCATGAGGATGACCCGGTTGGACATCGACGAGCCATTGGTGACGTAGTAGGTGCGATGCGCGCCGAACACCTTGGCGGCGTAGCGCTCGCCCTGGCCGATAGGGCCGCTGTGGTCGAGCATCGAACCCAGTTCGCCGACGGAAATCGACAGGTCCGAACGCAGCAGGTTTTCACCGAAAAACTCGTAGAACGCCCGGCCCGCCGTGCTTTTCAGAAAAGCCGTACCACCGGCATGCCCCGGTGTATGCCAGGAATACTCGTAGCTGCGGGCGAACTTCAGCAGGGCGCCGAACATCGGCGGCAGTACCGCCTGGCGATAGCGCTCGATGGCGGCCAGGATCCGTCCACTGAGAAAGCGGCTGGTGTCTTCCGGCAGCCAGATGAAGTCGTCGGCATGTTGCATGACGATCAGCGGTACGTTGGAGGCGGTGCTGCGATCGCTGATCAGGAACACCGGCACGCGGGTGTTGCGCTCGCGCAACGCGGTGAGCAAGTCGATGCATTCGCGGTGGTCTTCGCTGGTGTCTATTTCCCAACTGAGCAGCACACACTGGATCGCCGGGTCGGAGCTCAGGATCGACTTGGCATCGCTCAGGTTTTCGGAGGTCAGCACGCTGACGGCGCGCTCTTCCACATCGCTGATCAACTGGATCAGCGCTCGACCGAACACGCTGCGCTTGTCTGGCGCGTTGGACACCAGCAAGGCCAGCATTCCCAAAAGATTTCGCTGTTCCGTCATGGCAAGGCCTCCAGGTTGGCCGTCTTCAGGTGGTTGACGGGAATGGGCTCGCCAACGATGTGCTGCGCCGCGACGGTCTGGGTCGGTACGCTATTGTTCAACGCTTCAAGACGGATCAGGCGGGTATTGACGTAACCGAACAGCGTATAGCCGACGATGACTGCCACGCCGCCCAGCATCAACGCCTGTTCCCCCGAGCTGTAGAGCGCCAGGTAGCTGTAGGCCGCGGCAATGCCCGCGACAATGTTCGTGAGCAAAGCCTTGTTGGCCGGGACATTCGATATTTTCTGCAGGGTGACCAGCGTCGCCATGGAGAGGATGTAGGGCACCAGGTTGGTGACCACGGCGAGGTTCACCAGCGTATCGAATTGCTTGGCGAGGTCAGGGCTGATGGTCAGCAATGCCAACGCTGTCTGCATCGCCAGCAGGATCAGCATGCTGACGATCGGCACGCCATGCTTGTTGGCCTTGGCGAAGATTGGCAGGAAGTAACCGGTGTCCGCCGAGCTCTTGAAGACCTGTGCGACGGTGAACTGCCAGCCGAGCAGCGAGCCGACACACGCCATCACCATCAGGCCCATAACGACGTTTCCGATCAGGGGGTTGAACATCTTGGCGAAGACCAGGCCGAACGGCGCCGTGGAGGAGACCAGCTCGGCGTTGTCGACGATGCCGGCAATGACGTTGGTTGAAACGATGTAGATCACCGCAGCGCCCAGCGTGCCACCGAGTACCGCGATCGGCACGTTTTTCTCGGGGTTCTCCACCGCGTCGCCGTTGGCGCACGCCGACTCCAACCCCAGGAACGCCCAGAGGGTGATCGCCACGGAAGCGCCGGCCGCTTCGTACCAGCTCATGTCGTGAGGGTTCCAGCCGGCTGCGTAGATGCTGCTGTCGAACCAGAACCAACCGACCGTCGAAACCAGCACCACCGGGGCTATCACGCCCCACACTGTCACGGCGCCAATCTTGCCGGTAATGCGTGCCCCGCCGAAATTGGCAAAGGTGGTCAGCCACAATAATGCGATGGTTGCCAGGCCGACCTGCAGCGAGTCGAGCTGGATACTGAAGAGCGTCTGGATATAGCCGACGGCGGTGATGCTGATCGCCACGTTGGCAATCAGCAGTGAAAGGCCGTAGGTGTAGTTGGTGATGTAGTTGCCGGACTTGCCGAAGGTGTATTCAGCGTATCCGCCCATTCCGCCGGTCTTGCGGCTGAGCATGCCGCAGCGGGCAAAGGCGTAGGCCAATGCGAGCGAGCCCGTGGCTGTGATCAGCCAGGAAAGGATCGAAATACCGCCCACTTCGGCGAGCTTGGTCGGCAGCAGCACGATGCCGGACCCTAGCATATTGACGGCAGTCAGCATGGTCAGCTGCCCCACGCTCATTTTCTTGGCAGCTGACATTCCCTTGCCTCGCATTAGAAAGTGAAGGGTTTAAGCTATAGCAGAGGTTTTTTGTTAAGCAAGGTAAGGCCGGGCCGTTACCTTCACACCCTCAACCGTGTTGCTGTTCAGCCGTCGAGCAAGGTCATCACCTGAGCGTCGTATCGCTCGCCCGCCACGGCTCCTTGGGCGCCGAAAATTTCATCCAGATGATTCAATTCATCGGTGTTCAGGGAAACCCCGATCGCGGCTACGTTGCTCTCCAAATACTTGCGCTGTTTCGTTCCTGGGATCGGGATCACGTTGCTCCCTTGGGCCAGTACCCAGGCCAGGGCCAATTGCGAGGCGCTGATGTCTTTCTGCGCAGCCAACGCCTTGACTCGCTCGACCAGCGCGAGGTTGCGATAGAAATTGTCGGCCTCGAAGCGTGGATTGAAGCGGCGATAGTCATCGGCGGCAAAATCCTCCGGGGCCTTCAGTTCGCCCGTCAGGAAACCGCGACCCAATGGGCTATAGGCGACGAAGGCAATCCCCAGGCGCCGGCAGGTTTCCAGCACGCCGTTGTGCTCGGGCTCCCTGGACCACAGCGAGTATTCGCTTTGCACGGCCGCCAAAGGATGCACCGCATGCGCCCGCTGGATAGTTTCGGCGCTGGCCTCCGAGAGACCGATGTGGCGCACCTTGCCGGCCTTGACCAGTTCTGCCATGGCGCCAACCGTTTCTTCGACCGGCACCTGCGGGTCAATGCGGTGTTGGTAATAGAGGTCCAGGTAATCGGTATCGAGGCGATTGAGACTGCCGTCGACGGACTGCCGGACGTAATCGGGGTGCCCATTGACGCCCCGGGCGTGGGGATCTTCGCTGCGCACCAGGCCGAACTTGCTCGCCAGGTAGATCCCTTCACGCTTGCCACGCAAGGCTTGCCCGAGCAGTGTCTCGTTGGTGTAGGGCCCATACATGTCGGCGGTATCGAACAGCGTCACGCCCAGCTCCACGGCGCGGTGGAGCGTGGCAATGGCTTCTCGCGGATCGATCCCGGTGGTGTAGAAATCCGACATGCCCATGCAGCCCAGGCCGATAGCGCTGACGTGTGGGCCTTGTTGGCCGAGTTGGCGAGTGATCATGCGGTTGACTCCAAAAGAAATGAATGACAGGGCCAGTGTCCCGTACATGAATTTCTGGATAAATCCGGTAAATCTGGTTTAACTATTCGTGATTCCTGGATAGTGAGCGTCGTTTATGGACCGATTACAAGCCATGCAGGTGTTCCGGCGCATCGTTGAATTGGGCGGTTTTGGCAAGGCGGCCGATGATCTTGGCTTGCCACGGGCCACGGTCAGCCTGTTGATTCAACAACTCGAAGGTCATCTGGGCGTGCAACTGCTGCAGCGCACGACGCGGCAAGTGCGCGCCACGCTCGATGGCGAAGCCTATTACCAGCGCTGCGGCCAATTGCTGGATGAACTGGACGATCTCGAAGCCTCGCTGTCTGCGCAACGCAGCCAGCCTCGCGGCACCTTGCGGGTGGACATGCCCATCGCTTTCGGCTGCACCTGGATCGTGCCGAACCTGCCGGATTTTTATCGGCGCTATCCGCAGTTGCAACTGGACATCGGTTTTCATGACCGCCAGGTGCACTTGCAGCGCGAGGGCGTGGACTGCGCAATCCGCGCCGGCAACATCACTGACCAGGCATTGGTGGCGCGGCCAATCGTGCGGTTGTCCCAGCTCACATGCGCCAGCCCCAGTTACCTGGCTCGCGCCGGAACGCCGCTGCGACCGGAGGATTTGACTGCGCACCAGGCCATCCGCTTTGCATCCGGCGGCGGACGTTTTTTTCCGTTTGAATTCGAAGTCGCAGGGCAGGTGCGCGAGTTGCAACTACCGGGCGAGCTGACCGTCAACAATGCCGACGCCTACGTGACGGCCTGCGAAGCCGGGTTCGGTCTGGTCCAGGTGCCGCGCTATCACGTCCAACGGCAGTTGGCCGAGGGCCGGCTGTTAGAGGTGTTGAAAGACCATCCGGTGCCGTTATGGCCGATTTCAATGGTCTACCCACCGCATCGACAACTGTCGCCCCGGGTACGGGTGTTTATCGATTGGGTGATCGAGCTGCTACATGGCGTGGCGGAGGCGCAGGGGGAACTGATGGTGAAGATATAGCCAGAAAATCCTGGGCCAACGAAAATATCGGAACTAACGCTTTGGCAGCGCGATCATTTTCCTAGCGTCATCAACGCAACCCTGATCGGCTTCTCACCGGATAACGATCAGGGCCGCTGAACGAAAAGGAGTTGCCAATGACCGTTACCGCTCATCCCCTCTACCGAAGCACGCCAGGACCGCTCCACGCGGTCTTGCTGGCGGGCACCGTTCCCCTGTTTCTCGGCGCGCTATTTAGCGACATCGCTTACTTCAAGACGTACCAGATCCAGTGGAGCAATTTTGCCTCGTGGCTAATTGCCGGTGGGCTGGTTTTTTGTGGGCTGGCGCTGGTGTTCGCCCTGGTCAACCTGCTCAGGGCCGAACGCAAGGCCGGGCGTCCCGTAGCGTATTTCCTGCTGTTGCTGGTCACTTGGGTACTCGGGTTGGTCAACGCTTTCGAGCACGCCAAGGACGCCTGGGCGATCATGCCCCAGGGCCTCGTGCTGTCTGTCATCGCGACGCTGCTGGCCTGCGTGGCGGCGTGGGTCGGCCTTACCAACCTGAGTTCGGGAGGTGAGCAATGAAGCCGCGCATCGCATTGACCGCCTTGAGCATGGCGCTGCTGCTCAGCGCTTGCGGAGGAGAAGGGGACGCGACCCAGGCACTGGGTCCCGACCCTAAATTGCCAGAGCCCCAGCGTGGCCTGTTGCCCAGCATGAAAATCGCCGAGCCGGTGGCGTGGGGAGACCAGAAGCCGACGGTGCCCCAAGGCTACGACATCACTGCCATTGCGACCGATCTGAAGATCCCGCGTCAAACACTGGTCTTGCCAAACGGCGACATTATCGTCGCCGAGGGCCGTGGCGGAAACGCCGCGAAGCTCAAGCCCAAGGACGTGATCGCCAGCGTCATCAAGGCCAAGGGCAACACCCAGGTCAAGGGCGGCAACCGCCTCACGTTGTTGCGCGATGCCGACGGCGACGGCACTTACGAGCTCAAGACGGTTTTCGCCGAAAACCTCAACGCGCCGTATGGCCTGGCGTTTGCCAACGGCAAGCTGTACGTGGCCAACCAGGATGCGCTGGTTCGCTTTGATTACGCAGACGGCCAGACCAAGGCCAGCGGTCCGCCCGTCAAGGTCACCGACCTGCCGTCGGCGATCAACCACCACTGGACCAAGGCCTTGACCGCTAGCCCCGACGGGCACTCGCTGTACGTCGGCATAGGCTCGAACAGCAACGTCACCGAGCGCGGCATGGAAGTCGAGATCGACCGGGCCATGGTCTGGCAGATCGACGCCGAGACGGGCGCCCACAAACCCTTTGCGACCGGCCTGCGCAACCCGACGGCGCTGAAGGTCGAGCCTGGCTCCGGGCAGTTGTGGGCGGTGGTCAACGAACGCGACGAGTTGGGCCCCGACCTGGTGCCGGACTACCTGACCTCGGTGCGCGAAGGTGCGTTCTACGGCTGGCCCTACAGCTATTGGGGGCAGAACGTCGACCCGCGCGCGCAGCCACAGGATCCGCAAAAAGTCGCCGCTGCGGTCAAACCCGATTACAGCCTGGGATCCCACGTCGCCGCGCTCGGTGTCGATTTCTCGGTTCCGGCCATGGGCGAACAGTTCGCCGAAGGCGCGTTCGTTGGCGAGCACGGCAGCTGGAACCGTGATCAGCCGGTGGGCTACAAAGTGATCTTCGTGCCGTTCCGCGACGGTCGCCCTGCGGGTGAGGCGGTGGACTTCGCCACGGGCTTCCGCGGTTCCGATGGCAAGACCCGTGGGCGCCCCGTCGGCGTGACGGTCGATCCGCGAGGTGCGTTGATCATTGCTGATGACCTGGCGAACACAGTGTGGAGGGTCACGCGCAAGCCATAGCGCATGAGGTCCGGGGCGCGCCGTCGCCCCGGGCTATCCCGCCGGTTTGCAGATTCGCGCAAAACCCCGACAGTCCCCGCAACATCACCAAAGCCCGTTGACCCTCGTTGCGCGACAGCGAAGCCGGAAGAAATCGCCGAGGTGGTCGCCTTCCTGGCGTCGGACCGCGCCAGTTTCATGGTCGGTTCGGTGGTCATGGCCGATGGCGGCATGACCGTCACCGCTGGCTGATCCTGCGGAGCCGGACCGACCGCCCACGATGCGGGGCGCCGGTCGGCCCGCTCAAAGCAGAATATCCTCAGGCCCCCGAATCGCCGCTTCAATCCGTGTTCCCGTCAAGCGTTCCTCGTTGGAAAAACCATCGTAGTCAGCCAGGCCGCCGAAGCGAATGCCCGTGAGTGATTCAATCTGGTCGACGCTGTGCCGGTAGGTTTTAAGCGCGCCGAATACGAGTTGAAGTTTCCCGAGCTCCCGCTGCTGATCGATCATGTAGGCGCTGGCGGATGGCTTGCCGTCGTCGCTGAGAAATGCCACGACTTTCCAGAATGCGGTGGGAATTTGTACGTCTCTGTAGGTGGGATCATCCTCGCGAAACAGCGGCCCGGTGAACACCGTCGCTCTGCCTTTCCAGCGGCGGGTGTTGTCGAGGATGTAGTCCTCAAGCTCCAACCAGGTTTTCTGATTGAAGGCCGCCATTTGCGGTGAGCAATTGGTGAAGTGGAACGTGTCGCCATTGGCCGTGTGCGCCTCTTGTCCCCAGTTCGGATCCTGGCGCCTGACGAGGTGGCCGCGATCCAACAGGTTGTCGGCATAGAGTGCTTCGCCGATCTGTGCGTCGCTGGGCAGCCGACCGTCATAGGTCCAGGCATCGCGCTTGCGGTCGATTTCGACACTGCTGGCGCCGTCGATGTTAACCCCGGCAATGAGCGCCAACCGTCGACGCCGCGACATCGTGATGGAGAAATGGGTGTAATCCAGGCGGTCACCAGTGTTGCCTGTTGAATAGACGTCCTTTGCCTGCTCGGCATCAAGGGCGGGCCAGGGCACAATGAAATCGCCGAGGAAATCGCTGCGGTATCCCTCTCGGTTTTCCAACTGCGTTGCCGGGGTGACCTTGGGTTCTGTCGGCGGGCGCAGCTCATTGGCGACGGGTCGCACTGGCTGAACGAGCGGCTTGAGATCCGCCAGGCGTGGTCGATGGGAGACATCTATCGGTGTTCCTGCGGACGACATGGGCGCTTCCTCGCTGGGCTGATACGTTGCTACGTGCGGGCTCGATAATAACGATCATCATGCCATCGGCGCCGTGAAGCTTTGATGATGTGTTCCTTCAAAACGGCCCCAGCTTGAGCGGGTATTGGATAACGATGTAGAGCCTGTCGATGTCGTCGCCCGCCTGGGCGTCGTTGGCACGGTGGGTGACATGGGACAGCTGCAGCGACAGGTCCCTGGCCGGCCCCGACGGCACGACATAGTGCAGGTCCAGGTCGCGTTCCCAGTGACGGCCGCCGTCTCCTTGTTGCGGGCTGTAGGTCCCGGTGTCGGTGTCGAACGGGTTGTAGGCGCCGCCCTGGGGGGCATGGCTGCCATCTATTCCACTACCCGTCACATAGCGGGCCATGAAGCCCAGGCCGGGGATGCCCAGCGCGCCAAGGTCGAGGTCATAGCGTGCTTGCCAGGAGTGTTCGCCGGGGCCATTGAAGTCGGCGTATTTGATCGAGTTGGCCAGGTAGATGGAGTCGCCACCGACGAAGTCAAACGGCGTGTCGCCGTTGATTTTCTGATAGGCCACGGTGAACGCCTGGGCATCGCGCCGGTATTTGCCCAAGAGGCTGTAGGCGGTGTTGTCGATGGCGCCTGCGGCGGCCTGGCCTTGGTCGCGGGTGTGATACAGATTGCCGTCGACGAACAGATCGCCAACGGTGGCGTGCAGGTTGGTGTAGTACTGGCGCCAGGTGTCGCTCAGCTCGGAGGCGTACACGGCGCCACCCACTGGGCGGCCGCTGAACAGATCGGCACCCACGAAGTCGATGCTGCCGTGGCGGGTGGTTGCCCCGTATCCGGAAAAATCTCCTCTGGCGGTGGAGGCGTCCTGGTTCTTGAATGCATGGAAATGGCCGGCCTGCAGGTCGATCCCCTCGGTCTCGCGACTGGTCAGCAACACGCCGCTGGCGTATTCCGGTTGCAGGCGTTTGTCCGCTGTATCGAACACCGGGGTTTGCACGGTCATTTCGCCCAGTGCCAGGGTGGTTCGAGACGCCTTGAATTTTAACGCACCGCCTGCGCTGGAATATTGATCCTCGCTACGGCCGTCATCATCCAGCGGCAATAACCCGGTTCCGGAGTGGCCTTTGCCACCGTCCAGTTTCAGCCCCAGGAAACCATGGGCGTCGATGCCGACACCAACGGTGCCGGTGCTGAAACCGGACTCGAACGAAGCGATGAAACCCTGGGCCCATTCCTGCTTGTAGCTTTTGCCCGCCGGGGTAGGGGAGCGGTAGTCATTGTTGAGGTAAAAGTTGCGGCTCAGTATTTCAAGCGATGCGCCTTCTACAAAACCATCGGCGGTTTGCGCCGCCATTGTGGGGGCGCTTCCCGCCAGCAAGGCCAGGAGCCAAAGCGGCTTCAGGGCCGCTGGCATGGGTCCGGGACCGACAATGTTGTTTGATGCAGGCGACATGCTTCATTCCCTGTGAATAGTTTGGCGAAAAATGCGTGGGGATCACCCGGCGCCGAGGGCATAGGGCTGCGCACGTTGGACCCGAGATCGCCAGGCAAACGGACTGATGCCTGCGCTGTGGGTGAAGAGGTGGCAGAAATGCGCCTGGTCGCAGAAGCCGCATTCCAGGCTGATTTGCGTCAGGGTCAGGTCAGTGCTCTGCATCAGCTGCTTGGCCCTGGCAATGCGCTGGGCACGGATCCAGGCTTGGGGGGATTGGCCGGTGCTGCGCTTGAAGGCTCGGGAGAAATGGCTGCGGGACAAGGCGCACGCCTCGGCCAGCCGGGTGATTTCCAACGTCTCGCTCAGGCCATCGAGAATCATTTTCTTGACCAGCTTTTCGCGCCAGGGCGACAGGCCGCCCGTGGTCTTGGCTGTTGGCGTGACGGGTGTGCTGACGGCGATGAGCGATGCGTGGGCCATGACGAAAATCCGTGTCAGTAGGAAGCGCGCCGGCGTACTGCCCGATAGGGCACCGCCTCCCGCTTTAAAGGGTCTGAACAGAGCGTCCCATTCTTGGTGAGGCCGCGCGATCGCGCGAGTTAAACGTTGTTAATCATGGCGTCGATACGCTCATCTGGCGCACCGCGAAGGTGCAATGATCGAATAAAAGCCCAGCATTCAGCGGTTAGCGGATTGACGGGCCCGACAGAACTTCAGAAAGCGTGGCCCGTGCCGACTCAAGGGTATCGCCTATAGTTTGTGCAACAACAGCGACCCCGTTTTCCGCGACCGGAACACTGATCATGAGCCAATCTTCTTCTCATCCAACCTTCAAATCCCTTGGTTGCGCCGAATGTCGCAACCATGAGGTGCTGGGGTTTGATTTCACCATGGCTTTCCAGCCGATCTTCAACGTCGGCACGCGCACGGCGTTTGCCTATGAAGCGTTGGTCAGGGGGGTGAATGGCGAATCGGCAGCCCATATCCTCGGGCTTGTAAATGACAGCAACCGCTATCGGTTCGACCAGGCTTGCCGAGTGAAGGCGATCGAAGAATCTGCGAGGCTGGGGATCCTCGACATCTCCGATTGCTTGCTCAGCATCAACTTCCTGCCCAACGCCGTGTACCGGGCCGAGACCTGTATACGGGCGACATTGGAGGCCGCGCGCCAATCGGATTTTCCATCGAACAGGCTCATGTTCGAAGTGACCGAAGGCGAGCGGGTGGACGATCCTGACCATCTGAAATCGATTTTCCTGGAGTACGAACGCCAGGGGTTCACCACCGCCATTGACGATTTCGGTTCAGGCTATTCGGGCCTCAACCTGTTGGCGCTGTTCCAGCCCCAGGTATTGAAAATCGACATGGCGTTGACCCGTGACATCGACCAGGACCCCGTCAAGCGCGCCATCGTCGAGGGCATTATCCTGGTCGCCAGTCGCCTGGACATCATCGTCATCGCCGAGGGCGTCGAGACGCGGGAAGAAAGCGCAACGTTGCTGGCAATGGGGATCGAGCTGATGCAGGGGTATCTCTACGCCCGGCCCGAGATAGGCCGGCTGGCGGTTGGCTGTTTTGATTAGTCGGTAGTTCGAGTATTGGCGGCGCAGGCATCACCGCAACGCAGCGGTGGGCCTGCTTTCGCCAGATAGGCTTCAGTCGCCGTCAGGCCTGTTGCTTATCACTCGACAACGGCGGCGTGCGCGGCGGAATCATTCGTTTCGAGCCCATCGCCTCGAACGCCGAGGCCAGCTGCAACAGCTTCGAATCGTCATAGGCTCGGCCGGCAAATGTCAGCCCTACAGGCATGCCGATGTCCGCCATCACGCCCATCGGCACGGTGACCGTGGGCACGCCCAGGTGGCGTATGGCGAGATTGCCGTTGGCGACCCAAACCCCGTTGCTCCAGGCGATGTCGGCAGATGCCGGATTGACGTCCGCGTCCGCTGGGCCGACGTCGGCCACGGTGGGGAAGATCACCGCATCCAGGCCAAGCCGCTGCATCCAGTCTTCGAGATCGATCCGGCGTGTCTCTTCGAGTCCATGCAATCCGTCAGGCAAGGTGGGAATCTGGTCCCACGGCGTGATGCCGCGCTGGGCCATCTTCACGTATTCGTCCATGCCGGCGGCCAGGTCATCCTCGCGGTTGGGCAGGGTGCCGGGATCGTGAGGAAAAATCAGCGGTCCGTCGACGTCAGCCAGGCGATTGAGTTTCGGATCGCCGTTGGCCCGCAGGAAATCATCGAATGCCCAGGCCGACAGATCCCATAATTCATGGTGGAGGAATTCCTTGGACACCAGGCCGCGAGTGAAGACGGTCGGTGCGCCAGGACGATCGCCCTCGCAGTTGGAGACCAACGGGAAATCCACTTCGATCACTTCCGCGCCTTGGGCCTCCAACGCCTTGCGGGCCTCTTCCCAAAGGGCAATCACCGACGCACGAGTGATGATTCGTTGCCCGGTCGGGCCACCGATTCCCGGCTTTTGCGCCGTGCCCGCTTCCGGGTCGGCGTTGATGTACATGCGCGGGACGCCGAAACGGATGCCGGCCAGCGTATCCGGTTGGGCGGCGAGGCTTTGGTAGGAGGCGGGACGAATCGAGTCCACGGGCGGAATCGGTACCCAAGGCTGCAGGCGCCAAAGGTCTCCGCGAGTATCGGGATCATTCGCCACTACCACGTCCAATACTTCGAGCAGGTCGGCCATGGTCCTGGCGTAAGGCACGACGACGTCCATGGTTGGCGTCAACGGCCAGTTGCCGCGCACTGATATCACCCCGCGCGAAGGGGTGTAGGCACACAAGCCATTGTTCGAGGCCGGGCCGCGTCCGCTCGACCAGGTTTCTTCAGCCAGGCCGAAGGCGGCGAAACTGGCGGCAGTGGCGGTGCCCGCGCCGTTTGAAGAGCCCGAGGCGAACGGCGCGGTGAGATAGTCGCCGTTGTATGGGCTTTCAGCGCGGCCATACACGCCGCGCTGCATCCCGCCGTTCGCCATCGGCGGCATGTTGGTCTTGCCCAGGCAGATGGCCCCGGCGCCGCGCAGTCGTTCAATGGTGAAGGCGTCGCGATAGGCAACCAGATCCTTGAACGCCGGGCTTCCGGAGGCGGCGGTGAGCCCCTTCACCAGGTAACTGTCCTTGGCGGTGTAGGGAATGCCGTCGAGCGGGCCCAACGTCTGGCCCTTGGCCCGACGGGCATCGGAAGCCCGCGCTTCGTCCAGCGCATCGGGGTTGCGAACCACCACCGCATTGAGGGCGGTGGAGGTGTCCGGGCCGTCGTAGGCGTCGATCCGGGCAAGGTACGCCTGGACCAGTTCGACCGCCGTGGCCTGGCCGGATTCGAGCGCAGCCCGGAGCTGGGCAATCGAGATTTCGGTGATTTCAATCATGTTGTTATCGCTGCGGCTGGGCGAATGACGTGATGCAAGTCGTTCGAACGATATGTCCGGTGCTCACGTCTTTCGAAATGGGTTCTGACATCGGATGGAGACTCTACTACGAGAGCGCGATGGGAGGGCACTGCCCTTCACAGGAATAATGATGACCTGTGGCAAGGGGCGTCTGTGGGATATCAGCATTGACCGGCTGTGCAGCATCGTCATTGAGCCTTCCACTCGTCTGTAAAGCGCAGGGGGCCTGCTTGACAACCAGGTCGACAGAAGGAAATACTCCGTCAATATTCATATAGATGACTAGATAACAAGGTGAAAATAGTCCTATGAACGCCCTGTCCAGCGACGCCCGCCTGCCGCTTTATCAACGTTTGCGCGACCAGTTGGCCGAACAGATCGCCAACAATCGCTGGCGTCCTGGCGAGGCGATTCCCACTGAGGCGGCGCTTTCAGCCGAGTACCAGCTGTCCACCGGCACGGTGCGCAAAGCGATCGATGCGCTGGTCAGCGAGGGCGTGCTGGAGCGGCAGCAGGGTCGGGGTACGTTTATTCGTCGTCCGCAATTCCAGTCGTCACTGTTTCGTTTTTTCCGCTTCCAGAGCGCGTCGGGCGAACGTCGGGTTCCGGAGAGTCGCATCCTGTCTGTCGAGCCCGTGCCTGCGCCGTCGGCGGTCGCGCAGGCCTTGGGTCTGCCGGTCGATGCGCCGGTGATCCGCATCGTCCGGGTACGTCTGCTGGAAGTCGAGCCGGTGCTCGCCGAAGAAATCTGGCTGCCACGCAGCCGATTCCAGCCGTTGCTGGAGATCGACCTGAACCAGAAAGGGCCGTTGCTCTATCCCATCTACGAGGAAACCTGCGGGCAGGTGGTTGCCTACGCGCAGGAAACCCTCACGGCCGAATCGGTCAACGAAGTGCACGCGCGCTTGTTGCAAGTCCCGGTCAACAGCCCGGTGGTGGTAATCGAGCGTCTGGCCCGCGATTACGCTGGCAACCCGCTGGAGTGGCGCCGTTCGCGCGGGCATGCCGAGCACTTCCGCTACAGCGTCGAAATCCGCTGAGTTCGGCGGGCACGCGGCGTCTCGATCTCCGCGGCCCTTGCCCTGTGTGTTTTTCCTGACTGGCCCTGCAGCGGCGCGGTTCGCTCTCGGCTGCCTTTCGTTCCACTCATAAGGACAAGAATCATGTTCAACTGGTATCGCCAAATCACTTCTCGGGAGCGTAAAACGTTTTGGGCGTGTTTCGGCGGCTGGTCGCTCGACGCCCTGGAAGTACAGATGTTCGGCCTGGCGATCCCGGCGTTGATCGCCGCGTTCGCCTTGTCCAAGGGCGATGCGGGGCTGATCAGCGGCGTCACGCTGGTCACGTCGGCCCTCGGCGGCTGGGTCGGCGGCACGTTATCGGATCGTTATGGTCGAGTGCGCACGCTGCAATGGATGATTTTGTGGTTCTCGTTCTTCACCTTCTTGTCGGCGTTCGTCACCGGCTTCCACCAGTTGTTGATTGTAAAGGCCCTGCAGGGCTTCGGAATCGGTGGGGAGTGGGCTGCCGGCGCGGTTCTGATGGCCGAGACGATCAATCCGAAATACCGCGGCAAAGTCATGGGCACCGTCCAGAGCGCCTGGGCGGTGGGTTGGGGATTGGCGGTCGGGGTGTTTACCTTGATCTATTCCCTGGTGCCGCAGGACATGGCCTGGCGAGTGATGTTCATTGTCGGCCTGTTGCCATCGTTCCTGATCATCTGGGTGCGTCGCAACGTCGAGGAGCCGGACAGCTTCCAGCGCCTGCAAAAGGAACAAGCCATCGCGCAGAGTTTCTTCAAATCCCTGGTCGGCATCTTTCGCCCTGAATTGATTCGCGTGACCTTGTTCGGTGGCTTGTTGGGGTTGGGTGCCCACGGCGGTTATCACGCGGTGATGACCTGGTTACCGACGTTTCTCAAGACCGAGCGCAATCTGTCGGTGCTCAATTCCGGCGGCTACCTGGCGGTGATCATCTTTGCCTTCTGGTGCGGTTGTATCGTCAGTGGCTTGATGATCGATCGCATTGGCCGGCGCAAGAACATCCTGCTGTTCGCGCTGTGCTGTGTGGTGACCGTGCAGTGCTACGTGTTCCTGCCGCTGAGCAACACGCAGATGCTGTTCCTCGGCTTCCCGCTGGGCTTCTTCGCTGCGGGCATTCCGGCGAGCCTCGGGGCGTTTTTCAACGAGTTGTACCCGGCGGACGTGCGCGGTGCCGGCGTCGGTTTCTGCTACAACTTTGGTCGGGTGCTGTCGGCGGTCTTCCCGTTCCTGGTCGGCCATATGAGCGATTCCATGTCCCTCGGGTCGGCCATCGGCATCGACGCCGGCATTGCCTACGGCGTGGCGGTGCTCGCGGCGCTGTGCCTGCCGGAAACCCGCGGCCGCAGCCTCGAAGCGACCGCGCCCCCGGCAACCGCCGTTTCGGCTGGCAGCGAGAGCGCCCGGGCCTGATCACTCCTTATTTGCGATAGATGAAAAGCAATGGTTGATACCTGTACTACGCCGATTACCGGCGTCGACTGCCACGCTCATGTGTTCAGCCGCGAGCTGGAGCTGGCGGCTGTTCGGCGCTACACGCCTGATTATGACGCCACGCTGGCGCACTATCTGGAGCACCTGGAAACCCATGGCCTGAGCCATGGGGTATTGGTCCAGCCGAGCTTTCTCGGCAACGACAACGGCTACTTGCTGGCTGCGCTGCGACAGGCGCCGGGGCGACTTCGCGGCGTCGTGGTCGTGGAGCCCGGTATCAGCCGCGCCGTGCTCGATGACATGGCTCGACTGGGAGTGGTCGGTGTGCGCTTGAACCTGATGGGCAAGGCCCTGCCTGATTTTCGCGAGACGGCGTGGAAAGCTTTCCTGGGAGATCTCGCTGGATTGGGCTGGCACGTCGAATTGCATGCGCCCGTGAATGCGTTGCCGGCATTGATTGGTCAACTGATGCCGTTTGGCGTGCAAGTGGTGATCGACCATTTCGGTCGCCCGGATGCCCGCTTGGGCCTTGACCAGCCAGGCTTTGCCAAGCTGCTGGAGCTGGGCACTGGCGGCCAGGTGTGGATGAAGGTCTCCGGCATCTACCGGCTGGCGGGGACGGATCGGGAGAACCTCGAATTCGCCCGGTCCGCATTGGCGTTGCTGGAGCAGAGTTTCGGCCCGCGTCGGCTGGTGTGGGGCAGTGACTGGCCGCACACCCAACATGAAGGCAACGTCGGTTTCGATACGGTGATGCAACAGTTGCAAGCACTGGAGGGTTCGGCGCACCTTATGCACGCGCTCATGGTGGAAACACCGCGCCATTTGTTCAGGTTCTGACCTGAATTCATGCGGTGTCGAGTTTCCCTGAACTCGCAGGATGAACAGGGGGTCTAGTGTCCATTGCGAAGTCGCAGGACCGCAGCGATGGCAAGGCCAGGCGGATTGAGGATGAACCATGTCGAATATTGAAGCGCTTCCCACAGAGACGCGTACGCCGCCGAGCGAGTACGAAAGTCTCGTGGCGATTGGAACGAACGCGCTCGATGCCATTCCTGGCGCCGTGTACGTCTGCGATCGCGCAGGCTGGCTGGTCCGGTATAACAGCGAGGCGGCGGCCATGTGGGGGCGAGTGCCGATGCTGGGGGAGGGTGGTGACCGCTTCTGCGGTTCTTATCGCCTTTTCCTGCCCGACGGTACCCCGCTTGCGTTGGAAGACTGCCCGATGGCGACGTCCCTGGAAACGGGTCTACCGACGCGCAACCAGGAAGTGATCATCGAACGTCCGGACGGGGCGCGGTTCGTGGCACTGGTGAACATCCGGGCCCTGAAGGACTCGCAAGGAGGCATCCAGGGCGCGATCAACTGTTTCCAGGATGTCTCGGCCCACCATGCCGTGGCCGAAGAGCTTCGACACAAGAACGCCGACCTCGAAGATTTTTTCGAGAACAGCGCGGTGGGCCTGCACATCGTCAGTGGCGAGGGCATCATTCTACGCGCCAACAAGGCCGAGCTGACCCTGCTGGGCTATTCGGCAAAAGAATATATCGGCCGCAACATCACCGAGTTTCATGTCGACGAGCCCGTCATCTGCGACATTCTGGGCAAGTTGAGCAGCGGCGAATGCCTGGAAAACTATCCGGCGCGCTTGAGGGCCAAGGACGGCTCGATCAAGCATGTCTCGATCACTTCCAACGGGCGCTTCGAACAGGGCAAGCTCTTCAATACGCGCTGCTTCACGGTGGACATGACCTGTGTCCACACGGCCGAAACCGCACGCAAGGAGAGCGACGACAGGCTGTCGGCGACGTACGAAGCGGCGACGATCGGCATCGCCGAGGCCAGCGCGGACGGACGCCTGCTGCGGGTGAACGACGCCCTTTGCAATATGCTCGGTCGGTCGCGCGAAGAACTGTTGCAAATGACTTTCCTGGATTACACCCACTCCGACAGCACCGACGAGGATGCTGCCTTGTATGCGCGCCAAGTGGCCGGCGAGCTGGACAACTACGTGCTGCGCAAGCGCGCTTTCAAGCCTGACGGCGAGACCGTGTACCTGGACATCCACAGCTCATCGGTCAGGGACGCCGACGGGGTATTTTGCTATGGCGTGCGCGTGCTCCAGGATGTCACCTTGGCGCGACGGATGGAGAACCAGATTCGCGAAAGCGAGCGGCACATGCGCAATCTGCTCGAAGCATTGCCCGCAGCGGTCTACACCACCGACGCCGACGGCCGTATCAACTTCTTCAACCGTGCGGCGGTCGAACTATCAGGTCGCACGCCTCGGTTGGGCGACCTCTGGTGCGTGACCTGGAAACTGTTCACCACCGACGGGAACCCGCTGCCCCACGACCAGTGTCCGATGGCGGTCGCCTTGAAGGAAAACCGACCGATACGCGGTGTCGAGGCGATAGCAGAACGGCCCGATGGCACCCGCGTACCGTTCACCCCGTATCCCACGCCGCTGCACGATGCCGAAGGCAACTTGGTGGGCGCCATCAACATGCTGGTGGATATTACCGAGCGAAAGCAGGCGGAAGACCGGCAGAAGACACTGATCGACGAACTCAATCACCGGGTCAAGAACACCCTAGCCACCGTGCAATCCCTGGCAGCCCAAACGGCGCGCAACGCCCAGGACGCCAAGGACGGCTACACCCGGTTCGAGGCGCGTCTTCTCGCCTTGTCCCGAGCCCACAACCTGCTGACGAGGCGGCATTGGGGCCATACACCCCTCGCTTCCCTGGCGCAGGAAGTGCTCACCCCGATATTCGGAGCCGAGCCCGGTCGGATCACCATCGCGGGCGATGCCATCGATGTCGATACGCGAATCGCGCTTGGCCTGACGATGACCCTCAATGAGCTGGCGATCAATGCCCTCAAATACGGCGCAATGTCCGTCGAGACCGGCAGGCTTTCGGTGAACTGGAACGTCCAGCCGCAACCGAACGGAACCTTGCTGACGGTGGATTGGCGCGAGCAGGGTGGACCGCTGGTGCTCCAGCCGGAGCGCGAGGGGCTCGGTTCCCGTTTGATGAAGCGTTGCATCGAGCGTGACCTTGGCGGGATATTCGTGCTCACCTTTGCTCCTGAGGGCGTTCTTTGTCGCTTCTCGTTTATGGTCGCTGAGAACCACGCATGACCCTGTTTGCGGGTATCAGGGTGCTCCTTGTCGAAGACGAAGGCACAGTCGCCATGTTGATCGAGGAAATGCTCGAAGAGCTGGGGTGCACCGTGGTGGCGTCCGTTCCACGGCTCGCCGTGGCCCGGGAAATGGCAGACACGGCGCAGATTGACTTGGCGATCCTGGACGTCAACCTGGCCGGTGAGCGGGTTTTTCCCGTTGCAGAAATACTGCGTAAACGCGATATTCCTTTCCTGTTCAGTACCGGATACGGTGCTAGCGGTGTGCCTGGCGAATTTGCCGGATACCCGGTTTTGCATAAACCATTTTCAGAAAGCGAATTGCAGCAGAAGATAGCGCTGACGCTAAAAAGTTAAAGTACCTTCCAAGGAGCGACCATGAGCTTGCACGGCCAATACGATCCGCAGAATATTTTTGCGCTTATCCTTCGCGGCGAAGCCCCTTGCTACAAGATCTACGAAGACGCGGATGTGTTGGCTTTCCTCGACCTCTTCCCTCAGTCGCGCGGTC
Source organism: Pseudomonas sp. SWRI92 (assembly GCF_014268685.1). NCBI lineage: Bacteria > Pseudomonadati > Pseudomonadota > Gammaproteobacteria > Pseudomonadales > Pseudomonadaceae > Pseudomonas > Pseudomonas sp. SWRI92. The sequence continues at coordinate 188,230 of NZ_JABWQY010000011.1, forward strand.
ACGTACTGGTCATTCCCAAGGCGGCCCAGGCCCGGAATATCCTGGAGGTCGACCCCGCGGTGCTGGGGAAGCTGATGTCAGCGGTGCAGCGCCTCACCCGCGTCATCGTCGACGAGTTGCAGCCGGACGGTGTGCAGATCGCCCAGTTCAATGGCGCGCCAGCGGGGCAGACGGTCTACCACATCCATGTGCACATCATTCCACGCTGGGAAGGCCAGGCGCCTGGCGCCCATGGGCAGGGGAAAGCTGATCCCCAGGAGCTCGAGCAATTGCAGGCGCGGTTGGTGGAGCGTATTCGTTCTGAGGGGTGATGCGCGGGCCTACGGATCGAATCGCTACAGCAGCGGAACATACACAACAGTCTGTCATTGATCCTGCGGTGTCTCGGGATAGACAGTCAGGTAGTGGAAAACCAATGGCTGGTCCCGCAGTTCCTCGCCGCTCCCGGGAAGCCAGTCGCGGTAGATCGGATAGATCGTTTCGCCGATGTGATCGGGAGACCCCGCGTGGCGCACCACGGCATAAGGGAAACAGGCACGCCCCCGAATGCCGTGAATTGGCGATGGAAGTGGAACGCCGGGAAGTTCGCCACGTGACTCAACGTCTTCACCGAAAGATCGCCTTCAAGATTGGCCTCGATATAGGCCAGTACGGCGTCGAAGCGTTTGGTGTAAGCGCAGTCGTTAGGTAGCTCAGGCATGGATACGGCTCTTGGAGGTGTGGTCGACATAACCATCGACTATACGCGGCGAGCCTGCCTAGCCGCGTTTGCTCAAACAGCGTCACGTCTTCGGTTATTTGGATTTATGTGATACCGATATAGGTCCTATGCCATTGGCACGGTTTATCGATCAATCACGCGCGCGTAGTTTGCTTCTCTGCGATATTAATCGAGAGGCAAGCCAGATGCCCCAGCGTTTGACTCCACCATCAGCGGTCGACGACGTGTTCAAGAGTGGAGCGCTACGTCCTGTGCGGATGAGTGGATCGTAGCGCTCTACGCATTACATGTTTTGTGACGGTGAGTCACCACCAAGGTGGGGCATCCAGTGATGCATTGAAATCTAGGGATTTTAAATAATCAAGTAGAGCCACATCTCTAACCAATATCATTCCTTCGTGACCTATTGTACATGCTTGCCATTCAGGATTTTCGGGGCTATAGATACATAGACTGTCACAGTTGTTTACTATGAGGTTTTTTTCTTGTGCGATGTTATTTATTACTGCATCGGTTGCCCGAAGCCGCGGAGTGCAGCTTGCGATAAAGTCATTTGCGTAATTTGTAGCTGGTACCGCATTTACGGTGGTTGATTTATAAATACTGACGCCTAATATGGTGTCGATGGTCGACTCCGGATACAGCCAGGCAACCAAATCAAAAGGTGCCTGGCTTGCCAGTGCAGAGATCAAGTCTAATTGCCTCTCGAAGCTATTTTCTTCAATGTAAATCATTTGGGTACCTCTGGTTTCGCTTCGGGGATTTGGTTCTAGTTGGATGTATTAACACTCTCTTGGTATACCCTCCATTGGGTCAGGTAGGCGCTCAGGATTTATTTTATCCAATATTTCAGGGGAGAGCGGGATTAGCATGGAAGGAATTCTTAAATTCCAATTGAACTTGTTATTTATCTTGTCTTTTATTTTTTTTGGTGGCTCTTTACCGTGTCTGATTGAACCATCCCTGTTTACAGCATTTTCCCGAGGGTTGGATTTATCTCCCCAATGCACATGCTCCTTGCCACCATTGTGCGATTCCACCCCGCTGCCTAGGTCTGGCTTGGCAAGGCCATATGAGTCAAAAAAGCTAATCGGATTTCCTTCCACGTATCCATAGGTGTTTAGCCCACCCGCCAACCCAATCGGATCGCTCTGCATGTAGCGTCCAGTTTTCGGGTCGTAATCACGAAAATAGTTATAGTGGAGTCCAGTCTCGACATCGTAGTACTGGCCGGGAAAACGCAGATTGATTTCCAGTTGCCCGCTGGCTTTCTTTGTACCGAATGCATCGGAAACCCATTCCCATACCTTGGTTCGCGCAGCGTTCGTCGCGATTCGCGGTGTGTTGAGGTGGTCGCTATGGAGGTAGAACGCGGTGCTGTTTGCTGGCGCGCCCGTTGCACCGTAGCTCACACTGATCCCGCCCAAGGGCACCCCTTCGAGCCAGATATAAAACTGACTTCTCAGCTTCTTGCCTTGGTTATCGAACAGGTGCTCGCCAAGAAGTTCGCCACTCAACCCGTAGATAAATGTTGTAGTGCCTTGAGAGGTGATTTTTTTGGTTCGTTGGCCGAGAGCGTTGTAGCGGAACCTAGCCTTGACAGCACCCTTGATTTTCACTTTGCTCAGGCGATTCTGCTCGTCGTAGGAAAACTGACGATTGGCGCGGTCTGCGGTCAGGTTGCCTGCCGCGTCGAAGTCTACCGAGTGGGTGCCTGCCTGCGTCAACTGATTGTTGCTCGCCCCATACTGATAAGACGTGCCAGCGGTCACACGCAACTCGCCGTCAATCAGGGTGCTGAATGCTTTTCGGGTGCGGTTTCCCGCCGGATCATAAACGTAAGTCATCTGGTTGAAAGCAGTAGATTCTCCTACCAGGCGATCCAGCGGGTCATAGCTGTAGCCATGGGCGTCGACTGAGTCGCGTTGCAATTGAGTCATATTTCCCTGGGCGTCGTAGGTATAGGTCTCGCTCTGGCCTGCGACGGTTTGAGCGGTCAGCTGATAGTCCAGATCATAGGTGCGTTGAAGCGTAGTCCCGTTGGCCCAGGTCAGGCTTTTAAGCGGACCGAAAGGTTGATACGTGATGTTACTGGCGAACGCGGTCGGCTGCCCCGTGCCCTGCCGAATTTGTACTTGGCTGATTTGTCCTGTGGTGTCACGCGAGTAGACGATGCTGAAACCTGTTGGATAATCGATCCTGCTCAACCGATTGGCGACATCGTATCCATAGCCGATTTGTTCTGGCTGAGTCGCTGTGTTTGCGGGCGCTGTTTGCCGCTGGGCTGTAACGTTGCCTTGGTCGTCGTAGGTGTAATTCAGTACACCGTTGAGGTCCACCAAAGCTGTCAGTCGGCCGATGCCTTTGTTACCTGCGGCAACTGAATCGTAGTGGAATTGAACATCCAGTGCCGGGTTCGTCGGATAGCGGCGGGCGGTCAAGCGATTGAGCGCATCGTAGCTAAAAGTCGTGACCACACCACGCGCGTCCACCTGTTGCGTTACGTTGCCTGCGGCATCGTACTGATAGGTGCTGCTGCCGCTGTCAGGGCTGTTCAAACGTGTCAGATTACCGAGGCCGTCGTATTGATATTGAGTGGTCGCACCACGTGGGTCGCGGACTTGCGTGAGGTTGTCTTGAGCGTCGTACTCAAGTTGAGTGATGCCATTCAGCGGGTCAGTATTGGTCACCAATCGGTTCAGTGGGTCAAAGGCCCGTTGATGGCTGTGATTGCGGGGGGTGGTCAGCGCGATCGGATTATCGTTGAGGTCGTACTGTGTCCGGCTTGTCTGGCCGGTAGCCCCCACTGAGCGCAGCAAATGACCCAGTTCGTCATACACCCATTGATGTTGTTTGGTCAGATGACCGGTCTTGTCCTTGATTCGTACCGCAGTTCGGTTCCCCATCGGATCGAGATCAAATACGATCTGTTCCCCTGCGTTATTGGTCACTCGAATGAGCCGCCTTGCCTCGTCCCAGGTGTAAGTCGACCAGCTATTGTCTGCGCTAACGATCTTGGTGATGTCGCCCACGGCATTGTATTCAAGGCGAACATTGCCGGTAGCGGTACTCAACGACCTCACCCAGCCTTGTGGTGAATAGGTCAGGTTTGTAATAACCCCATTGGAGTCGACAACTGTCTCAGGGTTGCCGGTGGTGTCAAAGTTGGAAAACGTGGTGGTGTGCCCGAGCGCGTTGATAATGCGCGCCAGACGCCCTTTTGGATCGTATTCGTAGCGGGTAATGTCACTTACATCTGTTCGGGGCCCATCTGACAATTCCAGCAGCCCCTGGGTATTGTAGGTGAACGACCAGCCACGTTCGGCAGCTTGGCAAAGAGGAAGGGTGGTAATGGTTCCGCCCAAAGCGAGAGCGAACAGAGCCACCTTGCATGTCAATATGTTCATATTCAGATCCTTCTGAATTAACGTGAAATGATTGTTTTACTGAGCTGGCGCCCTTGAGTGTCGTAGGTGTATTGAATGGAGCGATCCGGTTCGTTGATGCGCACTGGGGAATACAGCGTCGGGTGCCATTCGGTGGTGATCGTTCTTGCTTGAGAAGTGCCGCTCGCTTCCGTGCGAGAGGTTTCCAGGCCACGGTCGTTGTAGAGATAGGTGGTTATATTGCCATTGTTGTCTGTTTTTGTTGTCAGCAGACCGCGGGTGTCGTAGGTGAAAGTTGAGTTGCTATCGGGCCGGTTGACCGATGGAAGACCTGTAATGGATTTGATGCGTTTGATGCCTTGAATCAATTCAAATTGATAGTGCGTCTGCTTGCCCAACGCGTTAGTGACATTGGACGATCCATCACTGTTGTAACTGACCAGGACCTTTTCAGCTCCAGCAGCGTGCTCACTTGAAATGGCGCGTCCTTGTTCATCATAGGTCCATGTGGCGTAACGCACCCCGCGTTCATCGATAATGCCGGTCAGCAATCTGCTGTTGTTGGGGTCTTGATAGAGGTATTGTTTGTTTTCAGTGTGGTTGGGATGGTTTATGGTCATGGAAGTAAGTTGTTTGTGATCATTATAGGTGTAGCTAATGTTTACGTTGTCCGCTGTGACGGTAAGAGGTTGTTTTAACGTGTCCTCGGTAAATTTTAAGGTGTTACCAAAACCATCAGTGACGGTCGCAATATTGTCTAAATAGGTAATGCTCAGCGTGCTACCTGATTTAATAAGCGCAATTAACCTTCCGTTGCTATCAAATTCAAGTGAGCGATTATTGCGGGCGTGATAGCTCCAACGGTCCGACTGATAGACGAGCGTTCCTGTTTCGGGTGGCCTAGCCTCATAAGACGTTCCCTTTTTTTCAAAAAACGATCGACTGCCATTCAGGTGAATAAGTGTGATCAAGTTTTCTTCGAGGCTGAGCCAAGATGAATAACTGTGCCGCCATACCCCATCAACGCTTCTGTAGAATCTTGAAAAATCGAGTGGATTTGCGCTTGGGTGTGCATGTGCAGTTGAGTAATCGTTTTCTGTTTGTATTTTGTAACCTGTTGCGAAATTTATCGGGTTTCCCGCCAGGCTCATGGGGCAGCCACTGTCGACGCCTTGAGTCTCGCATTGGTCTGAGGTCTTATTGAATTGTTGGTTTTCGCTGCATGTGTTGCCGCTGCGGAGAATGGATACAGCGCCATAAGAATCGTTTAAGGAATCCTTGCCATATATCATGTGGCAATGCCAGATGTGATCGTCCTCCGTTGCCACCGGTGGTGTGTAATTCCAGATTTCTTCGTACTCTTCATGTAGCCATTTACAAGCCAATTCGGGTGAGGGCTGTCGTTTTTGAAGATGTTCCGGGAACTGTTGAATCGTCCAATAGTATTCTTCTGCCAACGCTTGGAGGTTTACTGCAAGTGATAAAAGCAGTAATGAGTACGTAAAAAGCTGTTTGCATAGCATTCCAGGGTTCCTTCTGGTGTCAGGTTGTTGTCCTCCTGGATGATGGCGAGATGGAACGCTGTAAAACGATAGATATATATTGTGTTTGTAACCTTATGTGGTGATCCAGCAAAGCACTCGCCACGCTGGCAGTCAGGAAAACGGCCGATAGCCACTGATAGCTGTGGATCGCCTACACTCACTTGTGCATTTGCCTTTCGTGGATGCAGGACAACTTCTCACGCTTGGTCGCTTTCAGAACACGTTTCGTCGTCCACGTGCAATCGCCACCCCCCGGGCGTGGCAAGCTGTGAAGATGCCCCGGACCTAGTGCACCAAAGACACCCGGCCGGAGAGCTAGAATGGCGATCGGATTTGCCACGCTACCGTGACGTGGGCCGCACGCCGCCGCCAAGACTCCGAACGACTACCGCCACGCGGCGCTGCCGTTCGAGATGCCGAGGTACGTTTATGCCTGATGAGACGCTTCACCTGCCTCTGATCCACAGCGTGCTGGCGCGCGAGAAGGACACCCCCGGTGCCTTGTTGCCCATCCTTCATGCCATCCAGGAAGGTTGCGGGTACGTGCCCGACGCCGCCGTCCCGGAAATCGCCCATGCCCTGAACCTCAGCCAGGCTGAAGTGCGCGGGGTGATCAGCTTCTACCATGACTTTCGCACCACGCCACCTGCGCGCCATACGCTGCGCCTGTGCCGGGCCGAGTCGTGCCAGAGCATGGGGGCCGAGGGCTTGGCTGCCCAATTACGCGAGCAACTGTCGCTGGATGATCACGGCACCAGCGCCGACGGAGCCATCAGCTTGCGGCCGGTCTACTGCCTGGGTGCCTGCGTCTGCTCGCCGGCCTTGGAGTTGGACGGCGAGTTGCACGCACGACTGACCCCTGAACGCCTGCGCCAACTGGTCAATGGCTGCCTGGAGGATGGTCCATGCTGACCCTCTGCATTCCCCGTGATTCAGTGGCCCGTGCCGTCGGCGCGGACAAAGTGGCTGAGGCGCTGGTCCATGAGGCCGGGCGTCGTCAATTGCCGCTTCAGGTGCGGCGTACCAGTTCCCGAGGCCTTTATTGGCTGGAGCCGTTGGTGGAGCTCGAGACGCCCGAAGGGCGCTTGGGTTTTGGCCCGCTCACCGCACAAGACGTGCCGGGCCTGCTCGATGCGCTCGCCCACGACCCAGGCAGCCATCCATCAGCGTTGGGGCTGGTGGAAAACATTCCCTACCTGAAAAGCCAGCAACGCCTGCTGTTTGCCCGTGCCGGCATCACCCAACCCTTGTCCCTGGACGACTACCGCGCCCAAGGTGGGTTCCTCGGCCTGGCTCGGTCGATCCAGATGGACGGCGCCGAGGTTGTTGCCAATGTGCTGGACTCCGGTTTGCGCGGTCGCGGTGGTGCGGCGTTCCCGGCGGGCATCAAGTGGCGCACCGTGCGCGACGCCCAAGGCCCGCAGAAATACGTGGTGTGCAACGCCGACGAGGGCGACTCCGGGACCTTCGCCGACCGCATGTTGATGGAAGGCGATCCCTTGCTGCTGATCGAAGGCATGGTCATCGCCGGGATCGCCGTCGGCGCGACGATGGGCTACATCTACGTACGCTCCGAATACCCGGACGCCATCAGCACATTGAATCAAGCCCTGCACATCGCCCGCGAGGCCGGTTACCTGGGCGCGGACGTGGGCGGCAGCGGTTGCGCCTTCGACATTGACGTCCGGGTGGGCGCCGGCGCCTACATCTGCGGCGAGGAAACGGCGCTGCTGGAATCCCTCGAAGGCAAGCGCGGCATGGTCCGCGCCAAGCCGCCGCTGCCAGCGTTACAGGGCCTGTTCGGCTTGCCGACCCTGGTCCATAACGTCGTGACCCTGGCCTCCGTGCCGGTGATCCTGGAGAAGGGCGCGCAGTTCTATCGCGACTTCGGCATGGGTCGCTCGCTGGGCACCATGCCGTTCCAGCTGGCCGGCAATATTCGTCGCGGCGGCCTGGTGGAGCGCGCGTTCGGCCTGAGCCTGCGCGAGTTGGTGGAAGAGTACGGCGGCGGCACCGCCAGCGGGCGTCCGCTGAAGGCCGCGCAAGTCGGCGGACCGCTGGGCGCCTGGGTGCCTCCGGCGCAGTTCGATACACCGCTGGACTATGAAGCGTTCGCGGCCATGGGCGCGATGCTCGGCCACGGTGGCGTGGTGGTCGCCGACGACAGCCTCGACATGGCCCGGATGGCCCGGTTCGCCTTGCAGTTCTGCGCCGAGGAATCCTGCGGCAAATGCACGCCGTGTCGCATTGGTTCAACCCGTGGTGTCGAGGTGGTGGATCGCTTGATTGCCAGCACCGATGCCAACGCCCGTCAGGAACAGGCGGCGTTGCTGCAAGACCTTTGCGACACCCTGCAATACGGCTCGCTCTGTGCCCTCGGTGGGATGACGTCCTACCCCGTCGCCAGCGCCCTCAAGTACTTCCCCGCCGACTTCGGTCTGGCGACCACGGAGGCCGACCAATGATTACCATCTTCGACCCAGCCAGCGACATCGACCTGGGCACCCCGGCTCGCGAAAGCGACGTGCAAGTCAGCCTGACCATCGATGGTCGCGAAATCAATGTGCCTTCCGGCACCTCGGTGATGCGCGCGGCGGCCTTGCTCGGCACCACCATCCCCAAGCTGTGCGCTACCGACAGCATGGAAGCCTTCGGCTCCTGCCGCATGTGCCTGGTCGAGATTGACGGCATGCGCGGTTATCCGGCCTCATGCACCACGCCCGTGACCGAGGGCATGGTGGTGCGCACCCAGACCTCCAAGCTCGCCACGCTGCGCCGCAATGTGATGGAGCTGTACATTTCCGATCACCCGCTGGACTGCCTGACGTGCCCGGCCAACGGCAACTGCGAATTGCAAACGGTGGCGGGGCAGGTGGGCCTGCGCGAGGTGCGCTATGGCTACGAAGGCGCCAATCACTTGGCCGAAGCCAAGGACGTGTCCAACCCTTATTTCGATTACGACCCGAGCAAATGCATCGTCTGCAGTCGCTGCGTGCGCGCCTGCGAGGAAATCCAGGGCACCTTCGCCCTGACCATCACCGGGCGTGGTTTCGATTCCCGGGTGGAAGCGGCCGGCGGCGACAACTTCCTCGATTCCGAATGCGTCTCCTGCGGCGCTTGCGTCCAGGCCTGCCCGACGGCCACGCTGATCGACAAGAGCGTGGTGGAGATCGGCCAGCCGGAACGCAGCGTCGTCACCACCTGCGCCTATTGCGGCGTGGGCTGCTCGTTCCGCGCCGAGATGAAAGGCGAACAACTGGTGCGCATGGTCCCGGACAAGAACGGCCAGGCCAACCACGGCCATTCGTGCGTCAAGGGCCGCTTTGCCTGGGGCTACGCGACTCACCCGGACCGCATCACCAAGCCGATGATCCGCAAGCACATCAGCGACCCGTGGCAGGAAGTGAGCTGGGAAGAGGCGGTCACCTATGCCGCCAGCGAGTTGCGGCGGATCCAGCTCAAGTACGGCCGCGATTCCATCGGCGGCATCACCTCCAGCCGCTGCACCAACGAAGAAACCTACCTGGTGCAGAAACTGGTGCGCACGGCGTTCGGCAACAACAACGTCGACACCTGCGCCCGGGTCTGCCATTCGCCGACCGGTTACGGCCTCAAGCAAACGCTGGGCGAATCCGCCGGCACGCAGAACTTCGACTCGGTGATGAAAGCCGACGTGATCATGGTGATGGGCGCCAACCCCACCGACGCTCACCCGGTGTTCGGCTCCCAGCTCAAGCGTCGCTTGCGCCAGGGCGCGCGGCTGATCGTTATCGACCCACGGCGCATCGACCTGGTGGATTCACCCCACGCTCGTGCCGAACTGCATTTGCAGCTGCGTCCGGGCACCAACGTGGCGATGCTTAATGCGCTGGCCCACGTGATCGTCACTGAAGGCCTGGTTGACGAGCCTTTCGTAAAAGAGCGTTGCGAGGCGACAGATTTTGCCCGTTGGCGCGATTTCGTCAGCCTGCCAGAGAACGCGCCCGAGATCCTCGGCCCGGTCTGCGGCGTGCCTGCTGCCCAGATCCGCGCCGCCGCGCGGCTCTACGCCACCGGGGGTAACGCGGCCATCTACTACGGCCTCGGCGTCACCGAACACAGTCAGGGCAGCACCTCGGTGATGGGCATCGCCAACCTGGCCATGGTTACCGGCAACATCGGTCGCGAGGGCGTCGGCGTCAACCCGCTGCGTGGGCAGAACAACGTCCAGGGTTCCTGCGACATGGGCTCGTTCCCCCATGAGCTGCCCGGATACCGACACATTTCCAACGAAGCGGTGCGCGCCCAGTTCGAACAAGCCTGGAACGTCACCCTGCAACCCGACCCGGGCCTGCGCATCCCGAACATGTTCGAGGCGGCGCTGGACGGCACCTTCAAGGCGCTTTACTGCCAGGGCGAGGACATCGCCCAGAGCGACCCCAACACCCAGCATGTGACCGCGGCCTTGACTGCCCTGGAATGCGTGATCGTCCAGGACATCTTCCTCAACGAAACAGCGAAGTTCGCCCACGTGTTTTTGCCGGGCAGCTCGTTCCTGGAAAAGGACGGCACCTTCACCAACGCCGAGCGCCGCATCTCGCGGGTCCGCAAAGTGATGGATCCGCTGGCCGGCAAGGCCGACTGGGAAGCCACCATCGCCCTGGCCGATGCCCTCGGCTACAAGATGCACTACAACCATCCTTCGGAAATCATGGACGAGATCGCCCGCCTGACGCCGACGTTCAGCCGCGTCAGCTACGCCGAACTGGAACGCCATGGCAGCCTGCAATGGCCATGCAACGATGCCGCGCCGGACGGCACGCCGACCATGCACATCGACGAGTTCGTGCGCGGCAAAGGGCGCTTCATGCTCACCGGCTACGTGCCCACCGAAGAGAAGGTCAACGGCCGCTATCCGCTGCTGCTGACCACCGGCCGGATCCTCAGCCAATACAACGTCGGCGCCCAGACCCGGCGCACCGAGAACGTGGCCTGGCATGAAGAGGATCGCCTGGAAATCCATCCGACCGATGCCGAGAACCGCGGGATTGTCGACGAAGACTGGGTCGGTATCGGCAGCCGCGCCGGGCAGACGGTGCTGCGCGCGAAGGTGACCGAGCGGGTCGCGCCGGGGGTGGTTTATACGACCTTCCACTTCCCTGAATCCGGGGCCAATGTGATCACCACCGACAACTCCGACTGGGCCACCAATTGTCCGGAATACAAGGTCACGGCGGTGGAAATCGTGCGGGTCAGCCAGCCTTCGGAATGGCAGAAGCGTTACCAGGCGTTCAGTGATGAACAAGGCCGCTTGCTGAAGGAACGTCGCCATGCCGAAAAAGCCGAGGTGCGCCGATGAGCTCGCAGAACCTGATCAAGATGGCCAACGAGATCGCTCGGTATTTCGCCACGGAGCCTGATCAGGCGTTGGCGGTGAGTGGGGTTCGACAGCACATCAAGAATTTCTGGACGCCGGGGATGCGCCGGGATCTCGGGGCGTGGCAGGAAAAACATCCGGATGCGGTGTTGCATCCGTTGGTGTTGGCGGCGTTGGAGGAGCCGGAGGGGGTTACCTGACTTCTTTTTGATCGAGTACATATCCGTTTCTGCGGTGATGGCGGCTAATGGTTTCGCTTTTACAGCGACTCACTTTTATGAAGCGTAAAAGTAAGCAAATGTATGGTCAGCCTACCTTTTGCTACTCAGTCACGATGAACGGTAAATCAGGCTTGCGCTAATGTATCCGG